>DASQMN010000273.1:0-4085 GCA_035645475.1 Nocardioidaceae bacterium
ACTGCTTCCTCGACGACACGACCGTGGCAGCCCCGGCGGGGCACACCACCTACCAGAACTGAGACTTCGCGCGGAGCGGCCCTCCGCGCTGACGCGGGCACCTCCCGCCATCGCGCCGCTGCGGCGTCCGCGACGGACGCGCCGCCGGAAAGTCGTCCCGGGTGGGTTGTCGCGACGGCATGGACGGGTCCGGCTGGTCGTCTGAGTGCTGTCAAGCGAGGGGTGGTCCCTCAACCGGGCGGACTCCGTACCGGAGGCTGTTCTCGACGTCCGATTCTCTGTCACACAATGGTGCGCCTGGACGGGGGGATCGGTCATACGACGGTGAGTGCTCCTGTGGCGCCAACGCCAGCGGCGCTGTGAGGATTCGTGTCCGGACTTCTCAGCGCGAGTAGATCGTGGGCGAACCTCACCCCACCCCAGCCGCCCAGGTCGCGCCGGGGTCCCGCTCAAGCGCCTTCAGATAGACGCTCAGCTTGCCGTAGAAGATGTAGACCGCCTCCCGATATATCTGGACCTGGACGAACGGGGAGGCGACGAAGCCGTCGCCGCGGTCGATCCGGTCGATGCGGAGATCCTCGTCGGTGAAGCGGTCCAGCGCGGTCTTCATCACCGTGTCCTGGGCGGCGAACCAGGCCGACAGACCAGCAATAGTGAGCGGATCTGGAGTTGGGAGCTGGCGGTGTTGCCAGTCGAGCTCGAAGGCTTGGAAGGAGTACGTATATACCCCCTGAAGGTGCCCCATCTCGATCAGCAACTCGCCCAGCGTGGGGTTCTTACCCGGCAACTGGTAGGCGAGTTCCTCGTCGGAGACGACGGTCAGTACAAGGTCCCGCATGCTGTGGTGGCCGCGGATCTCCGCGTCGAAGAGGTCATTCACAGGCTTTCCTTCCTCACAGGAGGCCTCAGTTGTTGAGGCGACAGGCACACCGAACCGTGCATAGTAATTCGCCACGTTCAGGCGCTGTCCTTCGTGGGTCCTGACACGTCCGTACGGTGCCGATCCGGGCACGCCACGGGTGGACCACCTGTCGGCGGATTGACTCCGTGTGCGCGCTCCGAAACGCTCGAGCGAGGACGGTGTTGGATCTCAGGTCCCTGTAGGGACTGGCGCCCGGACCGAGAGGCAGCTGGAGACGTACCGGTCAGCTATCGCCTCTTGCAAGCCATCGCGGTGAATTGCCCTCGAGCACAAGTGGCAGGGTGCTGTTTCATGATTGACGACGCCGCCAAGGCCAATCTGTATGACTACCTGAAGCACGAGCGCGAGGCGGTGCTTGCCAAGCTCGACGGGCTCTCCGAGTACGACGTCCGTCGCCCGATGACCGTCACCGGGACCAACCTGCTGGGCCTGGTCAAGCACCTGGCGACCTGGGAGGCCAGGTATCTCGGCGAGGTCTTCGACCGTCCCTTTCCCGAACCGCTGCCTCGGTGGGACGTCGAGGCCGAGCGGCTCGCCGACATGTGGGCGACCGAGCACGAGTCCCGCAGCGATGTCGTCGGTCGCTACCGACGCGTGTGGGACCACAGCGACGCGACGGTGAACTCCCTCGCCCTCGATGCCACGGGCCGCGTCGCCTGGTGGCAGGGCGCCGAGGTGCCCCTGTTCAACATCCTCGTCCACCTGCTAGCCGAGACCAGTCGGCACGCCGGCCATGCCGACATACTGCGCGAAGAGCTGGACGGAGCGGTGGGAACCGACGCAGAGAGCATGGCCGAGAAGGAGCACGACTCAGCCTTCTGGATGGAGCGGCGCGAGGAGATAGAGGCGGCCGCCAGGTCAGCCGGTTGACCTGGATCGCGAGCCAAGGCTGAGAATCCACTGACTCGCCATGGCCGTCGGTTGGCCGCGAGCCGATCCTCTTCCGACGTCCCGCTGGTTGAGCACGTGGCTCAAGCCACGTGCTCAAGCCCCGAAAGCGGCAGCGCTTCGGGACAATCGGGGCTTCCGTCAGGCGTGAGCTCGCTAGAGCGGCGGTTGGGCGCGCGTCAGGTGCAGCAGGGCTTGCCCGCCGGTGTCAATGAGCGCGTAGCGCCGGGCGCCTTTCCGGCCATGCAGTACGAAGACGGACCGGCGATCATCACGGCTCTCAAGTTCCCACCAGCCGGTGTCGGCGATGCGCTTGGTGTCG
The DNA here is from genome assembly GCA_035645475.1 of Nocardioidaceae bacterium. GTDB lineage: Bacteria > Actinomycetota > Actinomycetes > Propionibacteriales > Nocardioidaceae > DASQMN01. The sequence goes on from DASQMN010000273.1 coordinate 2,133, forward strand.
TCCTCATACGTCGCGTGGCCAACGTCGTGGTCGTCGACCGGTACGGCGAGCCGATCGTGCGCATTGTCCTCAGGCAGTCCTCTCGGGACGGCCCACGAGCGCAGCACGCCCTCCTCTTCCAGGCGCAAGTCGAAGTGGTGCTGCGGCCGATCGTGCTCATGGAGGACGTACACGGGTCGGTCGGCCATGCAGGCAGGATAGGCAGCGTGCGAGACGCGCCTCGACCAGAGCGAAACGACAGACCTTCCTCGCTGGTCGATGACCCTGACGCCGACCATCGCAACCAATGCGGGACGGTGCGCGTCACATGGGCATGAGGTTCCTCATTGCCACGGTCGCCGCCGTCCTCGTGGCGGCTGCCGCCGGCTGCTCGACCGCGCGTGTGGAAGTCGACCCAGGCAACGGCCGCCAGGAAGCGGCTGGAACGTGGCGGCGGTTGCCGGATGCGCCCCTTTCTGCGCGGGACCACGCCGTCGTAGTCGGCGTAGGCGAGCGGATGCTCGTGGTCGGCGGATGGGAGTTTCTCTGCCCGCCGGGGGGCGACTGCGCGGCCCCGGATGCTCCGCTACTCGACGACGGTGCCGTCTACGACCGGACAACTGACTCCTGGAGCACCATCACCCAACCGCCGTTCGGCGTGCGCCGGACCGAGTACGCGACGAGCGCACTCAACGGCTCGGCGTACGTGGTCACCGGCTGCGTCAACGGCCCGATGTGTGACGCTCAGCCGCGGCTGCTGTCGTACGACCTGGCTGCCGACCGCTGGACCGACCACGGCCCAGTCCCTGGCCCCAAGCACCACCGTCACCTCACCACCATCGGCGAGAGCCTGCTGGTGTACTCCGGCAGCGACGAACTCGGGGAAGTCGCCGACCTGGTCTTCGACCCTCAGCGCTCGAGGTGGACCGAACTCCCCGACGACCCGATGCCCCGCACCTACGACCGGTTCGTGGTGCCCGTGGGGGATCAGTTGGTCCTCACCGGCTCGTCACACGCTGCGCTCGAGTCCGGCGAGGACACCGGGACGCTGGCTGCCAGGCTGGACCTTGCAAGCAGCAGGTGGAGATCACTCCCGAACGCCCCCGGCCAGGGCTACCAGTTGCTGCCCACGGATCGTGGTCCGCTGCTCAACGGGCACTTCATCGACTCACCGGGCTGGATCCTCCAACCCGACTCGTGGACCTGGTCCCCGTTGCCCGAAGTGATGGGTGAGCGCAACGACTTGAGCGGCGTGCTGGACGACGACCGGGCCACCTACGACATTCCGAACAGCGTCGGGCAGATGGCCTCCACGATGAGACTCCTCGTGTACGACAGCGTCACGGAGGCGTTGGTCACCATCCCCGCGCCCCCGGGTCGTGAGGACGTGAACGACGACTCCAGCACCGCACTGGGACGGGACCTCTTCGTCTTCGGTGGGCAGCAATGGACAGGTGACGGGCTCACCGGCGACGGCGAGCTGGTCGCAGACGCCCGGCTGTGGACTGCTCCTGACGACTGAAGCCGAGGGCTTCGACGCTCCCCGCCTGTGGCACTGCGGGGCGGTCCAGGGCGAAGAGACACCGCTGGCGTCCGACATATCCCGACGCTGCACATACCTGCTTGCTGCGCCCGTCGCGGCGCCTGCCGGATTGAATGCGTCTCGCCGACGAACCGAATCCTCCGGCGCTGCGTCATTGTCGATGACAGGGGAGGGCCCATGCATCGCAGGGACGATGAGTACGTTCCGTATGTCGAACGGGTGTGGCCCCGCCTGTACCGAACCGCCTACGCGCTGTGCGGGAACCAACACGAGGCAGAGGACCTGCTGCAAAGCGTGCTGGTCAAGGTGTACGGCTCGTGGAGCCGTGTCAGTCAAGCGGAGAACCCAGACGCCTACGTGCGTCGCATGCTGGTCAACGAGTTCACCAGCTGGCGGCGGCGAGGGCGCGCTCGCGCCGAGTTCTCCTTCGC
>DASQMN010000274.1:0-7778 GCA_035645475.1 Nocardioidaceae bacterium
GGAGCGGTGACCACACTGCTTCTCACGCGTGGGCACTGAGGCCTCGCCGGGCACCGCTTGGGGCGCTCAATCCACAGCGGTCCTCAGTCGGTTGAGAAGGTCAAGCGCCGCGGTGACGCCAGCCAGTCACCCAGTCAGAACAGCACAATGGCGAGCACCCTAGCCCGACCCATAGCGCCGCCGAGGTCAGCGGAGGCGACACGGAGTTCATAAGGGTGCTGGCTCCCGCGTGGCTCGATCGATTGCCCGTGGCGCTGCCTGCCTCGGCTGTGCACCGTCGGATTGCGGCTTATCGCCGCTGTTCGCGTCGGTAGCTACCTGGGTGCAAGCGCAACCAGCCCCGTCAAGGCTGTGAAGCGCTTCTGGCCGGGCGTGGCATAAAGCACAGTGACGGAAACATGGATACGTCAGGGATAGCAAGCAGGCAGGGCATAGTCTGAACACAGACCCACAAACCATCGATAGAGGCTCGAGAACCATGCTCCTGCGTCACCGCAGCACCGTCGCCAGCACCGCCCACGCCACGACCCAGCGCCGGCTGCCAGGCCTGCGGCCCTCGTCCAGCCCTGAAGCGCAGCGCAACGCCCTGTACGCGGTGATCGCGCAGCACTCCCCTCAGGCCGAGCTTCGGAGCTTGGTTCGCCTGCTCGGGTAACCACTCGGGCGGACGCAACGATCGTTGCGCTCGGCCGGGGCTGAGGACTAGCTCAAGAAGAGCCCGGTCCGTGGCTTGGGCTGCACGTACGTGGTCTTGGTACTCATCACCTCACCGCGCTCGGCCACCGAGATGAGGTCGTCGATGCTGGGCGCGTGAAGGTTGAACAGCACACCTGCTTCTGCGTCGCACTCCCGCTTCGCCTCGCTGATGTCCCGTAGGTCGGGTATGAAGTGGAGCCGCGGGTCCCCGTCGATGATGCCGAGGAGCGGGCGCAGCACCTGCGTATGCAACGTCGTCACGTCGAGGCGCGCCACTCCTTGCAGGCTCCGACGCTCACGTGGCCGGAGCAGGCACCATCTGCCGGTTGCATACAGCCCGATCGTGCCCGGTGGGACACTTGGTGCGTCGCCGGGCTCCTCGATGGCGCTGACGTCGAAGTGCACTGCCACCCGCTCGAGGAGCGCCGGTACTGCGACCGGGCCGCCTACGAGACGATGGAACGCGTGGAGCTCGATCTCGTGCTGCGGGTAGAGGGCGCACAGCACCGTCCCAGTCCCGGGACGTCGCGCCGTCTCCCAGCAGCGAGTGGCCGCTGCCACGCGGTGGTGGCCGTCGGCGATGTACAGCCGATGACCGCCTAGCTGCTCAATCAGTCGTTCCGCCTCCAGCGGTCCGGCCTGCCAGACCGACTGCGTTAGGCCACTCGCGTCGGTGAAGTTCAGCAGCGGCGGTTGCGCGGTCACGCGCGCCGTCAGCTCGGTAACCACGGGATCGGTGCGGTGTAGCAGTGCCACCAGCTCCGAGCGGCTGGGGACCCGCTGGTAGTGGCGGACCAAGCCGGCCACGCGCTCGGGCTGCACAGCCTCGTGACCGAGCACCCGGCCGTCGCTGAAGCCCTCGACGGCGACGCTCGCGATGACCCCGGTGTGATCGCGGCCTCGCTCGGTCAGCCGGTAGACGTACAGGGCCGGCTCTGGCACGGGGGTGTACGCGCCGAGGTCGAGCAGTCGCCGCAGTGCGCTGGCTTGCACCAACTCGGCCCCGTCGTCGCCGTAGAGCTCGGGCAGCGCCAGTGCGTCGCTGGTCACGTGCAGGTAGCTGTCGGGGTTGTCCGCCAGAATGGCACGACGCTCGGTCTCGCTGATGACGTCGTGCAGCGGACTCACCACACGGGCCGCCCACCGCGGAGACACAACGTGCCCGACCACGTTGTGCACCAGCGAGCCCGCCGAGTGGTGCGCCGATGTCATCCGGCGGTCTGCGCGAAGGTGCGCATGTGATCCGCGAGCTCGTGTACCCCCTCGTCCGGCATCGCGTTATAGATGCTGGCGCGAAAGCCGCCGACACTGCGGTGGCCCTTGAGGTTCACCAACCCGGCCTCGCGCGCTCCGGTGAGGAAGCGATCGTCGAGCTCGGGCGAGGGCAGTCGGAAGACGACGTTGGTGCGGGAGCGCGCGTCTGGTTGAGCGGGACCCGTGTAGAAGCCACCGCTAGCGTCCATGACCTCATAGATCAGCCCAGACCGCCGGGCGGCCCGCTCCGCCATACCCGCCAGCCCGCCCCGGTCCTGGATCCAGCGGAGCATCTTGCCCATCACATAGATGGAGAACATCGGCGGCGTGTTGAGCAGGCTCCTGGCGGCTGCGTGCCCGGAGTACCCGAGGTAGGCCGGCAAGCCGGAGACAGCACCCTCGAGAGCGCTGCGTCGGATGACGACGACAGCGAGCCCCGCCGGGCCGAGGTTCTTCTGCACGCCGCCGTAGACGACGTCGACCCGTTGCCAGTCGACGGGCTGGGTGAGGAAGTCGGAGGAGATGTCCACCACCAGGGGCACATGCAGGGCCGGCAGCTCATGCAGCTGGATGCCCTCGATTGTCTCGTTCGACGTCAGGTGCACGTAGCGGGTGCCGGGACGAACGTCGATCTCGTTGGCCGTCGGCATCCGCGTGAAGCCGCCGTCGGTCCCGTCCCAGGCGAGGTAGACGGACGCGGCGCGCTCCGCGTCGGCGTAGGCGGCCTTGCCCCATGCGCCGGAGCGGACGTACCCGGCCGTCGAGCCAGCAGCCAACAGGTTCATTGGCACCATCGCGAACTGCAGTAGCGCCCCGCCCTGCACGAACAGCACCTCGAAGTCGTCGGGGACTTGGAGGGCCGTACGCAGCCGCTCGAGTGCGTCGCCGTGCACCTCGTCGTACTCCGGGCTCCGATGGCTCATCTCGATCAAGGACATGCCGCTGCCCCGGTAGTCGAGCAGTTCGTCCTGGGTCTGAGAGAGCACCTCGACGGGCAGGGTGCACGGTCCGGCGCAGAAGTTGTGCACGCGGGTCATCGAGCCACCCCACTTTCTGCGACCTGGCGACTGGAATGCGTACTCGGACTGTTGACGACGTTGATTGGATGGCCCGCGACGAAGGCGTTGATGACCTCCTCCACGCCATCCACCACTGCTTCCTGTGCCTGCTCGGTCGACGCACCGATGTGGTGGGTGCCGACCACACGGGGATGAGCGGCCAGCGGCGAATGCCAGTTCGTGGCGGCGGAACCCGGCTCGTCCGGAAAGACGTCAAGTCCAGCGGACAGCTCACCCGCGTCCAGCCGCGCCATGAGGGCATCGGTGTCGACAACCTCCGCGCGCGATGTGTTCAGCAGAATCCCCGGCTGCAGCGCACTGAGGACGTCCGTACCGACCATGCCACGCGTCTCATCCTTCAGCGGCACGTGCAGCGAAAGCACGTCCACGGTCGCGGCCAGCGTCACCAGGTCCGGAATCAGCTCGATCCCGAACTCGCCAATCCGCTGTGACACCTCGGGGGAGCGAGAGCCTTTGGCTTGAGCGAACAGGCGCATGCCAAAGCTCGCGGCCCTCTCTGCAACCGCCAAGCCGATGTTGCCCAGCCCGACAATGCCAAGGTTCCGCCCGTAGAGGCCGCGCCCAACGGCACCGAACCGCTGTTTGTCCCAGCGCCCGGCGCGCAACTCGCTCGTGCTGTCCGGAATGGCCCGGTCAACCGCCAGCAGCAGTCCCAAGGTCAGCTCGGCAACCGCTACGGCGTTCCGCCCCGGGACGTTCGCCACCAGTACACCGTTCCTGCTCGCCTCGTCGCAGTCGATCGTGTTCGTGCCCGAGCCGGCCCGCACCACCAGCCTCAGTGAGTCGGCAGCTGCGAAGACATCCGCCGTCACTCGGGTGCCGCGAACCACCAGTATCTCCACACCCGCCACCGACTCGGGCAGAGAAGCCTCGGTGAGATCGGCATCGACCACACACTCATGGCCGCGACCATGCATCGCCTCCATGAAGCGGTCCGGCAGACGGTCGGCGACAAGAATGCGCATCGAAGCTCCTCAAGCACGGCGCTAGGGACGACTCAGGGGCGCCGGCGCAGGAGACAGTAGCCGCGGATCTGAGCCAGCGATAGTGCGGGAATCTCTCAGATGACCCTCGAAACGGTGTTGCGTCCTGAGATACAGGTTGCGTATGCCGTAACGATTCGTTGACACAGGGGGTCCTTGACCTTCATCGTGTCCTGCACGCCGACTACCCGATCTGGGGGTTCCGCCGTGACGGACATAGCGAGCAGACCGGCCACCGGGGCTGACCCCGACCCGACGCCAGCCGGCGAGTCGCACCGGTCGCTTCCCCTGAACAAGGCGGTGTTCGCCGTTGCGGCTGCAGCCGTGCTCGCCTTCGTGCTGTGGGGCGCCCTCACCCCGGAGGAGATGGGTGAGACCACGACCACGACCCTGACGTGGCTGGAGAAGACCTTCGGCTGGTTGTTCGTGCTGACCACCGCAGCGTTCGTCATCTTCTCCGGCTACCTCGCGCTCAGCCGCTACGGCAACGTCAGGCTCGGCCCCGACGACGCCGAACCTGAGTTCAGCACCTTCTCGTGGGTGTCCATGATGTTCGCGACCGGCATGGGCATCGGGCTGATTTTCTGGGGCGTCGCCGAGCCGCTCACCCACTTGAACACCCCACCGCTAGGCATGGCCGAAGCCGGATCACCGGCGGCCGCCCGGCTCGCGATGGCGTACACCTTCTTCCACTGGGGCCTGCACCCTTGGTCCATCTACGCCGTGATCGGGCTGGCCATTGCCTACTTCGCCTACCGGAAGGGCAACGGCAATCTGATCTCGGGTGCCTTCCGGCCGTTGATCGGCGATGCGGCGGGGCGGGCTCCTGGCAAGGCGATCGACGTGGTCGCCATCTTCGCGACCCTCTTCGGGTCCGCCACGTCACTCGGACTGGGCGCGCTGCAGATCACAGGCGGGCTGGACAACGTGTTCGACGGCTCTGGCAAGAGCGTCGGGCTCGCGCTACTGGTGATCTGGGTCCTGACCGCGTGCTTCGTGGTGTCGGCGGTAACCGGCATCGAACGAGGCGTGCAGTTCCTGTCGAACGCCAATGCGGTCGCCGCCGTCGTCCTGGTGCTCTTCTTGTTCGTGGTCGGTCCGACCGTCTTCATGCTCAGCACGCTCACCGAAGGGATGGGCGCCTACGCCACCCAGCTACCGACGATGAGCGGCCGCACCGGCGCCTTCGACGCAGACCAGGTTGCGTGGCTGAATGGTTGGACCATCTTCTACTGGGCGTGGTGGATCTCGTGGACGCCCTTCGTCGGAATGTTCATCGCCCGGATTTCCAAGGGGCGCACCATCCGTCAGTTCGTCGCCTACGTGATCGTTGTCCCGAGCCTGGTGTCGTTCGTGTGGTTCTCGATCATGGGCGGGGCGGCGTTCGACCTCCAGCTCAACCGTGGTCAGGACCTGGGGCAGCAGCTCGCTGACGAGGGTACGGAAAGCATCCTGTTCACGGTGTTGCGCGAGTACCCACTGTCATCGTTCACCGTGGTGCTGGCGATCGCTCTGATAGCGATCTTCTTCATCACTGGCGCGGACTCGGCGTCGATCGTCATGGGCATGCTCAGCCAGAACGGCGAAGAGGAACCCAAACGCTGGCTGGTGATCTTCTGGGGCATTGCGCAGGGCGCCGTCGCGTCGGTGCTGTTGTGGTCTGGTGGGGACGACCTGCGGGCAGGACTGACCGCACTGCAGAACCTCGTCATCATCGTCGGGGGCGTCTTCATGCTGGTGATCATCGCGATGTGCGTGTCACTGATGAAGGAGCTCAGAGCTGAGCCGTACGAGTCGACGCTGCCCTCCCGGGTGCGTAAGGCAGTGCAGTACGTACAGCGGCGCGACCAACAGAAGGAGCACGCCGTGGCACTCACCGCGCTCGGCGCGGACCATCAGCAGATCGTGCCCGACGCGCATGAGCACCTAACACGCGACGGCCAGGAGATTCGTAGGCGTCCAGTCGAGCGGTAGGCAAGGCTGGCCATGAGCCGCTGTAGCTGCTCGGCACCCTGCTCGTGCAGCATCGTCAGCAGATGGCTGCGGACCCGGACTCATGACAGGCTCCCGGCATGGCCTTCACCTTCACAACGGACACCGGCATCATCGAGGACTTCGCCGATGATGCTCGCTTTAGCTTCAATGTGGCGGGGCTGCTCGTCATAGACAACGGTGGCGAGCGGACCATCTACGCGCCGGGAACGTGGCACAGCATCACGACGTCGACTCCGGTGGTGGGCTAACCGCGAAAGCGACCCAATATTCGCTATGGCAAGGGTGGCGCCAAGGTGCGCCGCCGCGCCGCGACGCGGCCGGCGGGGCCCGGCGGTTGTGCGAGTTCAGGCGGGCTGGATCGTGCGGCGCATGACGGTGTTCTTCATCCCCTTGGAGCGGACGAAGTCGAAGCCGGCCTGCTCGTACATCGTGCGTGTGCCGTTGTAGACGAAGGAGTTGTTCATCCTCTTCTCACCGATCTCGTGCGGGTATCCCTCGACCACACCGCCACCCTGCCCTGCGATGAGATCGAGCGCACCAGTAAGCGCCACCTTGGCGTAGCCCTGTCCGCGGTGACGCTTGTCGACGAAGATGCATGTGATGCGGTAGTCGGGCACGACGTCGGCCTCGGCGAGGTACTGCTTGCGGTGATGGATGGTCGGCAGCTCTTCCGGAGTGCCGTACTCCGCCCACGCGATCGCCTCTTCGCCAACCATCACTAGCGCCGCATGAGCCTGTCCGGCCTCGACCAGCCGTTTCTTCAGCGCGCGGTTGCCCTCGTAGCCCTGCCCCCGCTCGGCACAGTCGGGGTGGAAGTAGATGCACCAGCACCCGCCGAAGATCCCGTTGTGCCGCTCCACCAGACCGGCGAACGCGTTCCACGTGTGAGCAGTCAACGGCTGTATCGAGTGGCCACTTGTCACCATGGCCGATCGTAAGCACGTCATGCGGACGATCAGCGTCCGCAGTGTCGGAGCTCGCCCGGATCGGGCCAAGAATTGGCGGCGGGTCGAACTTCAGCGCTCCAGCCCCTGATGGTCGCCTGGACTGCGATGGTTGGACTCCGGGATCCGGACGTGCTTTCTCTCCGACCGAACCGGGCGAGTGACTGGCTCCCTTGACCCCGCGGTCGCCGCACGCGGTTGGGCTACCGGCACTGTGCCGCGGCTAGTCGTAGATGACCGCGAGGCCTCTGCGTTCGAGGTCGGCAAGGCCATCGCGCATGGCCTGCAGCTGCTCGGGCGAGTGGCCCACCCAGTCCAGTAGCTCACCGACGATCCTGACGGGATCTCGAGTGCGGTAGGACCGGGTGGGATTGCCGGGGAACTTCTTGTCCGTCACGTTCGGGTCGTCCTCCAAGACACCCAACGGTTCCACAATGTAGATCCGGCCACAGCCGTTCCCGAGCGCCAGCTCGGCCCCCCACGTCGCCGCGTCCAGCGTCGCGGTCACGTAGACGTGGTTGGCGATCCGCCCGCCGCCGAAGTTCGAGGGGCGACCGGGTACCAGCAGGTCACCCACCTCCAGGTCGGCCTTCGACCCGTGCAGCAACGCCCCCGACTCGTGGACTTCGAACGGCCTCGGGCTGTTCGCCATCGCGTGCTCCCTGTTCCAGGTCACCCGGCTCCATCGCGTGCAGCAGTCGAACTACTTCGCTCATGTGCGCCATTCGCTGGCGAGGATCCCATACGTGTAGCCGTCTACCCAGCCGAGCTCGGCATGCCATGATTCCTGGATGCCATGCTGCTCGCGGCGCATGCCGGCTCTCTCG
>DASQMN010000275.1:0-8472 GCA_035645475.1 Nocardioidaceae bacterium
GGGCTTCGGCTCGGGCTTCGGCTCGGGCTTCGGCGCGGCCTCCGCCTTGGGCTCGGGCTCGGGCTCCGGCTCGGGCTCGGGCTCCGGCTCCGGCTCGGGCTCCGGCTCCGGCTCCGGCTCCGGCTCGGGAGTTGTGGGTGCAGGAGTCGTCGGACCAGGAGTCGTGGGCTGAGGTGTGGACGGCCCCGGCGTGCCGGGGCTGGTGTCGTCGCCACCGGTGCCGCCCGTGCCACCGTCGTCGGTGCCGTCACCACGGGTGGGACCGTCGGAGCTCCCCGTCCCACCAAGGTCGTCGCTGCCTCCGGCGTCATCCGTGCCAGGCGCATCAGTGTCCCCGGCAGCCTCGGTCACATCTTCGCCGAGGTCCCCATCGGAACCGAGCACGCTGCCGTCGGGCAGCAGGATCGGCGCCGCTCCGAACACATCGTCGTCGGCCGCAGCGCCCGCGACGCTGCTGGCGTCAAGCTCGCCCTCGTCAGTATCGGACTCTCCCTCGCTGGAGGATGAGCCATCCGACGCCAAGGGCTCGTCCCGATCTTCGCCTGACCGTTTAGACGTCTGCTCCTCGTTGGCCGTGGTTGGCCGCTCAGTCTGCGATCTGCCCGTCCACAGCGACGACGTGCCGTCAGCGCCCCCGTGCAGGAACAGGCCCACGTCAGCGACCAACAGCGCGGCGATCACCAGCATCGTCCCTCGTTGCGTAGGGCTCGACTGTCGTAGGTATCGACTCAGACGCTCGCGCATGCGGTCCTCAAACCTTGATCTGCGACATATACGGCAGCACCACCCGACCTCGCTGTACGCGCAGCGGAGGGAACCAATCGGGTCGTACCCGAGAAAGCCACGCGAAAACACCAAAGGTGACCACTAGTCCGGCCGGGCGGGCTGGTCAGAACGCGCAGCGCGGAACGGGCACCGCGATACGTTGCCGGCCATGGCGACTCATTGGACCCTCGGCTGCGACGCCGCCGATCCGCATCGCATCGCTGCCTTCTGGGCGGAGGCGCTCGGCTATGTCGCTGAGTCGGGATACGACGATCCGGACGGCGCTTCGCTCGTCGATCCAGACGGCAAGGGCCCGGCCATCGGCTTCCTCAGGGTGACCGAGGCCAAGACAGCCAAGAACCGGATGCACATCGACATCCGCGTGGCCGGCGAGCCGCCATGGAACATGGCCGAGCGAGATCAGCTCATCCGTGCAAAGGCGGCCGCCCTTGTCGGGGCCGGAGCCACCTCTGTGCGTGAGGAGTACTACGGTGACTGGCTCGGACATGTCGTCATGCTCGACCCGGAAGGCAACGAGTTCTGCGTCGCTTGATTGAGGCGCAAGCCATAACGCCACAACCTGACACGGAGCTGTGACCAGCGTCGTGATCGAGGTTCCGCTCGTCAGTGCCTGGGAGACGACCGGTGAAGACGTTGTGTGAACCCGGATCGCACCGAGCGCTTGTGGGGATTGTCGATGTGCACCCCGTCACCATCAGGACCGAAGTCGTTGGTGATATTCACTCTGAGCCAGTCGGGCTTGCCGAGGCAGTCTCGTGGCACCCGGATCCTCACCTGATTGTCGGAGTAGTCCACGACGTGGCCGTATCCGGGGCATCGCCATACTGCCTCTCTGGTGAAGTCAGCCAGAGACACGCGGCCGCGCCATGCCCCGGGCACGACGGTGATGGCGCTGCCATACATGGATCGAGGGGTCTTGACGACCGCTCGGAACGTCTGCTCGTCACCGATCCGGCGGAGGTCGGCGAACAGCATCCGGATCTTGAGCGCGCCACGGCCGTGCCGCACCCGCGCACGCAGGACGTCCGACTCGGGCAGGTCGGCTGCCACCCAGGCCTGATCGTCGGCGACCCACTGCCTCACGTCGCCGGGACCGTCGTGGAGCACGACCTGGCTGGGCAGCTCGTCGCCTGCGGTGGCGGGAGGAGGGCCGGATACGGTCAGCGCGGCGGCAACGAGGGCGGTGCTTAGAGACGCTGTTGCGAATCGTGATCTCATGAATCGACGGTAGAACGCAAGCGGCGCCCAAGGATATCCGCGAAAGTACTCAGCCGAGTCGAAGAATCAGGCGGCACCGGCAGCTACGCCCACGCCGCAGGCACCGCGACACTGGTCGAGCGGGAACGAGGCACGCGCTTGCGGATCGATATGCGCTGACCTCAGCCCGCTTGAGGAGGACGACGCCGTTCCTAGTGCTTGGACGTGGATGCCGAGCCGAAACGGAACTCCACCACGTCACCGTCAGCCATCACATAGTCCTTGCCTTCCATGCGCACCTTGCCGGCCGCCTTGGCCGCCGCCATGGAGCCGGCCGCGACGAGATCGTCGTAGGAGACGATCTCCGCCTTGATGAAGCCGCGCTGGAAGTCGGTGTGGATGACACCGGCCGCTTCTGGCGCCGTGGCCCCCCGCCGGATGGTCCATGCCCGGGCCTCCTTCGGGCCGGCGGTGAGGTACGTCTGCAGGCCGAGGGTGTCGAAGCCGACGCGGGCGAGCACGTCGAGGCCGGGCTCGTCCACACCGCTTTCGGCGAGCATCTCGCGCGCCTCCTCAGCGTCGCCCAGCTCCACCAGCTCGGCCTCGAACTTGGCATCCAGGAAGATCGCCTCGCTGGGAGACACCAGCTCACGCATGGAAGCCTTCAACGGCTCGTCGGCGAGCTCGTCGGAGTCGCAGTTGAAGACGTAGACGAACGGCTTGGCGGTCAACAGGTGCAGGTCGCGCAGCGGGGCGCGATCGAGTCCCGCTGCGAAGACGCCGGTGCCCCCCTCGAGCACCGTCTGGGCATGGCGCACCGCCTCGACCGTGGCAGCGAGGCTCTTGTCCTTCTTGGCCTCCTTCTCCATCTTCGGCAGCGCGTTCTCGATCGTCTGGAGGTCAGCCAGGAGCAGCTCGGTCGCGATCGTCTCGATGTCGTCACGCGGGCTCACCTTGCCGTCGACGTGGGTGACGTCCTCGTCGCGGAAGACCCGAGTGACCTGGCAGATGGCGTCACCGTTACGGATGTGACTGAGGAACTTGTTGCCGAGCCCCTCCCCTACGCTGGCTCCCCGCACGATTCCCGCGATGTCGACGAACTCCACCGTCGCCGGCATCTGACGAGCCGAGTCGAAGATGCCGGCCAGCACACCGAGCCGGGGATCGGGTACTGCCACCACGCCGATGTTGGGCTCGATCGTGGCGAACGGGTAGTTGGCCGCCAGCACCTCGTTCTGCGTGAGCGCGTTGAACAGCGTCGACTTGCCGGCGTTGGGGAGCCCGACGATCCCGATCTGAAGTGCCACGAGAGTGCATCGTACGGAGAGCCGGCTGGAACTGTCGGTGCCGCGTGGAAAGGTCGCCCACATGGACTCAACGGCGTGGGCGATGACCGGCATGGCCCTGGTCGCAGGGCTGGCGCTGGGCGTCCTGCTCGGATCAGGGCTTCTGCGCCGGGAACGCTCGGATTTCGTCGACTCTCTCGGGCTGGCCACTGGAGCGACGCGTGACGCCGTCGCTCCGGTGCGCGAGAGCCTCGACCGCTTCGACGGACGTCTTCGTGAGCTCGAGGCGAGTCGCGTCGAGTGGCATGCGCAGCTGCGTGAGCAGGTCGAGTCCGTGCGTGTGTCGGGGGAGTCCCTGCGGCGCGAGACGGCCTCGCTGGCCAGCGCCTTGCGCAAGCCGGCCGTGCGCGGCAGATGGGGTGAGATGCACCTGCAGCGAGCCGTCGAGCTAGCCGGTCTGGTGCAGCGATGTGACTTCACCCAGCAGGCCACCGTGCGCACGCCCGACGGCGTGCAGCGCCCCGACATGGTGATCAACCTTGCCGGCGGCAAGCAGGTCGTTGTCGACGCCAAGGTGCCCCTGGATGCCTTCCTGGACGCCACTCAGACCGACGACGAGCACGACTCGCGAGCTGCCCTGACTCGCCACGCGAGGCAGCTGCGGCAGCACACCGACACGCTGGCCGGCAAGGCCTACTGGCGGCAGTTCCCCTCGGCACCGGAGTTCGTGGTGCTGTTCGTTCCTGGCGAGTCGTTCCTGTCCGCGGCCCTCGAGTCGGACCCCTCGCTGCTTGAGTACGCCGCGACTCACCGGGTAGTGCTGGCCACACCTACGACACTGATAGCACTGCTGCGAACCGTGGCGTACGCCTGGACCCAGGAGTCGCTGGCGAGCGGCGCCAGGGAGGTGCACGCGCTGGCCCGGGAGCTGTACGAGCGCCTCGGCACTGTCGGGGAGCATCTGGACCGGCTGGGTCGCTCGCTGACTGGGGCGGTCGGCTCGTACAACAAGGCGATCGCCTCGCTGGAGACCAGGGTGCTCGTGACAGCCAGGCGACTGCACGAGCTCGACGTCGGCCACGACGACCTGGAGTCACCGCACCCGGTTGAAGAGGCGGTGCGCCCGCTGAGCGCGGCGGAGCTGCTCGTGCATGACCCCCGTGCCGGTGTCCTGCCCGCGGATACCGCGGCCGCAGCCCCCAGCCGTCGAAGCGGATGACCTTCTCGTGCCGCCGCTTTCCCGGGGCGGCGCGGCATCTGACAGCGGTGCGCCATCCCACCTACCGTGATCGAGTGCGAACAACCACCGTGCCGTCGTTGCCGTCGTCCGACTGGCTGCTGCGACGAGAGCTCAGCAGCCGCGGAGTGGTCGTGACAGCCGCGACGCTGCTCGTTGCCTGCGCGGCGGTGTCCGTGCAGGTAGGGGACTCGCTGGGTAGCTTCTTCGGGCTCTGCTTCGTGCTGGTCTGCCTGACTGTCGCCTTGGGTGCCTGCAACGAAGCGCTGTTCACGGCGGCGGTGCTGCCCCCGCTCGCACTGCTCGCCATCGTTTCGTGCGTCACCGTTCTGGCTCCCGACGCCGTCGCGGGTGACACTGTCGACTCTGCCGCCAACGTTGCCACTCGCAGCGTGGCCGGCGTTGTGGACCTCGCGGCGGCACTGATCGTGGGGCACACGGCGGCGCTGGTGCTGGTCGCGGTCCGCATGGGCACTCAGCTGCGCGAGAACTGAGCCCGGACACGGCGACAGAAGCAGCGGAGGAGAGTTCAGGCCATTCCAGCGGCGCGCAGATCGCGACGAAGCTCGGGCGGCAACGAGAAGATCAGCGTCTCCTCGGCGGTACGCACCGCGCGCGCATCGGGATAGCCACGCGCGGTAAGCGCGGCGAGCACCCCGTCGACCAGGTTTTCTGGGACCGACGCACCGGAGGTCACTCCGACCGTCTCCACGCCGTCGAACCACGCGTCCTCGATCTCCGAGGCGTCGTCCACGCGGTAGGAAGCCCGTGCGCCGGCCTCGAGGGCGACCTCGACCAGCCGCACGGAGTTCGATGAGTTGCCGGAACCCACAACGATCACCAGATCGGTGCCGGCGGCGATCTCCTTGACAGCTTCCTGCCGATTCTGTGTCGCGTAGCAGATGTCGTCGCTGGGTGGGTCCATCAGCTGCGGGAAACGGCGGCGCAGACGCTCAACGGTCAGCATGGTCTCGTCGACGGACAGCGTCGTCTGCGACAGCCACACCACGCGAGAGGGGTCGCGAACCTCGACCGTGTCGGCGTGGTCGGGGCTGTCCACGATCACGGTGCGCAATGGCGCCTCGCCCGCCGTGCCCTCGACCTCCTCGTGCCCTGCGTGGCCGATCAGCAAGATGTCGTAGTCCTCAGCACTGAAGCGACGAGCCTCGTGGTGAACCTTGGTGACCAACGGGCAGGTCGCGTCGATCGTCTTCAGGCCCCGCTGGCTTGCCTGCTCATGCACCGCCGGTGAAACCCCGTGCGCTGAGAACACGACGATCTGCTTCTCGGGCACCTCGTCGAGCTCCTCGACGAACACCGCCCCACGACGCTCCAGCTGCTCGACGACGTGCTTGTTGTGCACGATCTGCTTGCGGACGTAGACCGGTGCTCCGTACAGCTCGAGAGCCTTCTCGACCGTCACCACCGCGCGGTCGACCCCAGCGCAGTACCCGCGGGGCGCCGCCAGCAGCACCCGGCTGTGCTCGGACGGCACCGGGCCCGGCATGCCAAGGGCGATACCAGGCCTCGTTCGAGCGGGGGCTTCCATGCCTCCATCGTAGGCGGCGCTCAGCGATGCGGTGTCCTGAGCGAGCGGTGCACTGTCACCTCCTCCCCCTAGGGTCCTGTCGTGGCCCTTGAGACGTCGGCGGACAAGCCGGCCCCCGTCCGCCAGGTTGCGCACGCTCTCGGTGGATGGATCGGCCGGCTCGGCTGGGTCTGGGTCGACGGGCAGGTCGCCCAGCTGACGCGTCGGCCAGGCACCGGGGTGGTGTTCATGACGGTGCGTGACCCCGACACCGAGATCTCCCTCAGCGTCACCTGCCACCGCAGTGTGCTCGACATCATCGAGCCACCGGTCACCGAAGGCGCCCGGGTGGTGTTGCACGCTCGGCCACGGTTCTACGACCGTCGGGGCACCGTGAGCCTCAACGCGGACGAGATTCGACCGGTCGGGGTCGGCGAGCTGCTGGCCCGTCTGGAGCAACGACGTCGCCTGCTGGCCGCCGAGGGGCTGTTCGCCGCCGAGCTGAAGCGCCCGCTGCCGTTCCTTCCCGCACGGATCGGCTTGATCACGGGCCGGGCGTCTGCGGCGGAGCATGACGTGGTGACCAACGCCAAGCTGCGCTGGCCGGGAGTCCAGTTCGTGGTGCGAAACGTCGCAACTCAGGGCGCCACCGCCGCGCAGCAGGTGATGGCAGCGCTGGCGAACCTAGATGCGGCCCAGGGCGCCGCACGAGTCGACGTCATCATCGTCGCCCGCGGCGGCGGCTCGGTCGAGGACCTGCTCCCGTTCTCAGACGAAGCGCTGATCCGGGCAGTCGCGCGCCTCCGGATCCCTTTGGTGAGCGCCATCGGCCACGAGCCGGACACTCCCCTGCTCGACCTGGTGGCCGACGTCCGCGCCTCCACACCGACCGACGCGGCCAAGAAGGTCGTGCCGGACGTACGCGAGGAGCAGCAGCGCATCAGCGGCCTGCTCGACCGAACCCGCCGGGTCATCCACTCCCGTGTGGAGCGCGAAGAGGCCGGGCTTGCATCGGTGCGGTCCAGGCCGAGCCTCGCTTCGCCGCTGAGCGGCATCGACGAGCGAGAGGTCGCGGTGGCCGGGCTGCGCGCCCGTACACATCGCTGCCTGCTGCACCGTCTCGACCGGGCGTCGAGCGAGACCGCCGGCGCGCTCGGACAGATCCGCGCCCTGTCGCCGCTCGCGACGCTGCAGCGCGGGTACGCCGTGGCCCAGCGCACCGACGGATCTGTGCTGACCTCCGCTAGACAGGTGACGGTCGGTGAGCACATCTCTCTGCGGCTCGCCGACGGGTCACTCACCGTGCGCACAGTCGAGGTCCGGACCCCAGCGGACGCGGGCGGCACGGAGGAGCACACGGAGGGGCACAAAGAAGACCCCATGTCTGATGAGCCAGCGAGGAGATCGACGTGACGGACCGCCCGGCTGACGCCGACACGGGACACGCTGAGTCGGATGACTCGGTGACCAGCGCCCCAGCTGAGGACTCGCTGTCCTATGAGCAGGCGCGAGACGAACTGGTCGAGGTGGTGCGGGCGCTGGAGTCCGGAGGCATCGCGCTGGAGGAGTCCTTGGCGCTGTGGGAGCGCGGGGAGCGACTGGCGCAGATCTGCCAGGGCTGGCTGGACGGCGCCCGGGCGCGCCTGGAGCGCGCTGCCCCTCCGGACCAGTGACTCAGCACCAGGAGTAGGCGGCGGTCAGTCGGTTCGCAGTGACCCGGCGAGCTGCTCGAGCTCCTCCTGGGTCGCCGACCCGGTGACCGCAATCACCGAGTCGCTGGTGGAGCGCACCAGCGTGGTGTCGCCACGCTCGTCGTCGAGCAGCATGCGCCAGGTCTCCCCGGACACGTCGGTCGCTCCGATCGGCTCGGCGCCGGGTGCCACCTCCTCGAGCAGCTCAGCCTCAGATCCGTCTGTCTGCTCGAGCCCTGCGTACTCCTGGGAGGGCGTCAGGTAGCCGACGTGCCACCGGGCGTCCTGCCCGGGCGTGTATCTCACGCTGGTGGCTCTCCACCCCGCCGGCAACGCACCCGGCCCGACGACCTCGTAAGGTGCGGCGTCGCGCGCTTGGGTGAGCGCCGACTCGACGTTCACCGGGGCTCGGAACTCGACGTCGTCGTCGGTGTAGAAGCGTTGGTACGCAGCGATGAGCCCGACCAGCGCCAGCAACAGCACCATCGACCGCAGGATGTCGCCCAGGGACGGGTTCGCTCGGCTCGGCGCCCGCTCCGGAGGGGCCGGTGCGGACGGCCCCTGCCGCGTGGTCCGGTCGGCGGTAGCGCCGCTCGCGGCCGGCCGATCGGTCGCCGGGGCCTCGTCCATGCCTCCATGGTGCCTGACGAGCGCCGGGGGCGATGGTTGAGTGCGCACCATGACCGCTCTCGCCGCACTGCACCGTCCGGCCGAGTACCCCCGCTCGTCACGGTACGACGCCGCCTG
>DASQMN010000276.1:0-8177 GCA_035645475.1 Nocardioidaceae bacterium
ACATCCACACGGGCACCGCACTCAGCGCCGGCGCTGTGGCAACGGGCCACGAGCTGAGCGTACGTGTCGGCGCCGTAGATCTTCACGTCCCGGCGCCCCAGGCGAGAGAGATTCGGCCCGTTGAGCACCCAGACGTCCACATCGCGACCCTAGCGTGGATGACGTTCCGTAGTTGATCAGCTACTTTGTGCATGAATCGGGCTGACGTCTGCTGGAGGGACCGAGTTGCAGCGCTGCCTCGAGCTGGACCCTGACCCCCGCTCCGTTCCCGCAGCACGGCACTGGATGCGTGGGCTGATGCGGGAAGTCGGCCGTGACGAACTCAGCGACACCGCTGAGCTGGCCACCTCCGAGCTGGTGACCAACGCCGTTCTGCACGCTCGTACAGCCATCAGCGTGGTGGTCGATGTGACCGGGCCCGATGTGCGAGTCGAGATTCGCGACGGTTCGGACGTGGCTCCCAGCCAGCCCGCTGACCTGTACGCGGAAGCCGACGTGTCGACACTGCCCTGTGTAGGGAACGGCCTTCGCATCCTCGGCTCGGTGACCCGCAGCTGGGGCATCCGCGAGGAGCCGGGGGGCGGCAAGGCAGTCTGGTTCGTGCCTGCGCCCGACTCCGAGGCATCGACTCCTCCCCACACCAGGAGCGCGCGTGTCCAGCCGGCACCCGAGCACGAGGTCGCGGTCGTTCTTCTGCACGCTCCCGTCACGTTGCTGTGGACCGAGATGAGCCGTTGTCGCGACCTGGCGCGCGAGCTGACCCTGGTCCTGATGGGAGACCCCGGAGATCCTCTGGTGCAGACCGCACAGGCCTTCATGCAGACCTACGTCACTGACGAGGACGGCTGGGCGGGGCTGCAGCACGCGTACGCCGGAGGCGAAGGCACCCGGGACCTGCCGGTGCGAGTGAACAGCCTGCGCACCGCATACGGACCGGAGTTCGCACGGGTGCTCGACTCCTTGGACGAGTTGGCGCGCACCGACGACCTCCTCACCGTGCCCGCGTCGCGCCAGGCTGCTGACGTACGCGCCTGGGTACTGGTCGAGCTGCAACGGCAGGCCGCCGGCGCCGCCGCCCGGCCGTGGGAGGGCTGATCCCACTCGCGCGCAGAGGAATCCTCGCCGTCCCGGTCTGCTGCTCGCGTCGATGGCTGACGGCACGTCTGGCACGATGTCGCGAGCAGTCACGCGGACACGCACGTGAACAGGTCAGTTCCGCCCCCATCGTCTAGTGGCCTAGGACGTCGCCCTTTCAAGGCGGTAGCACGGGTTCGAATCCCGTTGGGGGCACAGCGTCGGCGCAGCAGGCCTGCGCTACGATGCTGGATGCGCGGCTCGTTCGGGCTGACGCACGTCCAGCACCACTCCAGGCCCCGTAGCGCAGCTGGTTAGCGCGCCGCCCTGTCACGGCGGAGGCCGCGGGTTCGAGTCCCGTCGGGGTCGCAAGTCACGAAGAACGCTCCGGTCCGGCGCCGGAGCGTTCTCGTCCAGGCCGACTGCGATGCCGCCGCCCGCGTCGCCGCAGCGCTTGCGATAGCCTGTGCGCCGCACCGCAGGAACGCACCGTGGGGGCAGGTAGCTCAGTTGGTACGAGCGTCCGCCTGAAAAGTGGAAGGTCGGCGGTTCGACCCCGCCCCTGCCCACACGAACGAGAGCCGTGTTCCGGCTGGTGGATCGGCGACAGCCACCGCCCGCTGGACACGGCTCTCGGCTTCCCGGACCCGAGCCGCTCCGGTGCCGCGCACCCGCTTGACCGGCTCCCCGGCACGATGGAGAGGATTGGGCATGCCCACACGCGCCACAGAACAAGACGGCACCTACCCGCGTCCCCAGCTGCTGCGAGACGCCTGGACGGACCTCTGCGGCACCTGGCAGCTCACCTACGACGACGAGCGGTGCGGGCTGAGCGAGCGGTGGCAGCGGCTCGCCGACACCGGCGACCGGAGCGTGTTCGACCGCGACGTCGTCGTACCCCACCCACCGGAGTCGCCGGCGAGCGGCATCGGGGACACCGGCCCGCACGCCGTCGTCTGGTACCGACGGACCCTTCGCCTCGCCGACATCGATGGCGCGGATGCGGTGTCCGCGCGCGGACACCGCTTGGTGCTTCGGTTCGGCGCGGTGGACTACCGGGCCCAGGTGTGGCTCGACGGCTCGCTTGTCGGCTCTCACGAGGGGGGCCAGACCCCCTGGCACGCCGATCTGACTGACGCGCTCGACCCCTCCGACCTCGAAGCGGAGCACCTGCTCGTCGTGCGCGCCGAGGACGACCCCACCGATGTCACCCAGCCCCGCGGGAAGCAGGACTGGCTGGACGAGCCCCACGGCATCTGGTACTTCCGAACGACGGGCATCTGGCAGCCGGTGTGGTGCGAGGTGCTGCCGGCAGTGGCGGTCGAGCACCTCGCGTGGACGCCGGACGTACCGGCCGCCCGAGTGCACCTGGGTCTCACCCTGACCACCGCTCCGCGTGAGCCGGTGACCGTTCGGGTGCGCTTGGAGATCGACGGGAACGTCCTCGCGGAGCAAGCCGTACGGGTCTCCGAGCAGCGCAGCACCATGACAATCGCCCTTCCGGCGCTGGACAACGGCCAGGCACGTCAATTGCTGTCCTGGTCGCCGGAGCATCCGCGCCTGGTCGACGCACGCGTGCAGCTGCTGACAGGTGGGGACGCCGGAGAGCTCATCGACGAGGTCTCCAGCTATCTCGGCCTACGCACCGTCGGGGTCGGTCACGGAGCTTTCCTGCTCAACGACCGCCCGTACTACCTGCGCTCGGTGCTCTCCCAGGGGTACTGGCCCAGCTCGCTGCTTTCCGCTCCGGACGCGAAGGCGCTCCGCTCCGAGGTCGAGATGATCAAGGCACTCGGCTTCAACGCGGTGCGCGTGCACCAGAAGGCCGAGGACCCCCGCTTCCTGCACTGGGCGGACCGGCTCGGCGTCGTCGTCTGGGGCGAGACGGCCAACGCCTTCGCCTTCACCCCGGAGGCAGTGCGACGGCTGACCACCGAGTGGCTGGACATCGTCCACCGCGACATCAGCCATCCCAGCATCGTCACCTGGGTGCCGCTCAACGAGAGCTGGGGTGTGCACGACATCGGGACCGACCCTGCCCAGCAGGCGTACGCGACGGGGCTCGCGGCCCTCACCCGCGCAGTCGACCCGAGCAGGCCGGTCATCAGCAACGACGGCTACGAGCACACCGACAGCGACCTGTGGACGCTGCACAACTACGCCGACACGGGAGCTGAGCTGTCCGAGGCGTACGGGTCACCGGAAGGCTTCCAGCGGGTGCTGGCCGGCTTCGAGCAGCCGGGCCGGCGCGTCCGGCTGCCCGGCGGGACCGAGCGTGGGCAACCGGTGATGCTGACCGAGTTCGGTGGCCTCCGGTACACCCCCGACGGCGGCCCCGACCAGGCTCAGGGCACGTGGGGATATTCCACGGTCACCGATCCGGACGAGTTCGCCGCTCGCCTGGGTGACTGGCTCGACGCCGTACGCGCCTCGCCGGTGCTGGCCGGGTTCTGCTACACCCAGCTGACCGACACGTTGCAGGAGGCCAACGGCCTGCTCGATGAGCACCGCCACCCCAAGATCGCCCTCGAGCGACTGCACGCCATCATCACCGGACACGCTGAACAGACAACCTCTGAGCGCGGTTACGGTTGGTGACGACTTGCTTGACAGCAGTAAACTGTAAGTATGTAATCACTGAGTGAGCGCTCCCGAGAGACCCCTCGCCGCCGAGGAGCACGCACTCTCGACCGATGCCGAGCCGACGCTCTACGAATGGCTGGGGGGCGAGGCAGTGCTGCGCGAGCTCACCCGGGTCTTCTACAGCCGGTACGTCATGGCCGACCCGCTCATCGGACCGCTTTTCGCCGGCATGGCACCCGACCACCCGGACCGCGTCGCGGACTGGCTCGGCGAAGTCTTCGGTGGCCCGGCTGTCTACAGCAGCGAGCACGGCGGATACCCGCGCATGATCAGCCAGCACGTCGGCCGTCAGCTCACGGAGGCGCAGCGTGCGCGCTGGGCCTCGTTGATGCTGCAAGCCGCCGACGACGTCGCGCTGCCGGCCGACCCCGAGTTCCGGTCGGCATTCGTGTCCTACATCGAGTGGGGAACCAGGCTGGCGCTGGCTAACTCGCAGACAGAGGCTCGTCCCCCGGCGCGCATGCCGATGCCGCGCTGGGACTGGGGCACCGCCGGACCTCCGGGCGGGCACCCAGCCGCTCGGGCGCCGGCGGCGAACAGCGAGCTCGCCGGGGTCTTTCAGCCGGGGGACGGTGAGCCGCTCAGCTTCGCCCGGCACATCCGACCGCTGTTCAGGGAGCGCGACCGCAAGTCCATGCGTTTCGCCTTCGACCTGTGGTCGCACGAGGACGTCACCACGCACGCCGATGCCATCCTGGACCGGCTGAGCCAAGGCAACATGCCCTGCGACTCGTCTTGGCCTTCCGAACACGTCGAGACCTTCCGCCGCTGGGCGAGCAGCGGTCGACGGGCCTGAACAAGCGCACCCCGAGGTTTGGCTATATCACTTTCGGTGATACTGATATGACAGTGAGTCAGCGGTATAGCTGCTCCAGTACGACCGGAAGTGCGGCGATGACGACAGCAAGCGTGGCGTTTCCACGGCTGAGCCTGCGACTCCCTCCTGAGCCCATCTCGGCTCGGCGGGGCCGATCGGCACTCCGGCTCGAGATCGCCCGCTGGGGTTACTTGGACCGCGACCAGCTCGACGTGCTGGAGCTGCTCGCCAGTGAGCTGATCACCAACAGCCTGCTCCACACCGACACACCGGTGCTGGAGATCACCGCCACCCACGACCATCGCGGGGTCTGCGTGACCGTGACCGACGCAGACTGCGACCGCCCGGTGCGACTGCGGTCACCGGGCACGCTCGCCGGCCGCGGACTCGTCCTGGTCGACGCGCTGGCGGACACGTGGGGAGTCGACTACCAGGACGACGGCAAGGCCGTGTGGTTCCGGCTGGACCGCCACATGCGCGCTTGACCTGACCGGCATGGCGCGACGTCCTGGCAGCGTCGACGACGCCCTCGGGCGCAGGACCAAGCCAGACTACGACTGCTGCTCGGCCCACTCGGCGAGGCGCCGCTCGTTCTCCTCGACGGTGACGTCCTCGACCCGCGTCATGACGGCCCAGCGGTGGCCGTACGGGTCCAGCACCGAGGCGTACCGGTCGCCGGTGACGAAGGTGCTCGGTGGCTCGCGCACCACCACGCCCTGCTCGACCGCACGGGCGAAGACAGCATCCACATCAGCGACGTAGATGCAGGTCGAGGCGCTCGTTCGCTCGGGGGCTGGATCCGGGGCGACGAGTCCGTACTCCTGCGAGGGGTCACCGAGCTGCAGACGCCCGTTGCCGAAGTCGAGCTCCGCGTGCAGGACCGTACCGTCGGGCGCGTCCATCCGGCTGACGATCGTCGCACCGAACACGGACGTGTAGAAGTCGATCGCCTGGGACGCAGGTGAGCACACCAGGAACGGGGTCAGGGTCGTGTAGCCGTCGGGGGTTCCGTCGTGAATCGCCATGCCCGGCAGTCTCACTAGGCTCCCGGGGTGCCGTCTTGGAAGAACGCGACGCGCTCCACCTCGGGGGTTCTGCGGCCCGACGAGATCCAGGAACGCACCCGCCTTCGCCGTGAGCACGCGGTGTCGCCGGAGCTCACGCCCTACGTCGAGCGCTACTGGACGGTGCGCTGGGACCTGGAGGGCGCAGCTGCGTATCGAGCGGAAGTGCTGAGCGACCCGGCCGTCAACGTGTCGGTCGAGCAGGGCTCTCATCCGCGATTCGGGGTCGTGCTGCCCGCAGCGCTCGTACACGGTGTGGTGACGCGACGGTTCTCGGTCGACCTGTCCGGCACGGGGGCGGTTGCCGCGGTCAAGTTCCGGCCAGGTGGGTTCACCGCCCTGGCGGGCGTACGGGCAGATCGGAACACGGTGGTCCGACTGACCGACCAGCTGGCACTGGACCCGGCGACCGTGACCGCTGCGGTCCTCCGCGAGCCCGACGACGGCGCCCGGGCGAGCATCCTTGACGCGGCCCTGCGTCCGCTGGCTCGGGAGCCAGCGACGGCCTACCTCGAGCTCCTCGCAATCCTGGATCGCATGCGGGGCGTGCGGTCGCTGGTCCGGGTCGACCAGGTGGCCGCCGACAGCGGGGTGTCTGTGCGGGCACTGCAGCGGCTGTTCACGACGTACGTCGGCGTCGGCGCCAAGGCGGTTCTGGCCCGCTACCGGCTGCAGGACGCGGTCGCCTCCATCGACGCCGGCGAGATCGAGCAGCTCGCTGAGCTGGCCATCGAGCTCGGCTGGTTCGACCAGGCCCACTTCAGTCGTGAGTTCCGCGGCGTGGTCGGAACCACACCGTCGGCGTACCTCGACCGCGCCCGGAGCGCCAGAGCGCGCTCGTGACAGATTGGCCGCATGCTCCTCGCCCACATCAGCGACCTCCATCTCGACGGGAGCGAGCGCGCAGCCACGCGAGCACGGCGCGTCTTCGCCTTCCTGGCGGCCATGCGCACCCCGGTCGACGCGCTGCTGGTGACCGGCGACCTCACCGATCACGGCACCGAAGCCGAGTACGAGGAGGTCCGTGCGCTCGTGGACGGCTTCCATCGCCCGCTGCTGCTGTGCCCGGGCAATCACGACACTCGCGGGTCGTACCGCACGGTGCTGCTCAACGAGCCGGCGAGCGACGAGCCGATCAACCGTGTGCACGACCTGCCCGGCGTCCGGGTGGTGATGTGTGACTCCGTCGTTCCTGGCCGTGACGCAGGACGTCTGGCCGACGACACGCTCGACTGGCTTGCCGGCGCCCTGACCGCCACACCGGTCATGACTCCCGTGCTGGTGGCCATGCACCATCCGCCGGTGCGGTTGCACAGCCACTTCATCGACGAGATCCGCCAGTACGACGGCGAACGGCTCGCCGAGCTGCTGGATCAGCACCCGCAGGTGGTGGCCGTTCTGTGCGGGCACGCCCACACGCCGGCCGCGACCACCTTCGCCGGTCGCCCGCTCGTGGTGGCCCCGGCAGTCGCGACCACGCTGCGACTCGCCGAGGAGACCGTCATCGACCTCGACCGGCAGATGCCCCCAGCCCTGGCCTTCCACTTCCTTGACGATGCCGGCCGGCTGACGACGCACTACCGCCTCGTCGCCTGACCGGCGACCGGCCCGTTCCCTTGCCGGGGAAGTCAGAAAGGCCGCCCGAAGCGATCAGGCGAATGCGATCATCCGGTACCCCTCCGTCGCGCGCGCTGGTGCCAGACGCACCGCCCTGTCATCCTGCCCTGAACTCTTCGCGAAGGCGGTATCCCCATGTCTGACTACGCCCTGGTGCTGTCGGATGAGGAGGTCGCGCGCTACCGCATGATGGCCGCGCTTGCCCGCGCCGACGAGGCCGACGCATGGCAGTCGGCAGGCATCGTGACCGGAGCTTCGGTAGCCGACGTCGGCTGTGGACCGGGGGCGACTCTGCTGGAGATGGCGGAGGTCGTCGGTCCGACCGGCTCGGTGGTGGGCGTCGACGCAGAGCCTCAGGCGGTGGCGACAGCACATGCTCTCATCGCCAGGAGTGGTGTCGGCAACGCGACCGCCGTCACCGGAGCCGCAGACTCAACCGGACTGGCCGAGGGAGGCTTCGACGTGGCTGTCATGCGCCACGTGCTCGCGCACAACGGAGGACGCGAGGAGGCGATCGTCGCCCACCTCGCCCGTCTCGTGCGCCCGGGAGGGTGTGTCTATCTCGTCGACACCGACATGACCGCGATGCGCACGCGAGGCACCGGAGCCGACCTGCTCGACATGACCGAGCGCTACATCGAGTTCCATCGCGGTCGCGGGAACGACCCACAGATAGGACTGCGCCTCGGGGAGCTGCTGGACTCTGCCGGGCTCGATGTGCTGGACCACCGTGGCTGGTACACCGTGTTGCCGGCGCCACAGGGCATGCGTCCGCCGCCGTGGGCGGCGCGGGAGGCCATGGTGGCAGCGGGGCTCGCGACGCAGGAGGACGTCGACCGCTGGCAGCGTGCACTGGAGGCGCTCGATACGCAGGAGAAGCGACCCGTCTGGTTCGCGCCGTTCTTCACGGCAGTGGGCCGGCGCCCGGCTTGACGGCTGTCCCATCACAGGCCACGTTCCCG
>DASQMN010000277.1:0-3101 GCA_035645475.1 Nocardioidaceae bacterium
TCGGTCGATCCCTGGATGCTGGCGTGACCACGAAGCGCCATGATGCCGCCGCCGGGGCGGCCCATGTTGCCCAGCAGCAGCTGCAGGATCGCGCCGGCACGGATGTACTGCACGCCCACGCTGTGCTGGGTCCAGCCGACGCTGTAGACGAGGGCGGTCGTGCGCTCGCGGCCGGAGTTGGACGTCCAGGCCTCGCAGACCTCGAGGAAGGCCTCGGTCGAGACGCCACACACCTGCGCCACCATCTCGGGGGTGTAGCGGGCGTAGTGGCGCTTGAGCACCTGGTACACGCATCGCGGGTGCTGCAGCGTCTCGTCGCGCTCGGTGTCGCCGTCGACGCTCATGCCGTGTGTCTCGTGCTGCAGCGCGCTGGCCGTCTCCCGCTGCATCTCGTGGTCCTGGCGCTCGTCGCCGTCGGCCTTGTGTCCGGCGTACTGCCAGCTCGTCGGGTCGTACGTGCGTGTCTCCGGGTCGAACCCGGAGAAGATGCCATCCAGGTCGGCGTCGCCGAAGTCCTCGCCCACGATCGTCGCGGCGTTGGTGTAGGAGACGACGTACTCGCGGAAGTCGAGCTCGTTGCTCAACACGTAGTTGATGATCCCGCCGAGGAACACGATGTCGGTGCCGACCCGGAGCGGGACGAACGTGTCGGACACAGCGCTGGTGCGGGTGAAGCGCGGGTCGATGTGGATGATCTTGGCGCCGCGCGCCTTGGCCTCCATCACCCACTGGAAGCCCACCGGGTGGGCCTCGGCCATGTTCGACCCCTGGATGATGACGCAGTCAGCGTTGGCGAGGTCCTGCTGGAATCCGGTGGCGCCGCCGCGCCCGAAGCTGGTCCCCAGACCGGGGACGGTGGCGGAGTGTCATATCCGGGCCTGGTTCTCGATCTGCACCGCTCCCATCGCGGTGAAGAGCTTCTTGATGAGGTAGTTCTCCTCATTGTCCAGCGTGGCGCCGCCGAGGCTGGCGAAGCCCAAGGTGCGCCGCACTTTGTTGCCCTGCTCGTCGACGTCCTGCCAGCCGTCGCTGCGGGACTTGACCATGCGGTCGGCGATCATGTTCATCGCCGTGTCGAGGTCGAGGTCCTCCCACTCCGTGCCGTACGGGCGCCGGTAGCGGACCTTGGTCTGGCGCAGCGGGCTGGTGACCAGGTTCTTGCTGGCCGAGCCCTTGGGGCACAGACGCCCGCGCGAGATGGGGCTGTCGGGGTCCCCTTCGATCTGGACGATCTTCTCGTCCTTGACGAAGACCCGCTGCCCGCACCCCACCGCGCAGTACGGGCAGACGCTTCGCGCCACCCGGTCGGCGGTGGTGGTGCGAGCAGTGATCTCCTCGGTATGAGCAGACCTCACCGCGGGGCCGCGACCCAACACATCGGGACCGGTGAACTGCCGCAGCACCGGCCAGGACAAGAACGTCTTACGTGCGTCCATCTGCACCGCCCCCTCGTGTAGGCCTGGTCATCTAAGCACTTCGCCGGCTCAGATGCTGACCGGCATCCCGCCCGTCACCGCGATGACCTCACCGGTGATGTAGCTGGCGTCCTCCGAGGCCAGGAAGACGTACGCCGGGGCGAGCTCGGCTGGCTGACCGGCGCGACCCAGGGGGGTCTGCTCGCCGAACGTGGCCACCTTCTCCTCGGGCATGGTGGCCGGGATGAGCGGGGTCCAGATCGGACCGGGAGCGACGGAGTTAACCCGGATGCCGCGCTCGGCGATCATGGTCGCCAGGCCGCGGGTGAAGTTCACGATGCCGGCCTTGGTGGTGGCGTAGTCGAGCAGCTCGGGCGACGGGGAGGCCGCCTGCACCGACGAGGTGTTGATGATCGAGGCGCCCTTGGTCATGTGCGGCACCGCGTACTTGCTCAGCCAGAACATGGCGTAGAGGTTCGTCTTGAGCACGCGGTCGAACTGCTCGGTGGTGATGTCCTCGATACCGCCGGGCTGCGCCATCTGATAAGCGGCGTTGTTGATGAGGATGTCGACGCGACCGAACTCCTGCACCGTGCGGTCGACGACCTGCTGGCAGAAGGACTCCTCGACGAGGTCGCCGGGCATGAGCACCGCCCGCCGACCCGCCTTCTCCACCAGCTGTGCGGTGTCCCGTGCGTCGTCGTCCTCACCCTCGAGGTAGACGATCACGACGTCAGCGCCCTCGCGGGCGTAGGCCAGCGCGACGGCCCGCCCGATCCCGGAGTCGCCACCGGTGACGATCGCGACCCGGTCGGTGAGGCGGCCGTGGCCCTCGTAGCTGTCCTCGCCGTGGTCGGGCTGCTCGTCCATCTGGGCCGTGACCGACTCCTCGGCCCCGGGCGCGGGCAGCTGCTCGCCCTCTGTGTCGGGCTGGTCGTGCTTGACCTGCGGGTCCTGCTGGTCGGACGGGATGTTCGTCATGAAGGCCTCCTGAAGGTGGCGCGGCCGATGGTCGCGGCTGGTTGCTGGGCGACCCTGTACCCCGACCGACCCCGGCAGCATGCGCCGGTTCTGGGTGGGTACCCGCGCAACATGTCGGGGGCCTTACCAACGCTTGTCGTCATCGGTGCCATGAAGTGCGGTACCAGCGCACTGCACCGCTACCTGGCCGCGCACCCGCAGGTGCAGATGAGCGAGCCGAAGGAGCTCAACTTCTTCTTCGGACCAGAGCCTGGGACAAACTCCGCCTGGTCCCAGGCGGAGTCTTGGGACATCGGACACTGGCACCGCGGCCCCGCCTGGTACGCCAGGCACTTCGACTCCGCCATGCCCGTACGCGGGGAGAGCTCACCCGGCTACACCTCGCCCGATCACCCCGAGGTGGCGGCCCGGATGGCGTCCGTCGTGCCGGACGTCAGGTTGCTATGCCTCGTGCGCGACCCGCTGGAACGGGCCTTGTCGCAGTTCGCCCACCACCGCCGTGAGGGCGCCGAGTGGCTGCCGGTAGCCCAGGCGCTGCTGGACCCGGACAGCCAGTACGTCACGCGCAGCCGGTACGCCGAGCGGCTCGAGCCCTTCCTCGACCACTTCCCCGCCACCGCGTTGCTCGTCGTGGTGCAGGAGCGTCTGCTCACGGATCGGCGCGGACAGATGAGAGCCGTGCTCGGCCATGTCGGAGCTGACCCC
>DASQMN010000278.1:0-1978 GCA_035645475.1 Nocardioidaceae bacterium
GCCTCGCCCGTCGGACTCGCACGCGCAGCGCCGCACGATGCCGGCTCGCTCCAACCGGGCGACGGTATGCGTCACGCGACTGCGCGAGTGCGACACCGAGTCGGCGAGCTGGGCCATGCGCAGCTGGCGACCCGGTGCTTCGGACAGCCGCACCAAGATCTCGTACTCCGGCAGCGAAAGGTCGCTGTGCTCCCTCAAGCCTCGGTCCATGTGGTCGAGCAGAAGCGTCAACCCCGCCAACAGCGACCGCCACTCGCGCTGCTCGTCCGGCGACAGCCACGGGACGGTCGCAGGCTGGCCAGAGCTGTGGATCGGGGTCACCCTGACGCAGGTACCCCCATGGCCGTCGACCGAACCCTGGAGTGGCTACCGAGGAGTAGGATTCGAGGGCAGCCAACTCCTCAACCCTGGGCAGGCGGACGTGCGGCGCACCATCTACGACGAGGATCACGAAGCCTTCCGTGACTCGGTCCGCGAGTACCTGACGCGGCATGTCACCCCACACCTCGAGCAGTTCATCGAAGCTCGCGCACTGCCGCGGGAGATCTGGATCGAAGCCGGCAAGCAGGGCTTCCTCGGGCTCGAGATCCCGGAGGAGTACGGCGGCTCGCAAGCCGGTGACTATCGCTACAACGCCGTCATGGCCGAGGAGCTGGCCAAGGTCTCCGGAGCCATGTCGAGCTGTTTCGGCATCCATTACGACGTGGTCGCGCCGTACCTGGTCCAGCTGACAACCCCCGAGCAGCGGCGGCGCTGGCTGCCGGGCTTCTGCACCGGCGAGCTGATCACTGCGATCGCCATGACGGAGCCGTCCGGCGGGAGCGACCTCGCCGCGCTCAAGACCACCGCCGTACGCGACGGGGACGACTGGGTGCTCAACGGCTCGAAGACGTTCATCACCAACGGCTACAGCGCCGACCTCGTCATCGTCGCCGCCCGTACGAGTCCGGAGAAGAAGGCACGGGGCATCACGCTGTTTGCGGTGGAGGCAGGCATGCCCGGCTTCACCCGGGGTCGCAAGCTCGACAAGGTCGGCCAGACCGAGTCCGACACCGCTGAACTCTTCTTCGAGAACGTACGCCTTCCCGACTCCAACCGCATCGGCGAGGTCGACCGCGGCTTCATCTCGATGATGGAGCGGCTACCACAGGAGCGCATCGGCTCGGGCATCTCCAACCTCGCCCACGCGGCACAGATCCTGCTCGAGACCATCGACTACACCAAAGAGCGCACAGCCTTCGGCCAGCCGATCGGCGCGTTCCAGCACAACAAGTTCCTTATCGCCGAGATGGTCACCCGCGTCGACGTGACGCAGGCCTACATCGACTCCTGCGTGCTGGCCCACGACCGCGGCGACCTCACCGCGATCGACGCAGCCAAGGCCAAGTGGTGGAGCGCCCAGGTGCAGAATGACGTGCTCGACGCCTGCGTGCAGCTATACGGCGGCTACGGCTACATGAACGAGTACCGCGTCGCCCGCGCCTGGCGCGATGCTCGCGTCACCAAGATCTGGGCCGGTTCGAACGAGATCATGAAGGAGCTGATCGGGCGCGACCTCGGCCTGTGAGCCGAACGCGTCCGTCACCCGCAACCATCGAGAGGTCACCATGCCTGAAGCCGTCATCGTCGCCACCGCCCGCTCGCCGATCGGGCGGGCCTTCAAGGGCAGCCTCAAGGAGATCCGCCCCGACGACCTGGCGGCCCAGATGGTGCGAGCCGTGCTGGACAAGGTTCCCGAGCTCGACCCGCACGACATCGATGACCTGGTGCTCGGCTGCGGTCTGCCGGGGGGTCAACAAGGCTTCAACATGGGTCGGGTGGTGGCCACGATGCTCGGCTACGACTTCCTCCCCGCCGCGACACTCACCCGCTACTGCGGCTCCAGCCTTCAGACGACACGCATGGCCATGCATGCCATCCGCGCCGGCGAGGCCGATGTGTACGTGTCCGCAGGAGTGGAGTCGGTGAGCAGCTTCGC
>DASQMN010000279.1:0-4388 GCA_035645475.1 Nocardioidaceae bacterium
GGGCGCCCGCCGCCCTGTCCCCGGCCCGCACGGCCGCGGCAACCGCCGCCGCTTCGGTGCCCGTCAGAACAGTGGCTGCTGGTCGCGTCGGCGGCGAGGCGGCCGCGCGCCGCGTGGCAGGCTCGTCGTGAAGTCGGACGACGCCGTCGGGTCCCTCCACCACTGGAGCGCGCGAGGTCGAGCGCAGGCGAGCCAGCACCACGTCAGCGGGCGAGTCACTGACAGCCACCGTGGGCGACAGGCGCCGCAGGCTCAGTCCAGCCAGCGATCGGTCCGCGACGAGCGCGTCGAGCTCACGCGGGTCCTCGCTGCGGAGGTAGACCGCCGCCGCCCCGATCCGCAAATGCCCATGGCGGCGGGCGATGTCGTCGACCAGGTACCCGAGCGGCTGCGGGACGGGCGTACGGGAGTGCCGGTCGAGGAAGGCGTGTACCTCGGCTCCGGTCCAGCCGGCGTCGAAGGCCCGCCGCAGTGAGCCGGCGCTGAACCGGTAGACGGTGGCGCCACCGCGCGACTCCACGTCGGCCAGCAGCGCCATCGACCGGGCGACGGCTCGTTCCAGCGGACCCGGGGCCACCGCCGTGAGGTCGGCCTGCAGCAGGACCTCGGTACCGGGATCCGGCAGGACCGGCCTCAGCGTATCGGCCAGGTTCGCTGCACTGCCCGAGCCGAGGAGCAGCCGCCCAGGGGGCGACAGCGCTCCGGCCCCGGTGACTCCGAGCCAGCCGGCCTCACGCAGCGTTCGGCGCACCGTCGCGTCCCGGAGCGCCGACCGACGCGGGCGGCGCCACGCGACGGCCGCCAGTACATCAGCCTCGGTGACGTCGGCACCCTCGTGCTCGGACAGCACCGTCAGTGCGGCGCGCCGCACCTCGGGAACGCTCGCGCGGTGCAGGTCGGGTGCCAGCGGGTTCACGGGGCGGTCACGGTCGTCGCGGGTTCCGACCAGCGCAGTCGCCCGATCGCTGTCCAGCCATGCCTGAACCACGTGCGCCCAGCGCTGAGCCACGTCGTCGGCCAGCCAGGCGTCGTAGCCGCGAGTGGGCAGCCAGACCTGGTCGAGCTCGTCGTCGCTGCCTCGACCGGCAAGACCGGCCAGCTGCGCCACCTCGGCCCAGAAGCCGGCTTGATCCTCGTCGGCCTCGAGTAGGGAGGCC
The DNA here is from genome assembly GCA_035645475.1 of Nocardioidaceae bacterium. Classification (GTDB taxonomy): domain Bacteria; phylum Actinomycetota; class Actinomycetes; order Propionibacteriales; family Nocardioidaceae; genus DASQMN01. Next base: position 1,158 of record DASQMN010000279.1, read on the forward strand.
GCGAGTCGTAGGTCACGAACGCCCAGTCCGCCGGCCCGCAGTACTGCCGGCGGGTGCGCGCTCCACTCGTCCATCAGGTGCTCGATCTGGCGCACCGCCTCGTACGCGGCGCCGGCTGCGGTGCGCTCCACGACGGCCGCGTCTCGAGCCACCGGCTCCGCCGAGGGCGGCCTATCGGCTCGGGAGGGGGTGAGGCGGCCACCACGCAGGTGTAGTGCCACCTCCCTCGGCAGCAGCACGGTGCGCGCGTCGACGCCGACCAGCAGCCCGAGCGCGAGCAGGTGCTCGACCGGGCCCTGGGCTTCATCCAGGCTCAGCTCGCTGCGCACACCGCCCAGCCGACCGGCGGGCGGACCCCAGGTCAGCCGCGCCAGGACGTCGGCGGCGCCGGGGTCGGCCTCCTGTGCTGCGTGCAGCAGGACCGGCACGTTGGAGGCGACCAGGTCGGCCACCTCGTCGACCTGCCAACCGCTGCGATCTGTCGCCTGGACTCCGACGGTGCCGGCGACGTCGCGGGCGATGCTTCGCAGCCGACCGGCCGACACCGAACGCAGGGCGGTGCGCAGTGGCGAACCGAGCCCGGCGGGGTGCGGACCGAGAACCTCGCTCACCGCCCGTACGACCTGCAGGTCGGAGTCGGTTCCCCAGACGAGGGCCAGTCCACGGAGTCTGGCGAGCGTGGCGGTGACTGAGCGCGCCGGTGCGTGCACCACCCGGCGGACGTCGGCGGCGGTCACCGGTGCGTCAACCACCAGCAGGGCCTCGCAGACGCCCAACGAGAAGGCGTCCAGCCGCTCCAGGGCTGCGTTCACCGACAGGCGTGTCGCGGCTCGCGAGGCGACCTGGGTGCTGTCAGCAGGGAGCGGTCGCGCCAGGTCGGGGCGTGCCAGCAACAGAGCGGTGAGCGCATCGTCGTCCCACCCGCGCAGCGCCTCTGCGAGTGTCCGTGGCGCGCGCGTGGAGGGGCGCCTCGCACCAGGCTGGATCGACGTGGGCATCTGCTCCACGGTAGTCGCCGGCTGATGATCGGGCTGCTCGATGTCGCAGCAGTCGGCGTCAGCCGACCCCCGTGTGGTGGAGCCTGCCATGCTGACGGCTCCGCCGGCGTCCAGCTCCGGGATCGGCGGGGAAAGGGAGCCATGGCGGTCATCGAGGCTCGTAGCCTGGGCAAGAGCTACAGCGGCAAGCCCGCAGTGGTGGACCTGTCCTTCACCGTGCAACCAGGCAGCGTCACGGGGTTCCTCGGCCCCAATGGCTCGGGCAAGTCGACCACCATGCGGCTGATGCTCAACCTCGACTCCGGAGCCGGTACGACGACCTTCGACGGCAAGCGATTCGCCGACCTCGACCAGCCGGCCCGCCAGGTCGGGGCCTTGCTGGAGGCCAAGCCGTTCCATCCCACCCGATCTGCCCGCAACCACCTGCGCATGCTGGCCGCTCCGGCGCGCATCCCGGCCTCGCGGGTCGACGAGGTGATGGAGATGGTCGGCCTGACGTCGGTGGCTCGAGGCAAGCCGCGCAAGTTCAGCCTGGGCATGGGCCAGCGACTCGGCATCGCGGCGGCCCTCCTCGGTGACCCGCACACCCTGGTGCTGGACGAGCCGTCCAACGGGCTGGACCCCCAAGGCATCCAGTGGCTGCGCCAGCTGCTGCGCTCCCTCGCCAGCCAGGGCCGGTCGGTGTTCGTGTCCAGCCACCTGCTGTCGGAGATGGCGCTGCTGGCCGACCAGCTGGTCGTGGTGGGCCGCGGACACCTGGTCGCGACCGGACCCGTGGCCGACTTCGTCAACGCCAACTCCCGGACGCAGATCGTGGTCCGCAGTCCGGACATGGCCGTGCTGGCACCGGCGCTGCGGGCCCGCGACGCCCAGGTCGACCGGCTGGACGACGGCTGGGCCGTGACCGGCCTGGCCCAGGAGGCCATCGGTGACATCGCGCACGAGTTGGGCGTGCGGGTGCACGAGCTGGCCACCCGGCAAGCGACCCTGGAGGAGGCCTTCCTGGACGCCACCGGCCTGTCGCAGGAGTTCATCGGTGCACCGGTCGCCGCTCCCTCGGCAACGCCGGAGCAGCCGCGATGAGCGCGGCCCTGCGTTATGAGTGGGCACGCATTCGCAGCCTTCGCTCCACTTGGTGGATCTCCGGCATGTCCGTCCTCATCCCGGCCGTGCTCGCCGGGCTGCTGGCCGCGAGCTTGAGCGCTGCCGACTTCGAGGGGTTCGACACCGTAGTCACGGGCGTCGTGCTCACCCAGGGAGCCGTGTTCGGCTTCCCGCTGCTGCTCGCCTACCTGACCAGCCTGCTGGGCGTCTTCGCCTTCGGTCACGAGTACCGGCACGGCATGGTGCGGGCAACCTTGACCGCCGTGCCCCGCCGTGCCCCGGTGCTGCTCGCCAAGGTCGTGGTGATCACGGTCTTCGTCGCCGTGCTGTCCCTGATCTCCATCCTGGTGTGCCTGCTGGTCGCTCTCGTCTTCGGCGGCGACCTCATCGACTCCCAGATCTCGGTGACCGGGCAGATCATCGGTGGGGTCGTCGCCTACAGCACGCTGTTCGCCCTGATCGGCCTGGCCCTGGCGGCCATCTTCCGCAACCAGATCGCCGCGCTCGTGACGGTGCTGTTGGTGCCGACCGTGGTGGAGCAGATCCTGAGCGTGGTGTTCGTCCTTCCCGACGCGCTCAACTCGGCGGAGTTCATCACTCGCTACCTTCCCTTCGACGCCGGCAGCCAGATGTACAAGCCGAGGGATGTGCTCATCGTCAACGACGTCTTCGGACCGACTCCGCTGGAGCCGCTCGGCGGCGGCCTCGTCATGCTCATCTTCACCGTCCTGCTCCTCGCGCTGGCGTACGTGCTGTTCAGTGAGCGTGATGCCTGAGCGTGGCCGGCTGCGCCGCATCGTCAGCCGCCTGCGGGCGCCACGTCCACCGAAGCGAGCGCGGGCCGCGCCCCGTACGACGTACGCCCCGCAGGCCGACGGCCAGGCCGACCCCGGCGAAGTGGTCTGGGCGTGGGTGCCGTACGAGGAGGATGACGGCCGGGGCAAGGACAGACCCGTCCTCGTCGTGGGTCGAGAGGGCGACCGGCTGCTCGCCCTTGCCCTGACGAGCAAGGACCACGACCGCGACGCTGCACAGGAGGCGGCTGCCGGTCGTCGCTGGATGGACGTCGGCGCCGGCGGATGGGATCGCGAGCGACGCCCCAGCGAGGTGCGCCTGGACCGTCTGCTGC
>DASQMN010000280.1:0-19862 GCA_035645475.1 Nocardioidaceae bacterium
TGAACGCCAGCTTGGCAGCAGCGCCCGGCCATGCGTCGATCACCGCTGGCATCGCGACCTTGCGACGAAACGACACTGCCGACGACCTCATCGCACGGGCTGACGCTGCTCTCTACCGCTCGCGCCTGCCGGCCGTTGCCGTCTCGTCGAGCCGGGCGCATTGGCCTGTTGAGCCGGCAGCGGCGACCCAGAACAGGGGAGCCGGGTGGTGGTAGATAGAGCGATGTTCCGAGCCGCGACAATGGTGCCGTCTCGACGTGCCCTTGTTCGGCGACATCTGCTGGAGTGCGCCCAAATTGAAGTGCGCGAGCCGACGCATTACAAGAGCCGCCGCGCCTCGAGCCGGGAATCACTGACAGCAGCGGGCCCGTTCCCATCAGGTAGCAGGCCTGCCTCCTGCGCTACCACCACGGCTCGAACTCTGTTCGACACGTTGAGCTTGAAGTAGAGGCTATGGAGATGCCGGTGCACGGTGCGGACGGAGATGTCCAGCCTGCGCCCAATCGAGTAGGCAGTCATTCCATCAGCCAGCAACTGCAGGACGGCGAGCTCCCGACCGGTGAGCCCAGAGGTGGGCTCCCGGCGGTGACTGTCTCGCGTGAGCACAGCACGTTGACGGTCAAGCAGACGCAATAAGGGCTGCAGCTGCAAGGCCACTCGCAGGTCCTCGTCGGAGAAGTCTCTGCCGCTACGGGCGAGTGTGAAGGACCGATAATGACGACTCCCCAGCCGGTACGGAATAGCCATTTGTTGCTCTATACCGACGGGAAGAAAGTGCTCGCGCACGAGGGCACGTCCCTGGTCGGTCACCATCGCCCTCGGGACGCGGCCGATGGTCATGGCCGCCATGTCCCCCGCGGCTCCGTACCACTGCAGCACGGGGTGGTGCGCGACTGCTGCAGCCATTTCTGGCCCACTGTCTGAGGCGGGCCAGTCCCGCATGGGGTGGTGTAGTACGTAACCCGCGCTTCCGTCCGGGTCCATCCAGTTCCAGGAGACCTGGCAGCCGAAGGTCTCGCTGAGACCGGCGGACAGCAGTCGATGAGGAGAGGCGCCAGTGGGCTGCATCAAGAGGTCGCCTATGAGGTCAACCCACGCCGCTATTCGCCGGTCCCCAGCCCCCATGCCGACCTCCAGGGTTGCTTGAATCCCAAGCTGCCACGGTTTCAGGGCTCGTGAGCCGTGGCATGGCGGTGCCAATGACTTGGGTATTTCGTGCCACTTGCTCCGGCGTCATTGATGAACCCCATCCGCTGAACACAATCTATTGCCGTGTCCGCACCGGTATCAACGGCGAACGCAGAAGAGGCCTCGATGAGTGGCGGTCAGGGTCGAGGCGCACACGTGGGCGTGTAGGGAGGCAGTGGTGATTCCACCTGTCACCGATCTCGCGGCCGAGGTCGGCTGGGACGACATTGAGATCTACGACGAGGAACTGGAGGACGACGGCACTGAGTACGACGAAGCTGAGGCCCGACCAGAGTCGAATGCGACCGAGACAGCACGTCCCACGTTGGCGTTCGTACGAATCCGGGTGGGTGGAGGTCGCCGACTACAGCACACCAGGGCTCTGTTCGAGGAGCTGCCGCCGGTGCTGGAGTGCCACCGGGTCACCGGCGAGGACTGCTACATCCTCAAGGTCGCGGTCGCCGACAACGCCGAGCTCGAGGCCCTCGTCGACCGGTTGATCACCGTAGGCGACCCGATCACTTCAATCGTCACGTCCACCCTGATCTCGCATGCTCCACGGGGCACGTCGGCGGCACGCTGAGGACTCACCGCACAATGGGCTGGATCAGTGCAGCGGACGGACCTCAGCCAGTTGCTCGACAAGCGCCAGGAGGCACGTCCTAGGCCTTCTCGCAATGGACGAGCAACTGGCCATCACCCGAGCAGACGAGCTGACCTGTCCGTCCTGTCCAGGGACGTACCGCTGAACCTCGCGGAGGTCGAGCAGCCGTGGCCCGAGTTCGAGGCGTGACTGGACTCCCTTCGCGGACGCCGCATGATGGGACTGGTCTTCAACCGCCAGAACATCTACCGCGTCTTTACAACGAAGCTGGACCGGGACAGCGACAATTCCTACGACCTGCAGGAGACGGTGGTTCCCGGCGGCGACTATCTCCGCCCGTGGAAGACCGCGCCTCCATGCGCTGAGAGGCAGGCAACGGGTGCAGACATCAAGCGATCGGCCCCGTGCGCAGGCCGGACACGAGCCGGTGGAGTACGGCCTTGACCTGGTCGCGGGCGTGGTCCGGCTCTCTGGCGCTGGCGACGTACAGCGCCGCCTCGTCGGCAGCGCCGAGCAGCACGTGCGCCAGTGGCTCCACGGGCTGCTCAGGGATCAGCCCGGACTCGACGGCCTGCCTCAAGAGTTGCAACGCCAGACCCAGGCCATATCGAGTCGCGATCTCCCGCCAGGCTTGCTGTCCCAGCACCGTGGGCGCGTCGACCAGCGCGATGCGCACGAGGGCGGGATCGCGGCAGGCGTCGAGCCAGCCATCGAGCGCAGCGGACAGTGCGGCCAGAGCGTCCGGCGGAGCGGCCGCAGCTACTTGCTCGGCGAGCTGCGCGACGAGCTCCTCCTCCATCTGCTCCAGCACGGCGGTGAACAGCGAGAGCTTGTCGGTGAACTGGTGATACAGCGCGCCGCGAGTCATCCCGGCTGCGGCGGCGATCTCAGGCGTGCTCACGTCGGCGTACCCGCGCTCGGCGAACAGCGGCCGCGCGGCGCTGATAAGCGCTGCGCGCGTGACCGCGGTGCGCTCTGCCTGCGTCCGACGCTGTACTTCCATGCAACCTGCCTGTAAGTTGCGTACACCCTGTATGGAAAGGAGCCTATCGATGGCCCGAGTGCAATTAGCCCATGGTCCCGTCGAGTACGTCGACCATGGTCCCGCGGACGGCCCACCCGTCGTCTTCGTCCACGGCGTGCTCGTCAACGGTGTGCTGTGGCACGACGCCGCCCGCCTCCTCGGCGAACACGGGGTGCGGGCCATCGCCCCTGACTGGCCGATCGGCGCGCACCGTCTCCCGTTCGGACCCGACGCGGACCTTTCGCCCCGCGGTATCGCCGGACTGGTAGCCGAATTCTGCGAACGGCTCGGTCTGGAGGACGTCACGCTTGTCGGCAACGACTCGGGCGGGGTCGTGTGCCAGTACGTCGCCGCGCTGCATCCGCAACGCGTCGGCCGGTTGGTGCTGACCAACTGCGACGGGCCCGGCGCCTTCCCGCCCAGGGCCTTCAAGGCGTTCATCGTCGCCGGCCGTCGGCGCGCGACGCTGCTGCCGGTGCTGCGGCTGAGCGGCACCCGCACAGGAGCGCGGCTGCTGATGGCGGCGTTGACCCGGAAGCCGCACACCGAACTCGCCCGCTCCTGGATGCGCGCCTCGGCCGCACCGGGCGTCGTCGACGACGTCGTGCGCTTCATGCGCGGCGTCGACGAGCGCGACTACCAGCCGGTCGCGGCAGCGCTTCGATCCTTCGACCGCCCGGTGCTGCTCGTGTGGGGCGCCGGGGACCGTTGGGCCTTCACACCAGCCGTCGGCCGCCGCATAGCAAGGCTCTTCCACGACGCCCGCATCGTCGAGGTGCCGCACGCACGAGCATTCGTGTCCCTGGACGCACCGGCGATCCTCTGCAAGGAGGTCGCGGCCTTCATCGCCACCAGCCGACAGCAGCCCGCTGCCTGATCACCAGCAGGCACTCGTGGGCCCGTCCCCTGAAAGCGATTCGCTTGGGTCGTCCGGTGCGACGTTGAGCCAACGGTGCAGAGCCGGCTCCTGAGCGGCGGGTGACACACGCTTTTCTCGACTCGCGCCTGTGATGGTGGGCCATCCGCGCTGACAATCACTTGCGCCGAGGCGACTAGCGTTTCCCCGTGCCTTCCTTCGGCGACGTGCTCCGCGACCTGCGGGCTGCTCGCTCACTCACCCAGGAGGAGCTAGCCGAACGCGCCGGCATCACGGTGAAGGCCGTGAGCGCACTCGAGCGCGGGGAGCGGAGGCGCCCCTACCCGCATACGGTCCGTTCTCTGGTGGAGGCCCTCGGTCTCGACGAGAAGGAGCGTGACCGTCTCGTCGGCGCCGTGCCCGGTCGGACCACCGCGGGTCGGGCGGCCACGGCGCTGCCGGTGCCGCAGGGCCCTGTCCTGGGACGCGACGCCGAGATCGAGGCGCTTGCCGGGCTGGTGACCGGCGGCGGAGCACGGTTGGTCACTCTCACGGGTCCGGGTGGGGTGGGCAAGACGACGTTGGCCTTCATGGTGGCCGGCCGTGTGACTGCCGGGTTTCCCGGCGGGGTGACTCTGGTCGACCTGGCGGCCACGACGGACGCCGGCGCCGTGCTTCCGGCGGTGGCCACCGCATTGGGGGTGCCGGAGGGTGACTACGGCCGCACCCCAGCGGGGCTGGCCCCTCACCTCGAGCAGCGTCGGCTCCTGCTTGTGCTGGACAATCTCGAGCAGGTCCTCGACTGCGCGGCCGAGCTCGCCGAACTCGTCACGCGGTGCCCAGACGTCGTAGTCCTGGCGACCAGCCGCGCCCCGTTGCGCGTTCGACCCGAGCGTGAGCATCGAGTGGCACCGCTGGGGGAGCAGGACGCTGTACGGCTGTTCCTCGAGCGTGCGAACTCCGCAGGGGCGAACCTTGGCTGGCCCGATCAGGCAACGACGATCGCGGCGCTGTGCCGGGAGGCCGAGGGCCTGCCGCTCGCCATCGAGCTATCAGCCTGCGCAGCCTCCTCGCTCGGACCGGCCGCTCTGCTCGAGCGCCTCGGGACCCTGGCGACGGAGGGGCCTCGCGACCTACCGCAGCGGCAGCGGTCGATCGAGGCGACACTGAACTGGAGTGTCCAGCTTCTGCCGCCGGCCGCTCGGGAGCTGCTCGGCCACCTGGCGCTGCTGCCCACGAGCTTCACGCTGATGGCCGCCGAGCACGTCGCCGGCCCCGAGGCGCTGTCAGGTGTACGCACGCTCCTTGAGCACTCGCTGCTGACCAGGGTCGAGGATGTCGGCGGCATCCCTCGCTACCGGCTGCTTGAGCCGGTCCGGCAGTACGCCTCCCGTCGTTGGTCCGAGGAGACCTCCGCTCGGACCAGCGCCCGCGGAGGTCTCGGCAGCTACGTGCGAGACGTCGCCGTCGTACGAGGCGATCAGCTGCGGGGGGCAGACCAGGTGGTCGCCCTCGACCTCCTCGATGCCGACCTGGCCAACGTGGCGGTCGGGCTCGCGAATCTTGTCGAGCAGGGGCGTCACGACGACGCTGCCGACGTCTTGAGACACACCTGGTTGCACCTGGCTCTGCGAGGCCATGCCCGGAACGGCTCGAGCTGGCTCGACCTGGTTCGCGACCTGCCCATGTCCGACAGGAGCCGAGCGAGCTGGATGGTCGCCCAAGCCGGTCTGCGCCACCTCGCGGGCGACACCCCGGCCCTGCTCCGCACGGCTGCGACGGCCCACGGCCTCGCCCGCCTCGCCGGCGACGAGCTCCTGGCCCTGGACGCGGTCGTGCTGGGCGGCTACGGCGCCGTCTTCGACGGTGACCTCCCTGCAGCCAGCCGGCTCGTGCGGGAGAATCAGGCTCTCGTCGATTCATGTCACGACGGCTACACCCGCGCCCACTTCGGCATCGTGCAAGGGCAGATCGCCCTGCTGTCGGGGGACCTGCCGGCCGCCGAGGAACGCCTCCGGTCGGTGGAGTCAGCGGTGCGCGAGCTCGGCAACCCGTTCACGCTGGCGACCACGCTGAACGTCCGGGCGACCGTCTCGGAGCTGAGGGAGGACCATGAGACGTCCGTCGTGCTGCTCGGCGAGGCCACCGAGCTGTCGGCGGCGGGCTCGATGAGCTGGTCGCTGGCCTACTCCCTGCCGGCGCTGGCGGGAGTCGCCGTTCGCGTGGGAGAGGCGGCGACCGGCGCGCGGCTGTTCGGTGCCTCGGCCTCGTACGCCGCGCAGCACGGCATCGCCACTGCCTTTCAGGCAACCCAGGACCTGACGGCACGGGACCTCGCCGAGGCACGACATGTCCTCGGTGAGGCCGCGTTTCGCGGCCACTGGGACGCCGGGCGCGCTGCGACCATGGCCGAAGTCGGCGAACTCGCCCGCGCCGTCACTCGCCGCGCACCCGCCTGATGTAGCGGCTGTAGTGCCGCGCTCCCCAGGTGCGCAACAGCAGACGGACGGGAGGGGGGAGCGGAGCAAGCATCATCTTCTGCTCCCGTGGGTCCGCATCCTCCAGCACGCTGCCGAACAGCACCGGCATCAGCCTCGCTGGGATCGTGCTTCGCCCGTGCTCACCCAGTGAGTTCCACTCGGCGACAGTGATGTGCTGGAAGACCAGAGGCAGGATCTCTCGCTCCTCCAGGTCCAGGTGCTCGAGCAGCGAGCTTCGGAGCTCGTCCGTGACGCGCGCGACCTGCTCACCGCGAAGGACCGCGGCGGTACTCATCCACGTTCTGAGCAGCGGGTCGAGCCGGTCGAGGTGCACGTCGACCTGTTCGTGCTGGGCCTGCATCGTGCGCACGAGGACTGCCGACGGTGCGGCGCGGTCGAGGAGGCGGGGCCAGAGCACCTCGTCCTCGCCGGTGTGGTGCATGTGGAGCCCGTCCAGTATCAGGCGGAGGTGCGCACCGACCAGGCGGGCGCGTTTGGTGTCTCCCTCATGCACTCCGCGGATGAGCTCGGGGAGCAGAGTGAGCTCGCGACGGAAGACACGGTGGACGACGTACATCTCCTGGATGTTGGGGCGTTCGACGACGGATCGGTCGACGGGTCTGGTGTGGGACATGACGTTCTCCCGGGGTTCGGTGACGTGTCCGTCCACGGTCGTCTCGCAGCCGCCGGCACACCACGCACGGCACCCCCACACCGCTCCCACACCACTCCCACACCGCAAGGAAGGGGGAGGCCTCGGCTCCCGGTCTAGCTGGTCGGATTGACGGGAGTGAGTCGCGGTGGTCGTGAAACCTGGGCCGGGATACCGGGGCCGCCGGCTATCGGTGCTGTGACGACACGATTTCGGCCCTGGGCTTTCGCGGCGTACAGCGCGGCGTCGAGACGTTGCAGCATGCAGGCGCTGTCCGGGTCGTCCCAGGCCAGCACAGTGGCGCCGAGGCTGGCGGTGATGGGCCCCGCGAATGGGATCTGCAAGTCTGCCGTCGCGTTCCGCACCTTCTCCGCAGCGGCCAGGGTGCCGGCCTCGTCGGTGTCGGGCAGCAGGACCAGGAACTCTTCGCCGCCCACGCGAGCGACGACATCACCGAGCCGAAACGAACGGGTGAACAGGGTCGACACCTCGGTCAGAACGAGGTCGCCGATGTGGTGCCCGTAATGGTCGTTGACCTGCTTGAAATGGTCGAGATCGATGCTCAAGACACCGAGCGGAGATCCCGACCGGCGCGCTCGAGCCATGAGCTGGTCAAGTGAGTCGTAGGCGCTGCGTCGGTTGGCCAGCCCGGTGAGCGGGTCATGGGCCGCGTCGTGTTCGGCTGATGCGGTCAGGCGGCGGAAGGCAACCAGCATCGCCAACAACAGCACGGCGGCCGCCACCAACGTGAGGGTACGACCGGCGTACCACCCGACACTGAACCGGGATCTCGCCCAGTACGTCAGAATCAGGTCGCACAGGCAGACCAGCACCGCGATCGAGGCCCAGCGTTCAGGGCCGACGCGACGCCAGGTGCCATGCACACAGACGACCAGTGCCAGCACTACCAGGGGCAGCACGATCGGGCCGGTCACGGTGGTCATGGCGGAGGTGTCGACACCCTTGATCAGCACCGGCATCTGCTCAGCGAACAGAAGTAACAGTGCGACCACCACGACCCCGCCTGCGAGCGCGGCCGCCGTGCTGCCGATCGCCACAACTCGGCTGCCTCCACCGGCCGGCTGCCGTGTCCAGCGTGCCGGCCAAGGTGCCCAGGCGAGGCCGAGCAGTATGGGGAACCCGGCATGCCAGGCGATGTAGGTGTACGGGGCAATCGACGCGCTGACGGCCAGCGGCGGGTCCATCGACACCGCACCGGGAAAAGCCAGGGCGTAACCACCCATCACCGTCAGAGAGAACGCGTACGCCCACGCCATGACAAGCAGCCGGCGGTCGCCTCGATCCAGATAGTCACCCAGCAGCAGATAGACCGAGAGCAAATCGAAGCAGCCGACAACGGAGATCAGCGCAGGCATGAAGCTGACGGTGGGTCCCAGCTGGTGGTGACTCAGCGGCAGCAGCACCAAGACGGTCAGCACCGAGACGCATGCTGCCAGTAGCAGCGGGCGATGTGACACCACCACGGACTTCGCTGACATAGCAGTGGCATCGGCACGTGCCCGCTGAACCTGAGTGGCGTGCACCGTCATACGGTGAGACAATCCGGCGGCGCAGCCAATTATGGGGGACTGTGTGGTCGCCGCCGCCGATACGTGACGTGACAACTTCCCCGGCGCGCGCCTCCGCCTTACGACGACCGCCTCCGGCTCACCGCCTAGCCGGCCGTCAGATAGCCGTCAATGAGGGTTGGCCTCCGCTAGTTGCACGAGGGCGCGCTGGGCGGCAGCTCGAACTCGCGCTATTGGGTCGGTCTTGAGATCGGCTACTTGCGTCAAGGCGCCGTCGAGCCTGTACCGCGCGACGACCTTCAGCGCCATCTCCCGTACTCGCCACGCGTCGTCATCGAGCGCCTCCACGATGGCCGGCAACGCCTTGTCATCCCACGACCAGAGCAGTCCGCGAGCCGCCCAAACACGCAGCCAATACTTGGGCCCCGATTGTTCGCCTGTAACGGCCCAACGCGCCGGAGGACCGCCAAGAACGAAAATCAACTCAGGGTCCCCGTCGCGGCCAAGCAACAAGTCAATGCATCCATCCACGAGGGCGTCCTTGCCACGACGCGCACATTCCCGCTCGATGCTTTCGCGTGGTGTCCTGCCCCAAGACGACGACCCGGCCACCAGATCAGAGTAGGCGTGCTCGCCTGGCGCACAGGAAGCGCAACGTGTCTGTCGTCTGTTCGGCGGTGCTACGACAACAGGCTGAACATGCTTGAGCCTCGGGTGTAGACCGCGACGAAGGCGACGGCAGTCCCAGCGCACATCCCCGCGGCGAGGACTCGGTCTCGTAGGCTGGTCAGGCGCTGGACCGCGACCACTAATAGAAGCGTCAGCCCGACGCCGATCGACCCCCACCAATAGGGCGGGTACGTGGTGTCAGCGATATAGGCCAAGCCGTAAGCGCCTTCGCCAACGAGCACACCGCTCATGGCGCCTACCCCGATGGCGGCGAGCGGCCCAGGACGGTCCTTGACCCAGTAGCCGCCAAGGCCGAGCAGCGGCCCAACCAGCAGTGCCGCCGCCCCCCAAAAGACGATCAGGCTGGTCGATGACGGGAAGTCGCGAAGCCCTGCGCCCACGATGTAGCCGCCCAACAGGGCCACCAACGACAAAGCCCCAGCAACGCCGGCCGCGACAGGGGTCGTGGTAAGCGTCGCCAACAGGAACGCCACCAGCGCCCAAGAACCGCTCGAGTTCGCTAGTGAGCCGACCTGCTCAGGCAGCCAGCCCTGCGCATAGGCAGTCAACACACCCAGCAACAAGGAAACGGACGCGACCAACAGCCCGACTCGCGCCGGTGACCGGCGAGAATCGCTGACGCCATCCCGCAGCGGAGCATCAACGGTGGCCACTTAGCCACAATAGGCGGACGCGAACCATCGCGACGTTGGTCATGGGCTGCCGCGTCAGGTGGTGCAGCGGTGCAGGCGGTCCGATGTGGACCCGGGGCTACGGTTCGACGGGGGCGTGGTGGCCGCCTGACGACTGACCTGGCGAGCCACCCGATGCACGGGCCGGCCCGGACCCGCTGCGGTCACGGGGGCCGGTTCGCACGCCCTCGACACTTCGTGGCTGTGAATTTGTAGCAGTTTGAGGGGAAACGATGCAATGACATCGGGCTCGATATGCCGAGCCAGGCGTTGATTGAGCGTGGTGTCCGGCGGCCAACATGCGGAACTCAGGTGACACAACCGACAAGGGTGAATCACTGATAGTGCTTCCCATATGGTCACATCAAGAGGACTGTGGAAAGAGCAGGACAAGTGCTCGGAATAAGGGCAGTCGCCCTTCACCAGAGCACGCCAGCCCCTTGGAGGGCACCGTCATGACCGCTACAACTCACTCGGTCCAACCCACCAGCAGACCGCCAGTCCACGCCGCCAGCGCATCCGCCGACCAGCATGTGAGCGCCGCTCCTCCCACTCGCAACAGCAAAGCTCTCCACCTTCTCGGTGGCCTGACCCGCATCTCGCTGGGCTGGGTGTTCTTGTGGGCGTTCCTGGACAAAGCGTTCGGGCTGGGTTACGCGACGGCGTCCAAAGACGCATGGATCGACGGCGGCAGCCCCACCTTCGGTTTCCTCAGCTTCGGAGCGGCTGGCCCATTCAAGGGCGTCTACAACTCCATCGCAGGTGACGCTTGGGCGGACTGGCTGTTCATGATCGGCCTGCTAGCCATCGGCATCGCTCTCATCCTGGGAGTGTTCATGAACATCGCCGCCGGAGCGGGCGCGCTGCTGCTGCTCCTCATGTGGACCGCTGTCCTCCCCCCGGAGAACAACCCCGTCATGGACGACCACATCATCTACGCCCTCACCCTTGGCCTGCTCGCCTGCCTCGGCGCCGGCAGATGGCTTGGTCTCGGTGTCATGTGGGAGCGGACGACACTCGTCCGAAAGTTCCCGACCCTTCGGTAACGAGACACTGATGCAGCTCCGGCAGCCGAGCCCGAAGGGCTGCCGGGGCCGCCGCCTGGCTACCCGGTCGCCAGGGACGGCACACCGAAGGGTGTGCCGTCCCTGCGAGCCCTCGGGACATCGAACAGGGTCCGACCACACACCAGTGCACCCAGGGAGGACACCCACTGTCGCCAGCGCTGTGCGCTCGCCGCGGTGAGGTGGACGGTGAAGTCGCCAGCGGGGGTCGGGATCGCCATCTCACCGTTCTGTAGCCAGTCCAACAACGAACCAATGGTGTTGTCCTGCTCGGCCGGAGGCTCGTCAGAAAGAGTTGGCTCAGGATCTTCAGCTCTAGGACAAACACGTCTCCGACTATTCGCGGTGCTCGGACCCCTAGCCGCTCGCCTTGGCCAGCTCACTACGGTTCATGACTGTTGCAAGGGCCAACCCAATGCGAAACTCGCGGCTCGCGCGTCCGCCGGTAGTGATCGTCGCCTTGGGCGTCCGTCGCCGTTGCTCACCGTCGATGACCGGCGCCGAGAATATGACCGGCGCGAGAATACGCCCTTTCGCTGGACGTGGTGCTTCTCTTCGTACGTATGATCCGAGAGTGCGAACCCCAGTGCTCGCCACCAAGTTGTTTGCGCCGAGTCGGCGGCCTCAGTCGGTGGCGCGTCTGCGGCTGGTCGAACTGCTCGACACGACCCTTGATGCGAACAATCGGCTCACCCTGGTGTCCGCTCCGGCTGGGTTCGGTAAGACCACACTGCTGAGCGATTGGCTCGTCCATCTTGAGGCACTCCCGGCGGACACCCGTATCGCATGGCTGTCCCTCGACGAGGACGACAACGACCTGTCACGCCTGCTCAACCACGTGACCGTCGCGCTCCGAGGCGCCGGCCTCGACGTCGACCCGGCTCTACTGGAGGCCCACTACGGCACCTCGCCGACCGGCGCCTTGACCGCGATCGTCAACGACATGGCTCGGGCTGCCGAGGACATGCCAGCGACGCACTGGGTCCTGGTACTCGACGACGTGCATGTCATCAGTGCATCGGAGGTGCACGAGGCGTTGTCCTTCCTCCTCGACCACCTTCCCCACCGGTTGCATCTGCTGTTGGCCACCCGGTCAGATCCACCCCTGGCCTTGTCGCTGCTGCGCGGTCGTGGAGAGCTCACGGAGATTCGAGCCGCCGAACTCCGCTTCACGGGACCCGAGGCGGTGGACTTCCTCAACCGCGTGATGGGCCTGCGCCTCAGCGCCGCCGAGGTAGCAACGCTCGATGAGCGCACCGAGGGCTGGATCGCCGGGCTGCAGCTCGCTGCGCTCTCCCTCCGCGGCATTGGGGAGAGCGCTGAAGTAGCCGACTTCATCGAGGCGTTCAAGGGGAGCAACCGCTTCGTTATCGACTACCTCGCCGACGAAGTCCTGGCCCGTCAGTCCGACCAAGTCCGGGTCTTTCTGCTGCGCACCTCCATCCTCGACCACCTGACCGGGAGCCTGTGTGACGCGGTGACCGCCAGCGTCGACAGCAGACGCATGCTGGAGCAGATCGAGCGGGAGAATCTCTTCCTTGTCGCCCTCGACGACCAGCGTTCCTGGTACCGCTACCACCATCTCTTTGCTGACGTGCTCGCAGCGCGCCTGCTCGCCGAGCACCCAGACGAGGTGCCGGACCTGCACCGACGAGCCAGTGCGTGGTATGCCGCCCATGACCTGCCCATCCACGCGGTGCGTCACGCCATGACCGCCGAGGACTTCGGCCGTGCTGCCCGCCTGATGGAGGAGGCACTTCCTGACCTGCGCCGGGCCCGGCAGGACGGCCTGCTGCTCACGTGGATGCAGTCGCTGCCCGAGTCAGTGGTGCGCCGCAGCCCCGTTCTCAGCATCTGGTCTGCCTGGTCGAAGCTGATGTCCGGCGACCTTGACACCATGGAACAGTGGCTCCGGGCCGCAGAGGCTGCCATCGCCGCCGGCGCACAGGACCCCAATGTGGCTGGGGAGTGGGCGGACACCGAAGACCTGCGGATGGCGCCGGCGACCATCTCGATCTACCGCGCGTCGCTCGCCCAGGCACGCCACGACGTGGCCGGGACCGTGCGCCACGCCCGCCAGGCCTTGGATCTGGCCGGTCCGGAGGATCACCTCATCCGTGGGCAAGGAGGCGCCTTCCTAGCACTGGCCGCGTGGGCAGACGGTGACATTGCGCTCGCGCTCGAAACCTTCGGTTCAGCGGTCCGCAGCCTGCAGGCCGCAGGAAGCCTCGTCGACGAGATGGACGCCACCATCGTGCTCGCCGACATGTGGATCGCCTTGGGTCGGCCCAGTCGTGCCCGGGAGCTCTACGAGCGAAGCCTGCAGAGGGCTACAGCAGACGGAGAGCCATACCCGCGGGCCACCGCCGACCTGCACGTCGGGCTGGCCGAGCTCGACCGGGAACTGGATGACCTCACCAGCGCCCGGCATCACCTCGAGAAGGCACGAGTGCTCGCTCAACGAGCGTCCATCACCGAGAACCGGCACCGGTGGTACGTCGCCATGGCGCAGGTCCGGGCCGCTGCCGGTGAGCACGACGAGGCGAGAGGCCTACTCGATCAGGCCGAGTCCTTCTACCGGCGCGGCTTCTATCCCGAGATCCGCCCCATTCCTGCCACGAGGGCTCGGCTGGCGATCGCAGCCGGGGACCTGGTCTCGGCAACAGAGTGGTCGCAGAGCCGAGGTTTGAACGTTGGCGACGAAACGGACTACCTGCACGAGTACGAGCACCTCACCCTGGTGCGGCTACTGCTGGCCGAAGACGGTGCCGCACCCCGAGGTGACCAGTCCGGAGGCGACGCGCCTCCGGCCGCGGCTGCTCTGGGTCTCTTGGAAAGGTTGCACGCGGCGGCCGCCGAGTCGGGACGGGAAGGAAGCTTGGTCGAGATCCGGGCGCTTCAGGCGCTCGCCCATAGCGCCTCCGGCGACGAGCCGCCGGCCATGGCCGCGTTGGGGCAGGCTGTCGGGACGCCGGAACCGGACAGCTACGTCCGGCTCTACCTGGACGAGGGCGCGCCGATGCTGGACCTTCTCCATCGAGCAGTCACCGAGCAGGCAGTCTCGCTCCCCCAACCACTTGCAAGACATCTGGAACGAGCCGCGGCTTCCAAGGGAGGACCCCTAACGTCGCAGTCCCTGGTCAATCCGTTGAGCGATCGGGAACTCGACGTACTGCGACTCCTCGACAGCGACCTCACTGGCCCCGACATCGCCCGCGAGCTCTATGTGTCGCTCAACACGCTGCGGACCCACACCAAGAGCATTTTCACCAAGCTCGACGTCAACAGCCGTGCCACCGCCGTACGCAGAGCACACCAGTTCGGACTCCTCTAGCGCAGCGGCCCCCAGTCGCGGGCAGAGTCACATCACCAGTCACATCATGTGGTGACGACCGGTCGTCCCCTCGCGTCCTACGTTCCGAATAGTCCCGCGGCACCCGCCACGGAGCCACCAGGACCTGGAGCCGGACATGACCGTCACACCCACCACCCTCACCCGAGGCGCCGCCGCTGCATCGGTCGGCGCCGGACTGCTCTTCATCGGAGTCCAGCTCGGTCACCCGACCCTGGACGCCACCACCGTCGCCACGACCGAGGTCGTCGTACGCGACTCCCTCAAGATGCTGATGGCCGTCCTAGCCCTGGTCGGCATCACCGGGATGTACCTGAGCCAGGTCCGCCGGAACGGGGTCCTCGGACTCGTCGGGTTTCTCGTGCTGGGCGGCTGCTACCTCCTCATGGCGTGCATGACCTACATGGCCGCGTTCGTTCTGCCCGAGCTCGCCGCTACCGATCCCGCCTACGTGAACGACGTCATCGCCCAGATCAAGAGCGACGCCCCCACCGGCGACATCGGCCTTCTGTCGATAGCGCTCCAAATCCAGGGCTTCGCCTTCCTGGCCGGAGGACTCATCTTTGGCATCGCGCTCTTCCGGGCCCGGGTCCTCTCCCGATGGGCCACCGTGCTGCTCGCCATGGGTGGCGTCATCACGATCCTGCTGTCCGTACTACCCGACGCCTTCTACCGGCTGTTGGCCTTCCCGAACGGCATCGCCTTGATCGGGCTCGGCTACGCCCTGTGGGCCACCACGCGCGTGGCGGGCGCCGACACCGTAGACGTATCAGACATCGACAACTCGCCGCTTGCGACCGCTGAAGCGAGATGAGCCAGGCACCTCCGCCGCACCGATGTCGTACGGGGAGTGCGGACCTGGACTGTTGAAAACCTAGGAGCCGCGGCACTCATGGCTAGCAGAAAGGCCGCTTGGTCGTCGACCAACAGCACCCGTACCACAGCCACCTCCGCCACACCTCCTCAGCAGAGTCTGGTGCCGAATCGCCTGGGCTGGGATGGGGTGAGCCGCACGACGAGGGTCGCCAACCCCTGGGGCAGTCGGAGGAGACGGCTTCGCGTAGTGGATCAGTCCCAGACGACGTGGCTCCATGACCCGACGCGGATCCTTATCCCTTCAGAGGCAGTGAGGTCGACGCTGTTGCGGGACCCTTCGGGGCATCTACGTCAACGTCGGCCGTTCGGCACGCCGTCGTCCGCCGAGGACATCATCAGCGCCCTCCGCATCAGCCGCCGAGCGAGACGCGAGTGAAGCTTCCGGACTCGAGCCAGTGCCGCAGTCTGCCGACTGTGGCGTCGAGGTATCGCTCGGCCTCCCGTGCTAGTTCGGCAGTGCTGCTGGCCAGCAGGCTGTTGGCCAACAGCAGCTGCCGGGCTGCGACCAGCGCTTCGAAGTCGGCGGGCGCGACGTCAGGCAGTGCTGTCACTTCGGCGTAGCCCGCCGCCAGTGCCTGCTCTGGTGCGGGGTCTTCGCCGCGGAGGTAGAACGCCGAGATCGCCAGGTCGAGCACCGGCAGGCCGAGGCCGCAGTCGTCGAAGTCGAAGACAGCGAGCCGACCGTTGTCCCACTTGAGATTGCCGCCGTGTAGGTCGGCGTGCAGCGGCTGCACCGCGACGCCGTCGTACAGCACAGCAAAGGACCGCGATGTCATCTCCCGTGCCTGCTCGAGTACGTCAAGCTTGTCCCCAGACAGTCCCGGCGCAGAGTCCAAGAGGTACTCATCGCCGAACAGCGGCGTGTCGAACCGCGGCATTACGCCACCATCCGGCAACGACCAGTTCTGCGACTGCTCATGCAAGAGCGCCATGGTCTGCCCAAGCTCACGGGCAACCACGACGTCGATCTCGCCGACGTCCGGGCCTGCTAACCACGAGGCAGCAGTCACCAACAGGGAGCACCCGAACCCCTCGCTTGCAACCTCGACGTACCAGTCCCCGTCTGGCGTCACCAGCGGCTCAGGAACCAGCACATCGGTTTCCGAGGCGATCGCGCACTGCCACGCCTGCTGGGCCACCACGTTCTCCGAGGTGCTGTGAGAGTTCGTGTTGACCCGTAGCGCATACCGCGCCCCGCCCGCGGTCTCGGCGGAGAACGTCGTGTTGTACCCGTGCGCCTCGACCTCCATCCGCACCAGGTCGAGCCCGAACCGCGCGGCCGCGGCCGCGGCCACAGGACGCAGAACGTCCACCTGCTCGTCATCCGAAAGGTCCCGGTAGGCCATGGGCGCATCCAAGCACCGGCAGTAAGGGAGAAACGCAAATTCTGATGCAACAAGCGGACCGACGGCGCGCTGGGTCAGCTTGCCTACGCTGGCACGCGGACAGTTTCACTGCAGGGAGCTAACGCAGACCGCTCGACACGAAGCTGGGCGAGGCTGACAACAAGGCAGACTCGCCGCCGGCACGGTGACGTGGGCGCCGTTGCGGCTAGGGGTGGAGAAGGGGAGTGCGGCTCAGGCCGTCCCGGTGACCCGTGCAACGAGCGAAGTACGGTGATGACATGGCTTCGCCGTCTCTGCCTCCCTTTCACCTCGCGCTCCCGGTACACGACATAAACGCCGCACGGCACTTCTACGGTGAGGTCCTCGGCTTCGACCGTGGGCGCTCCGCCGACCGATGGACCGACTGGAACGTCGACGGCCACCAGGTCGTGACGCACCAGGTTGACGACCACCGCAACGCCGTGGCCGGCACCAACCCGGTCGACGGGCACGACGTGCCGGTCCCGCACTTCGGCCTAGTGCTCTCCGTCGACCGCTTCCAAGAGCTCGCCCATCGGCTTACCGAGGCAGGCACCGACTTCGTCATCGAGCCTTATGTCCGCTTCCAGGGCGAACCCGGCGAGCAGTGGACGATGTTCTTTCTCGACCCGTCCGGCAACGCCATGGAGTTCAAGGCCTTCCAGGACCTCTCGCAGCTCTTCGCCGTCTGAGCCGAATCCGGCAGACCCGCAAGTGCACGTGTCGCACCACCTCGAGGCCGCCGTACCCGGCGACCTGACCGAGGAAGGTGCGCTGGCTTAGTACTTCCTTTCCCAGGTCTGCGCCGGGTCGCTCGCCTACTGACGCGGATTTTCGCTCAAGAAGGTGCGTGGCGGAAACGCAGACAGCACCAACGTCGCTGCGAGTGGCCGATCAGGCGGTGTCGTCGTGACGCGATGGTGTCAACATCAGCACGACCGCCGTGAGGGTGACGCCTAGCACGATCGCGAGCAACAGCTTGTTCAGTGCCGGGCGGTCCACGAAGAGCGCGGGCAAGGCGGTGAGCACGGAGACAATCTGGGTGCCTGCCGCCAAGCGGATAGCCCGGGCGCTCCCGCGTCGCCAACCCACGGCCACAGCCACTACGGTGATCAGCCCGCAGATGGATTCGGTGATCAGGATCGCCATCGGTGGTCCGATCTGTCCCGGGTCGGGCGCACCACGCAGGAACATCGGTAGGCCGATCAGACCGAGCACGAAGGCCAGCGCCAGACCGACCTTGTTGCGTGCGGAAAGCGACACGTTCGCCATCGTCTCGCTGCCCGTGGTCATGGGGCCACCTTGTGAGCGGAGACAGTGCTGTACCCCCGTACGAGCTGCACTCCACCGACGACCACCGCCCACACGCCGACCAGGCCGACCAGGTCGAACAGGGGCGTGAAGGTGGAGGTGAACGGAGCCGTCGCCCCCGCCAGCGCATAGCCGAGCCCGCCGATCACTGCGAGCGCCGCGACTGCGGAATTGCCGAGGACGCCGCTTCGGCCGCCGGCGACAGCGAGTATCGCGAAGGCGATGCCCACCAGTGGGACGGTGAGGGTCTCGACTCCGGCATGGGTGAAGAGCAGTGGAGTCTTCTCGCCGGCGACGATGTTGGCGTCGTCGAGCTTCGCGAACAGGTGCAGAACCATGGCGGCGGTCCCGGCGACCGCGGAGAACGCCGCGAACCGGGTGGTACGACGGGGCAATCCGGTCGGCACGTTGCGGGCCATCCCGATCAGCGCAGCCGACATGAGGGCCAGTCCGGCCAGCAGGAGAAGATGCGCGGGGTACCACCGCGAGTCGCTGAACATCGCGTGGAACTGCTCTTGGAGTGTGCCGCCCTCGACATGCACATGCGGGTGCAGCACGACGCCGACGACGAACAAGGTCCCGCCTGTGGCGAGGTACCAGCTTATGAGTCGGTTCATGGGAGGTCTCCTTTGGCCGGGTGTGGTGGCTCCAGCCTCATCGCGGTACGCCGTCGCGAGAACCGTGGTCGCACCCGCCCCGTCGTGAGGACATCCCGTGCCTACTAGGTGCCAGCACCTAGGTGTTGGCACCCGGGGTGCCACAGACTCATGAGGTGAATCAACCAGTTATCCGGGTCGTGCTCGCCGACGACCACCCGGTCGTCCTCGCCGGGCTGCGTGCGCTGCTCGACTCGCTGGCCGGATTCGACGTTGTGGCTGAGGCGACCGACGGGAACTCAGTGGTGCGCGAGGTCCAGCTGACCCATCCAGACGTGGTCATCATGGATGTGCGGATGCCCGGCACTGACGGGCTGGAGGCGACCCGGCGGATCCGGTCCCTCTGTCCGGAGACGGCGGTGCTCGTGCTGACGATGCTCGACGACAACGACACCGTCTTCGCGGCCATGCGCGCCGGCGCTCAGGGCTACCTGCTCAAGGGGGCCGGCCAGGAGGAGCTCGAGCGCGCCTTGCGCGGCGTCGTCGCTGGGGAGGCGATCTTCGGCCCAGGCGTGGCAGCGCGGATGCTGGAGCATTTCACCGCGAGAGGTGCCACACCGTTCCCTCAATTGACCGAGCGAGAGCGCGAGATCCTGGACCTCATCGCTGGCGCGCAACGCAACCACGCGATCGCTGAACGCCTCGGCCTGTCACCTAAGACGGTGGCCAACCACATCTCAGCGATCTTCGCCAAGCTCCAGGTGACCGACAGGTCGGAGGCGATTGTGCGAGCGCGGCAGGAGGGTCTGGGCCGACGTGAATGAGGGCACCCTCCTGTTCACCTTGGCGCTGGGGCTGATCGCCGTGTGCTGGTGGCGCCTGGAGGTCGGGTCCGCGCGCGAGCGTGAGACGCTGCTTTGGTTCGTCGCAGCCGCGGTGCCGGTTGCGGCCATCACGGCCTTGCTCGTGTTCGCCGACGCCGTCCGCCCCCGCAGCGTGCATCCGGCCGTCCTCATCGCGGTCGTGCTCACGCTGCTGGCGGCGCTTCTCGTCGGTCTGCTCCGCCCCAATGTCGTGGACGTGCGAGCGCTCCTAGTCAGCTCTGTCGTGGCCGTCGTCGTCGTCACGGCCTTCATAGCGGCTTTCGTCGGACTATGGGCATTGCTCGCACTACTTGGTGCGGACGTCACCAGGCCGGCGACGTTCGCGCTGATCGGCGTTGTCTGTGCGGCCGGAGTCCACCCGCTCCGGGTCCTGCTCCGCGGAGTCGTCGACCAGCTGTTGTTCGGTGACCGGCCCGATCCGCTTCGCGCGGCCACCCGGGTCGCGGACTCCGTCAGCGACGATCCGGCGCTCGCGCTGGATGCGGTGCGCGAGGCGCTCCTTCTCCCGTACGCCGCGCTGCGGTCCAACAAGAAGACGCTGGCCACTACGGGGACACCGGTCACACACACCCGCACTCTCCCGCTACGGCTCGGCACGGACGGTGTCGGCGAACTCGTCGTCGGGCTGCGCGCCGGCGACTTGCGGCTCAGCGCCGCCGACGAGCAGGTGCTCCGCGTCGTTGCGCCACTGTTGGCGCAGACGCTGCGCCTCCGCGCGTCA
>DASQMN010000281.1:0-10509 GCA_035645475.1 Nocardioidaceae bacterium
ACGCCCAGCAGGTGGGGACGGCGGCGGCCGCAGCCGGCGTGGTCCTGCTCGAGCTCCGGCCTGCCGGCAGCGCGGGTCTGGAGGAGATGTTCCTGACCCTGACCGCAGACGACGCCCGAGAGCAGGTCTCCGCATGAGCAGTCCCGCCACCGTCGCGCCAGGCCCCGCCGGCGCCACACCCGACGCGTCGATCCCGGGTGTCCCGTTCAGCCGCCTCGTGCGGGTCGAGACGCGCAAGATCTACGACACCCGGGCTGGCTTCTGGCTGCTGGTGGCCATCGCGGTCCTCACCGCGGCCATCATCACCATCTTCCTGTTCGCCGAGGGAAACCTCGCGGACCTGACGTACCGCACGTTCTTCTTCGTCACGGCCACTCCGCAGGGCTTCCTGCTGCCGGTGCTGGCGATCCTCGCGGTCACCGCCGAATGGAGTCAGCGCACCGGTCTCGTCACGTTCACCTTGGAGCCGAGCCGGATGCGCGTCATGGGCGCGAAGCTGGTGGCCGTCTGCCTCTACGGACTGCTCGCCGTGGCGCTGGCGCTTGCCCTCGCAGCGCTGGGCAACGTGCTGGGTGCGTCGCTCCGGGACGGTGCGGGCGACTGGGACGTCACCTGGACCTTCGTGCGTGACTCCACCTTCCTGCAGCTGTCAGGCCTCGTGCAGGGCTTCGCCTTCGGACTGGTGTTCATGAACACCGCCGCCGCGATCGTCGTCTACTTCATCCTGCCGACGGTCTGGAGCATCCTCTTCGGGCTCGTCGGCTGGCTGGCCGACATCGCACCTTGGGTCGACCTCGGCACCGCGACCGCGCCGATCTTCGAGGGTGAGCTCACGGGCCGCGACTGGGCGCACATCGCCGTCGCCAGCCTCATCTGGGTCGTGCTCCCGCTCGCGCTCGGCCTGTGGCGCCTCACCCGCAGTGAGGTGAAGTCCGCCTGAGGCGTCGGCTGTCCCAGCGGTGTCAGGCCGTCGCCGTACGCTCGGAGCAGAGAGGCATCCGGATCGAGCATGTGCTCGCGCGCTCTTCCCACGTCGAGCCGGGGCAGGAGGCAGTAGGTGAACGCGCTGGTCTACACCGTCGGCGTCCTCGTCTTCGTCTTCGGCGTGCTCGCGTCCATCGCACTGCACGAGGTGGGCCACCTGTATCCGGCCAAGAAGTTCGGCGTGAAGGTCACGCAGTACTTCGTCGGCTTCGGCAAGACGGTGTGGTCGGTGCGCCGGGGGGAGACCGAGTACGGACTGAAGGCGATCCCGCTCGGCGGCTTCGTGAAGCTCGTCGGCATGCTGCCGCCGGCCAAGGACGACGCTGACGGCAAGGTGCGGACCTCCAACACCGGGCTGTTCACCCAGCTGGCCGCCGATGCGCGCAGCGCCGAGTACGAGCACATCCAGCCCGGTGACGAGGACCGGCTGTTCTATCGCAAGCCCTGGTGGCAGAAGGTGATCGTGATGGCCGGCGGCCCGCTGGTCAACGTCGCCATCGCCGCTGTCCTCTTCACGGTGCTGCTGGTCGGCATCGGTGCGGCCACACCCACCCTGACCGTGGCGTCGGTGAGCGACTGCGTCATCCCCACTACCGAGCAGCGCACCGTCTGCCGCCCCGGCGACCAGGTGGCACCGGCCCGCGAGGCCGGCCTGCAGCCGGGCGACGTCGTCACCTCGTTCAACGGCACCGAGGTGAGCGCGTGGGGGGACCTCACCGAGCTCATCCGCGCCAACGCCGACGACGATGCCCAGATAGGCATCGTGCGCGACGGGGAGGCCCGGACGCTGCAGGCCGACACCACCGTGACGGCGCGGCCCGACCTGGACGACCCCACCCAGAACGTCGAGGTGGGCTTCCTCGGAGTCGGTCCCACCAGCACCTACGTGCGCCAGGACATCGGAACCGTCGGGCTGGTGATGCGCGAGTACACGAAGGCCACTGTCGACGGCATCCTGCACATGCCGCAGCGCATGGTCGGCGTTGTCGACGCAGCCTTCGGTGGTGAGCGCCGAGCCGACAGCCCGATGTCGGTGGTCGGCGCAAGCCGGGTGGCAGGCGACATGGTGACCGCTGAGCGGACCAGCGCACTCGACGACGCGTACGGGCTGATGACGCTGCTCGCGACGGTCAACCTGTTCATCGCGCTCTTCAACTTCATCCCGTTGCTGCCCCTCGACGGCGGGCACATCGCCGGCGCGCTGTGGGAAGGGCTCCGCCGCGGCCTGGCACGCCTCGCCAGACGCCCGGATCCGGGCCATGTCGACGTGGCCAAGATGCTCCCGGTCGCCTATGGCGTGGCCGCGCTTCTGATGATCATGGGCGTGCTGCTGATCTACGCCGACATCGTCAACCCTGTCCGCATCTACTGACTCGAGATCTCCGTGACTATCGACCTGGGCCTGCCCCTGCCTCCTCCTCCCACCCTCGCCGCGCGCCGGCGCAGCCGCCAGATCCGCGTGGGCTCGGTGCTCGTCGGCGGGGACGCACCGGTGTCGGTGCAGTCGATGACCACGACGCCGACGACCGACATCGACGCGACCTTGCAGCAGATCGCCGAGCTGACGGCGACCGGATGCGACATCGTCCGGGTAGCCTGCCCGAGCCAGGACGACGCCGAGGCGCTGCCGGTCATCGCGCGAAAGTCGCAGATACCTGTCATCGCCGACATCCACTTCCAGCCGAGATACGTCTACGCCGCCATCGAAGCCGGCTGCGCCGCCGTACGCGTCAACCCCGGCAACATCCGTGCCTTCGACGACCAGGTCGCGCAGATCGCCAAGGAGGCCAGGGACGCCGGGGTCTCCATCCGGATCGGCGTCAACGCCGGCTCGCTCGACAAGCGTCTGCTCGCCAAGTACGGGCGCGCGACCCCCGAGGCACTGGTCGAGTCGGCGGTCTGGGAGGCGTCGCTGTTCGAGGAGCACGACTTCCACGACTTCAAGATCTCGGTCAAGCACAACGACCCGGTCGTCATGGTGCAGGCCTACGAGATGCTCGCCGAGCGAGGTGACTGGCCCCTCCACCTCGGAGTGACCGAGGCGGGGCCTGCGTTCCAGGGAACCATCAAGTCCGCTGTGGCGTTCGGTGCGCTGCTCAGCCGCGGTATCGGCGACACGATCCGGGTGTCCCTGTCCGCCCCGCCGGTCGAGGAGGTCAAGGTCGGCAACCAGATCCTGCAGTCGCTGAACCTCAAGCCGCGGAAGCTGGAGATCGTGTCCTGCCCGTCCTGCGGTCGAGCCCAGGTCGACGTCTACACCCTCGCCGACCAGGTGACTGCCGGGCTGGAGGGCCTGGAGGTCCCGCTGCGGGTGGCCGTCATGGGATGTGTGGTCAACGGACCCGGCGAAGCGCGGGAGGCCGATCTAGGTGTCGCGTCCGGCAACGGCAAGGGCCAGATCTTCGTCAAGGGCGAGGTGATCAAGACGGTGCCGGAGTCGCAGATCGTCGAGACGCTGATCGAGGAGGCCATGCGGATGGCGGAGGAGATGGGTGAGCCGGTCGACGGCGCCGCCCCGGTGGTCTCGGTGAGCTGACACAGCGGTTCAGAGCCGGACGTTCTCCTTCAGCATTCGACTATTCGCGGACGTTCGACGTCTGAGTTGTCGATCACCACGTCGGCGCGTCGCCGCGGCGAGCAGGCGGCCAGGTAGAGCTGCTGACCGCGCACGTACCTACGCAGGCTGGGGTGGGTGGTGTCGGCGGCAGTGTCGTCGCGACGGGCCGTTCGCTCCGTGGCGATCTCCAGCGGCACGTCCACCCAGATCGACAGGTCCCAGCAGCCGTGCAGCTCGTCGCGATGCAGGAACACCCCGTCGAGCAGCAGCACCGCACCCGTCGGGGCCGTCTGCCATGGCGGGTCCAGCACCGCGTCCGTCTGCAGGTCGTGGGCTGCGGCTCGATAGTGCCGGGAGCCGCCCGGCCCTAGCGGCGTGAGCACGTCAGCGCGCAGGCGGGGGTAGTCGAACGACTCGAGCCAGTAGCCCTCCGGCGAGTGCCGCCCGCGCCGGTAGCGAACGCCCCTGGGGTGATGGAAGTCGTCGACGCCGACCCGTACGACGGAGCGGCCGCAGGCGCGCAGGTGCGAGCCGAGCGCTTCCGCGAACATGGTCTTGCCGGCGCCGTCGACTCCGTCGATGCCCACGCGTACGCAGTCCGGTCCGCGGGCCGCCGGGATCTTCTCGGCGACCGCTGCCACGACCGCTCGACGCTCGGGGAAGTGACCGGACACGGCACAAGACTCTCAGCTCCCTTCTTTCACGCGTCGATCGTCGACCCGACTGCCGACCACACTCTCTCGCTGCCACCGGAACGAGACGCGCGCCGGAACGTCTGACCACAGGCCAGACTCCGAGGATGATCGGACTGGATGCTGGCGACGGCGTGCTGCTGGCTCTGCGCGAGGCGCATCTCAGTGAGCGCATCGCGGCGGCGTGTCGGCGCAACGCCGGGCGTCTTGCCCCGACGATGCCCTGGGCACGCGACGCCGACGGCCTCACCGACGGCGCGGTCGCTGCGTACGACCGGCAGACGCTGCACCGGCTCGCCGACGGCACCGGCCTCGACTTGGCCATCGTGCGAGACGATGACGTCCTCGGCGCGGTCAACGGCACCATCGACGGGCAGGGCACCGCCGAGCTCGGCTGGTGGGTGGACGAGGCGGTGGAGGGCACCGGCCTGGCTTTCCGGGCGGCCAGCACCATGGCCGAACACCTGGTGGGTCGTCGAGATGTCACCCGGCTGGCTGCTCGTACGCTGCCAGACGACCGGCGGAGCACCGCGCTCGTGGACCGGCTCGACCTGGTCGACCACGGCGTCGTCTCGGGGGTCCGTGCCCACTCGCTGCCGGCGAGCACCTGGCGCGAGCGGCACCCGGCAGCGGGTGTGGAGCTGGCGCTCGCCGTGGACGAAGAGCTCGAGCTGGTGCTCACCGAGCCCCGGTTCGTTCCGGCGATGCACACGATGACCGTGGCCAATCACAACCGGCTACGGCCCTGGGAGGCCTGGGCCGAGAACGTACCCGACCCGCAGCAGACGTCCGCGTGGTGGAAGGACCGGATGTCGGCGTTCGCCCGCGGCGAGGCCTACCCTCTGGCGCCGCGGGTGCGAGGCGCTCGGAAGCCTGCGCTGCTGGGCTCGCTCGGAGCCACGATCGAGCCCGGATCCGGCATCGCCACGGTCGGCTACTGGTTGGACGAGGCTGCCGTCGGACGGGGTATCGGGCACCGCTGCGTCGACGCCCTCGTCGGGGTGCTCCTGCATGAGCGAGGCATGCGACATGTCGGCTTGACCACCGCGGTGGACAACGCTCGCAGCCGGGCACTGGCGGAGCGTTGCGGCTTCCGTTTCGACCGCCTGCTGCCGGCGCACCAGCGCATCGCCGGCATCGAGGTCGACTGCGTTGCGTACGTGCACCGCGACAGCACCGCCTGAGGCGCTGGTAGCTGCCCCGCGGTGGTACGGATCTATCGACATGTGCGTCGCTGTCGCAGCCGCAATGTCGATAGATCGCTAGCCGGTCCGCTCGCTGCTGACGGATGTATCGACACCTGTGTCGCCAGGGCAGCGGTAATGTCGATAGATCGCTCAGCGGCCGCCCGCCGGCCAATGGACCGACTGCGCAGCGGGCTCGGCTCATCCCGGGACCGCTGACAAGCGAGGTGTCGGTCGGCGACCGACCAAGCCGACCGGCCGAGGTGCGGGTCGACGCAGCGTCGCTAGGCTTCCGGTCGTCTGGGGAGGAGTGCTCATGCTTCGGACGGCTGCCGAGGTGCGAACCCTCGGTCCGGCTGACGTGCCGGCTCTGCGCTCGCTGCTCGCCCGCGACCCAGAAGTCAACGTCTTCGTCGAGCATCGGGTCGCGGTCACCAAGCTCGATCCTCGCTGGCTCGGCGGACAGATCTGGGGCTACTACGAGGGCCACCGGCTGCTCGCGGCGTGTCACTACGCCGCCAACGTCGTGCCGGTGAACGCAGACGACGCCGCCGTCGAGGCCTTCGCATCGCTGGCGGCGAGCCGGCAGCGTACGTGCGGTTCGCTGGTCGGTCCCTCGGACCAGGTCATGCCGCTGTGGGAACGACTCGAGCGCACCTGGGGGCCGGCTCGCTCGGTACGCCGGAACCAGCCGTTCCTGGTGATGCACGAGCCGTCAGCCCTGCCGCCCGACCCCTTGGTACGCCCGGTGACTCTCGGCGAGGTCGACGCGCTGTACCCGGCGAGCGTGGCGATGTACACCGAGGAGGTGGGCGTCTCCCCCGAGCAGGGGTCCGGCTCGGGTTACCGCGGTCGGGTCGCCCAGCTGGTGGGCCGCGGCTGGGCGTTCGCCCGCATCGAGGACGGTGAGGTGGTCTTCAAGGCCGAAGTCGGCGCCGCCACCCCGTACGCCTGCCAGGTCCAAGGGGTGTGGGTCCATCCCGACCGCCGCGGTGAGGGACTGGCGGCTCCGGCGATGGCCGCCGTCGTCGAGCAGGTGCTCCGTACGATCGCACCGGTCGTGACCTTGTACGTCAACGAGCACAACACCCCGGCACGGGCGGTGTACGACCGGGTCGGCTTCCAGCGCACCGCCACCTTCACCACCGTTCTCTTCTGACCGTCCTCACGCCTGGGTCCAACTGGTGCATGGCGCACGGCTCCGGTGGAGCACTACGCTCGACCGCCCTCCCCGTAGTCCCGAGGATCTCCGCTGATGCTTCTTCCGCCTTGGTGCCCTCGGTGAGCTTGGTGCGAGGTCGCATTCAGCCCCCGCCACCAAGCAGCGCAGCTGCAGCCCTTGGTGCGACGGTCCTGCTCGTGCTAGGCGCGGCGGCCGGATGCACGAGCCAGGAGCGCGCCACGCCAGCGGAGTCGAGGCCCAGCTCGACGGCTAACGGCTCCACAGCGACCGCATCGACTCCGAGCTCGACCACTCCCAGCTCGACCACTCCTGGCCCGACGGCCACCGCGGCACCGACGCCGGACCCACCGCGCAGGATCTCACTGCTCGTCTCGGGTGACGTGCTGCTGCATTCGGGGACGTGGGACACCGCGCGCGCCGACGCGGCCCGTCGAGGCGAGCCGGGCCTGGACTTCCGCCCGATGCTCGCCTCGGTCGCCCCCGCCGTGCGCCCCACCGACCTCGCCATCTGTCACCTCGAGACCCCGCTGGCCCCCAGGCGCGGTCCGTTCGCCAGCTATCCGACGTTCTCGGCACCGCCGCAGGTGGTGTCGGCCCTGCTCGACACCGGGTACGACGCCTGCACCACCGCGTCCAACCACAGCCTCGACCAGGGTGCCGACGGACTCGCCCGGACACTGCGCATCCTCGACCGCAAGGGCCTGGAGCATGACGGCAGCGCGCGCTCACGTCGAGAGCACCGCCGGCCTCTCCTGCTCGACGTCGGCGGCGTGCGGGTGGCTGTGCTGTCCTACACCTACGGCACCAACGGCATCCCGTTGCCGTCCGGTCAGCCGTGGGCGGTACCGCTGATCGACCCCGACGAGATCGTGGCGGACGCGGCGGCGGCCCGCCGGGGCGGGGCAGACGTCGTGGCGGTCGCGCTGCACTTCGGCACCGAGTACGTCACCGCGCCGGACGCCTACCAGTTGGGGGTGGTCGAGGAGATCACGCGATCGCCCGACATCGACCTCGTCTACGGCCACCACGCCCACACCGTGCAACCGCTGGACCGCGTGCACGGCACCTGGGTGGCGTACGGCCTCGGCAACTTCGTCGCCCAACAGGAAACGTCGCAGACTCACACCTACCGGGGTGCCAGCCTTCGTTTCGAGCTGACTCGACGGCCCGGTGACCGCTTCGAGGTGAGTGACATCGCGTACCTGCCCACGATGATCACCCCCTACAACCCGGCGGACCCGCGGATGCGGGTCCTGGACGTACCCGCGGAGCTACGCGACGGTTCGACTTCACGCCACCTGCGCGAGAGCCTGGCGGCCACGCTGGCGGCCGTCCGCTCCGACCTCCTCTCCCTCGGTGCGGACAATCAAGACGACGTAGCGGTGCACCTGCTGCGACAGTGACCGCCGTGAGGCATGCTCATAGACTCAGCCACGTGCTGAGGATGTCGAAGCTCTTCGTCCGGACCCTGCGCGAGGACCCGGTGGACGCGGAGCTCCCCAGCCATCGGCTGCTGGTGCGCGCCGGCTACATCCGCCGCGCCGGGCCGGGCCTCTTCTCCTGGCTGCCGCTCGGCTACCGGGTGCTGCGCAACGTCGAGCGAATCGTGCGCGAGGAGATGGACGGGATGGGTGCCCAAGAGGTGCACTTTCCCGCCCTGCTGCCGCGCGCACCGTACGAGGCGAGCAACCGCTGGACCGAGTACGGCGACAACATCTTCCGCCTGCAGGACCGCAAGGGCGCCGACCACCTGCTCGGACCCACCCATGAGGAGATGTTCACCCTGCTGGTCAAGGACCTGTACTCCTCGTACAAGGACCTACCGCTGTCGCTGTACCAGATCCAAACCAAGTACCGCGACGAGACTCGCCCGCGCGCCGGGCTGCTGCGCGGGCGCGAGTTCGTGATGAAGGACTCGTACTCCTTCGACGTCACCGACGAGGCGTTCCTCAAGTCCTACGCGGCCCACCGGCAGGCTTACATCCGCATCTTCGACCGGTTGGGCTTCGACTACGTGATCGTCGAGGCCATGTCCGGGGCCATGGGCGGGTCGGCCAGCGAGGAGTTCCTCGCCACCGCGGGGAACGGCGAGGACACCTACGTGCGATGCACCCGGTGTGACTATGCCGCGAACGTGGAGGCGGTCCGGGTTCCGGTGCCCGAGCCGGTGCCGTACGACGACGCGCCGGCTGCACACGCCGAGGACACACCGGACACGCCCACGATCGACACGCTGGTCGCTCATCTCGACGAGGTGTTCACTCGGGACGACCGGGCCTGGACGGCGGCTGACACGCTCAAGAACGTGCTGGTCATGCTGCGCCACCCCGAGGGCAACCGCGAGCCGCTGGCCGTCGGTGTGCCCGGTGACCGCGACGTGGACGAGAAGCGTCTGCAGGCTCAGGTGGAGCCCGCTGAGGTGGAGGCGTTCACGGAGAAGGACTTCGCCGACTTCCCCTCGCTGGCCAAGGGTTACATCGGCCCGGGCGCGCTCGGGCTCAAGGCGACCTCCGGTATCCGGTACCTCGTCGATCCGCGCGTCGTCGAGGGCACCCGGTGGGTGACCGGCGCCGACGCCGACGGGCGGCACGTTCTCGACCTGGTGGTGGGGCGCGACTTCACTCCGGACGGGACCATCGAGGCCGCGGCCGTACGGGCGGGCGACGCCTGCCCGGTCGACGGCGCACCGCTCGAGCTGGCCCGAGGCATCGAGATGGGGCACATCTTCCAGCTGGGGCGACGTTTCGCCGAGGCGCTGGACCTGCGGGTGCTGGACGAGAACGGCAAGCTCGCCACCGTCACGATGGGCTCGTACGGCATCGGCGTCAGCCGTGCCGTGGCGGCGATCGTGGAGAACTCCCATGACGAGCTGGGGATCGTCTGGCCACGCGAGGTGGCTCCCGCCGACGTGCACGTGGTCGCCACCGGCAAGGACGCCGGCATCTTCGCCGCGGCCGACCGGATCTGCGCCGGCCTGGACGGCGCCGGCCTCAGCGTGCTCTACGACGACCGCCCCAAGGTGTCGCCGGGAGTGAAGTTCAAGGACGCCGAGCTGATCGGCGTTCCCACGATCCTTGTCGTGGGCCGCAACCTCGCCAACGGGGTCGTGGAGATACGTGACCGCCGCAGCGGCGCCAGCCGCGAGGTCCCGGTCGACTCCGCGGTCGACGACGTACGCAGCGAGGTCAGGGGCCACTCGTGAGCAGCCCTGCCCCTCCTCCGGACGGCGGTCGACAGCCATTGGATGGCGACGAGCTGTGGCAGCGCCCCGAGGGGTGGCGACCGCCTGAGCGGGCAGAGGTACCCAAGCGCACGATCGGCCGCTCGGTCTGGGTGCTGGCCGGGCTGGCCCTGCTCCTGGTGGTGGCTCTGGTCGCCTGGCGGCTGTGGCCGAGCTCGGAGAGTGACGTGCAGGAGGCCGCCCAGGAGTTCCTGGACGCTGCCGTCGCCGGAGACTGCGACCGAGCCCGCGAGCTGTCCACCGGCGACGTGAACGACCAGCTCGGGACACTGTGCAGTGAGCAGGACACGGCGCCGTTGTCGGAGGTCCTCGGCGACGCTGAGCCGACCGTCGAGGTCGACGACGTCGACGGTGACCAGGCGACAGTCACCGGGAACCTGAGCATCGCGTCGTTCTCGCTGCGGCTCGACATGTCCATGGTGAACGAGGACGGGCAGTGGCTCGTGTCGGACCTGGCGCTGCCCGGTGGGCTGCCGGAGGAGCTGCTCGGCTCGATGACGCCGTGACGGCGTCTTACCTGACCATCACGGCAGCTGGACGCCCGGCAGCGCAGCAGCCTGGCCACCCCAGTCCAGCAGCCGCAACCCCGCGTCGCTGAGTGCGGTGACAGCCTGCTGCCGCGGCTGCGTCGATGCCGGCGCTGCCGCCACCAGCGCGGCATACAGCAC
>DASQMN010000282.1:0-1683 GCA_035645475.1 Nocardioidaceae bacterium
CTGCTCGGCACAGAGGCCGACGAGCAGCGTGTCGTCGACCAGCTCCTCATCGACCTGGACGGCACCAGCGACAAGTCGCGCCTCGGCGCCAACGCGATCCTGGGTGTCTCGTTGGCCGTCGCCCGGGCCGCCGCCGGCTGCACCGAGCTGCCCCTGTTCCGCTACGTCGGAGGCCCGCACGCCCACCGGCTGCCGGTACCGATGTTGAACATCCTCAACGGCGGAGCCCACGCCGACACCGGCGTCGACGTGCAGGAGTTCATGATCGCCCCGGTCGGTGCCGCCACGTTCGCTGAGGCACTGCGGCAAGGCACGTCGGTCTACCACGCGCTCAAGTCGGTGCTGAAGGAACGCGGCCTGGCCACCGGCCTCGGCGACGAGGGCGGCTTCGCGCCCGACGTCTCCAGCAACCGCGAGGCCCTCGACCTGATTGCGGTCGCCGTCGAACGCGCTGGTCTCAGGCTCGGCGAGGACATCGTGCTCGCACTCGACGTGGCCGCCACCGAGTTCCACGACGCCGACTCAGGCATGTACCACTTCGAGGGCGCCGACAAGACCACCGAGCAGATGACGGCGTACTACACCGAGCTGATCGACGCCTACCCGATCGTCTCGCTCGAGGACCCCCTGGGGGAGAACGACTGGGACGGGTGGACCGCGCTGACCGAGACGCTTGGTGGCCGCGTGCAGGTCGTCGGTGACGACCTGTTCGTGACCAACGTCGAGCGGTTGCAACGTGGCATTCGCGAGCGGGCAGCCACGGCCCTGCTGGTCAAGGTCAACCAGATCGGCACCCTGAGCGAGACCTTGGACGCCGTGGACACTGCCCACCGGGCTGGCATGCACTGCATGATGAGCCACCGCTCCGGCGAGACCGAGGACACCACGATCGCCGACCTCGCGGTCGCCACCAACTGCGGACAGATCAAGAGCGGCGCGCCGGCGCGCTCGGAGCGGGTGGCGAAGTACAACCAGCTGCTGCGCATCGAGGAGATGTTGGGCGAGGCGGCTCGCTACGCCGGCCGGCAGGCGTTCCCGCGCCTGGGCGAGGGCTGAGCCGACCGGCCATGGGTGCCTCCCCGGCTGACTCGCCGACGTCCGCTCGCCCCGTGTGGGCAAGCGGACGGTTCGCCGTGCTGGCGCTGGTCCTCGTGGTCTTGATCGCTTCCTACGCCTCGAGCCTGCGGGCCTGGCTGCAGCAGCGTGCCGAGCTGGATGCCGCGCGCGAACGGATCGTCAGCGGCGAGGCGCAGGTCGAGGCCTTGACCGAGCAGGCCCAACGCTGGCGCGATCCGGCATACGTCGAGCAGCAGGCGCGCGAACGGCTCACCTGGGTGATGCCGGGTGAGGTCGGCTACAGCGTCATCGACGAGGACGGCAACACCCTCGGGCCGAAGGCCGAGCTGGGTCAGCCGGTGTCCTTGGCCGAGGACCCGACCACCTGGTACGGCTCCCTGTGGGGCACGGTCGAGGAGGCGGGCAAGACCGCGGCTGAGCTTCGGGCGGCACGCGCACCTGCGGTCTCTGGTGTGCTGCGAGCCCCGTCCGAGAAGTCCCACGGCTCACCGTGAGCGCCGCCCCGCCTGCACCCGAGGAGCCGGCACGCCCCGCCGACATGGATGCGATCGCCGCCCAGCTCGGACGAGAGCCGCGCGGCGTCGCCGGAATCGCCCATCGCTGCCC
>DASQMN010000283.1:0-8018 GCA_035645475.1 Nocardioidaceae bacterium
CGGGCTTGCTCCTTCACATCGACGCCGGTCATGTGCACGTCCCAGCGGTTCCGCAGGTGCGCGA
Organism: Nocardioidaceae bacterium; assembly: GCA_035645475.1. Classification (GTDB taxonomy): domain Bacteria; phylum Actinomycetota; class Actinomycetes; order Propionibacteriales; family Nocardioidaceae; genus DASQMN01. Next base: position 65 of record DASQMN010000283.1, read on the forward strand.
AGCCGGCGAACGTCAGGTAGGCGTTGCCGCAGCCGAGGTCGACGACGTGCCATGGCCGCTGCGACGTCGGAATTGCCAACGCACCGGCGGAGACGGCGTCGTCGAGCGTGGCGTCGAGCAGCCGCAGGAACTCCTCCACCTGCCGCAGCTTCGCCTGCCGGGTCGGTTTGACACTGCCCTGCTGGTCGCTGATCCCCAGTGCGACCAGGACCGGATCGGCGGGATCCAGCAGGCGACGCTTGCTGCGGTCGTGCGAGGCGTCCAAGGCAGGGACGGGACCCCCCTGCAGCGACGAGGAGCACTCCACCCGACCCTTCCGGGTGACGCGCCAGCGTAGAGTCCGCACTCCACCGGGCTCGGTCACCTCGACATGCCAGCTCGCGAACGGCTCGGCGAGCAGCTCCTCGACCGGCGCTCGCACGTCGTCCAGCGGAGCGTTCCTGGTGTACGCCTGCGTGTCGTCGTACGTGGTGACCTGCAGTCGCAAGCCGCCGGTGATCTCGACCGGCCGCAGCTCCGCACGACGCCAGCGAGCGGAGCTGGATCGGCGTGCACCGGACGCGACCGCTCGGCGAAGCGTCGACGGCGACAGCAGTGCTGCCCGGATCGAGTCCAGTCCGGGGAGCTCGGCCGACCGCGGGCCGCCGGCGGCCGGCGTCGAACGGTCAGCGGCCGGCTCGGACATGGACCAAGGGTGTCACGCGAGCAGTGACCGGCCGGTGGCGTCGGCCGCCGCGGCGCTGAGGGATCAGCGCAGGGCGGCCAGCACCACGACCACCAGCAGGCCGAGCAGAAGCACCGGAACCACCAGTCGGCGCAGCCGCGGACTCACCCGGAGCCAGACCGAACAGGCCCCTGCAGCCGGTACATGCCCACGATGTCCATCTCGACCTCGCCGTCGTCCTTGGGGCGCGGGAACAGCGTGGCGATCGTGTCGAAGGTCCACCCCGGGCCCTCGTAGTCGCCGACGGAGCTGAGTACGGGCCGCGCATCGACCGGCTGCTGGCTGCGGCCGAGGGTCACCTGCGAGCGGAAGACCCGACGGTCCAGCATCCAGCCGAAGCCCTTGACGGAACCGGTCACCGCCGAGGACAGACGGTGAAGCGAGTCGCTGGGCTCGTGCACGTTGGCCCACATCGCCGTTGCCTCGTGCGGCTCGGGGTGGGCGCCAATACCTTTGACCTTCACCTCCAGGGGCGGCCAGTCCACAGCGACACGGCCCATCGCGGTCTCGAGGCGTTCGAAATCGATGCGGCTGATGTTGCCGAAGTAGGCCAACGCCACGTGCCAGTCGTCAGGCGCGCTCCACTGCATCTGCGGCAGCTTGGGGCGCTCGGAGGCGAGGACGGAGTCGAGGTCGGCCACCGACTCGGCGGAAAGGATCAGGGCGGCGAACACACGCATGCCCTCACCTTGGCACGACCGGAGCGCGGCCGAGCCGGACTAGCCAACGCCATGCCGCGCCGATCCACCGGGGCCGAGCGTCGGGCCGCTGGCAAAGAGCCTCGGTCAGGCCGCCGAGGCTCCGGTCGGCGCGGTCGCCTCCTCGGCCTTCTGCTCCTGCTCCAGTGCGTCACCGGCGTCTCGCACCCGGTACGCGCCGCGGCGTGACAGCAGGCGCAGGTCGACTCCCTGCATCCACACGTATGCCGCCACACTGCCCAGCACTCCCACAAGTGTGATCAGTCCCCCGCCGATAAGCGTCCAGGGCGCTCCGAACATCTCACCCAACCAGCCGATGAACGGTGAGCCGAGCGGGGTGCCGCCCATGAAGATCATCAGGTACAGCGCCGCCACCCGGCCGCGCATCTGCGGGTCGACGCTCAGCTGCATGGTGGCATTGGCCGCGGTGATCATGGTGAGCGCCGTCAGCCCCACCAGCGGCACCCAGAGCGCGAACCAGAAGTACGTCGGCATGAACCCCGCAGCGATCTCGACCAGCGCGAACGCGATGCCCGCCCCGACCACCAGCCGCAGGCTCGGCTTGGAACGCCGAGCAGCCAACAGGGCGCCGGCCAGCGACCCCACGGCCATCACCGAGCCCAGCAGCCCGTACTCGCTGGCGCCCTTGCCGTACTCCTCGGTGGCCATCAAGGCGCTGGTCATCTGGAAGTTGAGGCCGAACGTCCCGGCGAAGAAGACGACGGCGAGGATGAGCATGAGGTCCGGGCGGCTGCGTACGTACCGGACTCCCTCGCGTACGGCCCCCCGGCCGCGCTCCATCGGCGTCGCGGGCTGGAGGTCGGCAATCCGCAGGCGGGTCAGCGACCAGACGACGGCGAGGTAGCTGAGCGCGTTCGCCAGGATGACCCAGCCGGTGGCCGTGACATCGGAGCCGCCTGCTGCGATCAGCACGCCGGCGAGCGCGGGCCCCACCACCCGGGCGGCGTTGAAGGACGCGGAGTTCAGCCCGACGGCGTTGGCGAGGTCGTCGGGTCCGACCATCTCCACCACGAACGACTGCCGGGCGGGTGCGTCGAAAGCGCTACCCACACCGAGCAGCAACGCGAGCGCATAAACCCACTCGGTGGTGGCCAGACCGGTGATCGCCAGCACGCCGAGCACGGCTGCCGGCACCACCATGGCCACCTGCGTGCACAGGAGCACCCGCTGCTTGGGATACCGGTCGGCGACGACTCCGGCCAACGGTGAGAGAAGCAGCGCGGGCAGGAACTGCAGTCCGGTGGTGATGCCGAGCGCGGTGCCGGACCCAGCGCTCAGCAGCAGCACCAGCCAGTCCTGTGCGACCCGCTGCATCCAGGTGCCGGTGTTGGAGATGACGGCGCCGGCTGCATAGATCCGGTAGTTGCGGATGTGCAGGGCGCTGAAGGTGGGACTCACGAGCGAGCCAGTCCGTCCAGCACTGCCGCGGCCCGGCGCAGCACTTCGCGGTCGGCCGGGTCGATCTCGCGCAGACGACGAGCCAGCCATGCGTCGCGGCGGCGGCGTTCGTCTGCCAGCAGCTGCTCGCCGTGCTCGGACAGCTGCACCACGACCTGGCGTCCGTCACTGGCGTGCGCCTGGCGGCTCACCATCCCCAACTCGACGAGGCAGGCCACGGTGCGGGTCATGGAGGGCGGCTGCACGCCCTCGGCTGCTGCCAGCATGCCGGGGGTCAGCGGGCCCGCGCGACGCAGGGTGCCGAGCACGGACAGCTGGTTGGCGGTGAGGTCGGTGCCGCGTTCCTGACGCAGGCGCCGCGCGAGCCGGGTGACCGAGACGGCCAAGGCGCCGGCCAGGCCTCCCTCGACCCGGGTGCGGGCGGCTGAGTCGGTCGGCATCTAGTTAGCCTACGTCATTAGCCATGCTAAGCAACTTGATGCGTGCGGTGAGCGGGATATCTGGTGGTCCCAACTGGGTGCCAGATCGGGGGTGCACCGACGCAAATAGCCCGAGGTGGCACCACTCGAGACATCGCCCCAGCTCACCCACGCCCAGTGGAGCCCGTACGGCGTGGATTCACGCCACGTGCCGCCGGCTCAGCGGATGCCGGAGCACCCGTTCCTCCAACCAGCCCGACGACCTGCAGGCCGGCGTTAGCCTGTTCGTGTGGCCCCAGTCGACGATGCTCCGAGCGCACCGGTCGGCGGGGCCGCCGATCCGGAGCTGATCGACGACGAGGCGCGTCGACTGCGGGCGGCGCGCCGCCACGACCTGGGACGACCAGCCGTCACCTCGCACACGATCGGCGACCGGCGCTACCTGGTCGCCGAGGTGGAACCGCTCGACGTCGACGGAGTGCGCACCATGCAGGTCGGCAGCGCCTTGTGGCTGCTCGCGCTCCTCGTTCTGCTCCCCTTCACCGACCGCCTCCGAGACGCCGGTCGCGGCTGGTGGCTGGTGACCGCTCTGGCCGGCCTCGCGCTCGGTCTCATCGGGTGGGACTACTGCCGACGCCGGCGCAGCGCCCTGCTGGCCGACCCGCGCCGCCGGCGTACCGACACCAGCGAGCTCGGGCCGCTGGGCTGATCGCCGCGCGCTCCGCTGCGAACGCTCAGTGCAGCTCGAGCGGGTCGAACGCGACGGAGTCGAACATCAGCGTGGGGAGCTTGACCGGCTCGGCGGCCTTGCCGGCGCTGACCTGGGAGTGAGCGCCACATCCGTGGTCGTACGACACCACGCGCCCGTCATCGAGCGCGACGTCGTTGGCGCAGACGCCGAACACGGTCGACAGCGGGCCGGACAGCCGCACCAGGAAGCCACACGTGCGGCACGGGTCGGACGCGGCTTCGGCAACGGCCGCACCGGGCCCATGCTCCCCGGTGTACCACCGGCTCGCGGCATCGTCGCGTCCCTCGAGCGACAGCACGCGGACACGCCCGAGTCCGATCTCGTCGGCGACGGGGCGTACCGACGCGTCATCGCGCGCCGCCTCGAGCGCTTCGTCACCGGTCAGCCACGCCGGCACCAGGCGTGGGTCGTCGTGGTGCACCGGCAGGACGTCGCCAGGTCCCACGTCGCCTGACTGGAGCCGCTCACGGTAGGGCAGCCATTCGGGTGCGACCAGCGCACTCTCGCCGGGAAGCAGCACGGCCTCGTTGACCGTGACGGTGCGCTGCCTCGACGCACGGGTGACGGTGACGGCCCAGTGCCAGTCGCGATAGCCGGGCCTGGTGCAGGCGAAGATGTGCGTCACCAGACGCTCACCCTCGACCACGTGGCGAAGGTGCTCCCCCACGTCGCCGGCGTCCACGAACTCGTCGAGAGCGGCACGGGCGACGTCAACCGCCGCGACGCAAGCAGCATCGGCTCGCACACGCCGGGTGGGCGACGCCGAAGGGGCGGAAGCGCTGGGGCTGGTCACTGCTGCATTGTCCCCGATGCAACCGCCGCAAGCCATCGAAGGCCGAATCCGGTCACCAGGCCCGCCCTCCGGCCACACACCGACTCCGGCGACCCCGGCGACCACGGCCGTTCCCTGCCGCTGGATCGAGCCGGCGGCGGCGCAGTGGCCGCGCGGTCGGGCAGGATGGGCCAGTGGATCCGTCCGGACACGACCCAGACTTCCCGGACGCGGAGCCGAGCCAGCACGTCGGGCACCCCGATGTCGATGTCGAGTCGGCAGCGCAGCCGGGGCAGGCCTCGAGTGCCGAGCCCACGCCTGCCGGTCGAAGTCGTATCGTCCAGGCTGCCGGCAGTACGGGGCGGGGCGCCACCCGCGTCGCCCGGGTCACCGGCCGCGGCGCCGGCGCCGCGGTGAAGGTGTCCGGTCGGCTCGCGTCGGCCGGCTTCGTCCGGGCGCGCCGCTTCACTCACGCCCAGGGGGCCGACGAGTCCGGCATGTCCCGGCTGCAGGAGATGCATGCGTTCAGCACCGCCGGTGACGCGGCAGTGGTGGTAGCCCTCGCCGGCACCTTGTTCTTCCAGGTGCCGACCGGGGAGGCACGCACCCAGGTGGCCTCCTTCCTCGGCCTGACGATGCTCCCGTTCGCGATCGTTGCGCCGCTGATCGGGCCGTTCCTGGATCGCTTCCGGCGCGGCCGCCGGTGGGCGATCGGCGCCACCATGGCCGTGCGCGCGTTCTGCTGCTGGGTCCTGGCAGGAGCCATCAGCACCGAGTCGACGGTGCTGTATCCGGCCGCACTAGGGGTGCTGGTCGCCGGTAAGGCGTACGGCGTGACCAAGGCCGCGGCCGTACCCCGGCTGCTTCCCAAGGGTCAGACCTTGGTGAAGGCGAACTCGCGGATCTCCTTGGTGGGTACGGGCGGGGCTGCACTGTCCGCGCCGATCGCTGCCCTTGCCGCCACGGTGGGGTCGTCCTGGGCGCTTCGGTACGCGTGGGCGCTGTTCGTCATCGCCACGGTGCTCGCCATCCTCCTGCCCCCACGCGTCGACTCCTCGGCCGGTGAGGAGCAGGTGACGATGACCGAGATGGGCGGTGACAACCGCCGGCCGCGAAGGGGGGTGCCTGCTGTACCGGCCGTGGTGGTGACGGCGTTGCGCTGCAATGCCGGGCTGCGGCTGATCACCGGGTTCCTGACGATGTACATGGCCTTCCTCCTGCGCGATGCACCGTTCGGCGGCTGGGAGGGGCGCGAGACGCTGCTGCTCGGCATCGTCATCGGATCGGCAGGCGTGGGCAACACGCTCGGAACCGTGCTGGCAACTCTTCTGCGCGCCCGCGACCCGTTGGCGACCGCCTTGTTCGTCCTCGTTCTGGACGCCGTGATGTTGATCGTGGCGACCGTGTTCTACGGCCTGCTGACCGTCATGGTTCTCGGGCTCACGGCGGGACTCTGCCAGTCGCTCGGCAAGCTCAGCTCCGACGCGCTGATACAGCGGGACGTGCCGGATGCGGTGCGCACGAGCATCTTCGCCCGGGGCGAGACGCTCCTGCAGCTGTCCTGGGTGATCGGCGGGTTCCTCGGGATCCTGCTGCCGCTGTCACCGCCCCAGCTCGGGCTCGGCATCACCGCAACGGTGGTGGTCGCATGGGCAGTGTTCGTGCTGGCGCGGCGACCACGCGGCTCCTCCCCCCGGCTCACCTGAGCCGATCCGGCGTGCCAGCGAGCCGTCCCGGCCCATCGAGCCGTCGCAGTCACTACAGCTCCAGCTCGTCAGCCAAAGCGCGCAGCACCTTGGCGGCGCTCCCGGCGACTCGGGATTCGGGGTGCCGCCCACGGCGGTAGGCCGCACCGAGGTTGTCGAGCAGCTTGATCGAGTCCTCCACGATGGTGGCCAGCTGGTCGGGCGACTTGCGTCGCGCCTTGGACAGCGAGGGTGCCGGTTCGAGCAGCTGAACCGAGAGCGCCTGGTCACCCTTGCGCCCCTGCACGATGCCGAACTCGACCCGGGTACCTGACTTCAAGCTCGGCGTGCCGGCCGGGAGCGCATCGGCGCGTACGTACACGTCGGGCCCGGACTCCTGGGAGAGGAAGCCGAAGCCCTTCTCGGCGTCGTACCACTTAACGGTTCCAGTCGGCACCCTGAGTCACCCTTCCTCACCAGCATTGAGCGCGCGTCTAGGACCGGACGTGCACGGGATCGCTCCAGCCTACGCCGACGCCGACACGCACCGCCCCTGAGTAACCGGCCGCCCTCCTGGGCTGCTGCGCCGCAGCGCTCAGCGCCACCGTGCAGGGTCGGGCAGACGCTCGTTGAGCGAGCCGGAGCGAAAGCCACGCGGGTCGACCTCAACCTCGGTGAAGCCCGCGGTGCGTACCGCCTCGAGCACTTGCGGCGTCGCCGTGGCTCGCTCAACCAGCTCGGAGTCGACTTCGACGGAAGCCCGCTGGCCGAGGTCACGCACTCGTAGATCGACCGGAGTCAGGCCGGCATCGGCCAGCGCAGCACGCACGCCCGCCTCGGCCCGTTCGACTCGCGCGAGCCGGTGCGACGTCACCTCCACCCCGTACGCGATGCGGGACGACAGACAAGCCGCTGCCGGCTTGTCCCAGCTGGACAGCCCCCAGCGCCGAGACAGGCTGCGCACCAGCCCCTTCGTGAGGCCGGCGTCGGCCAGCGGGGTGATGGCGCCTCGTTCAGCCGCCGCACGGATGCCCGGCCTGAACCCGGCGACGAGGTCGTCGGCGTTGGTTCCCGTGGCGACAGTCGCCAGCCCGAGGTCGGCTGCCGTCTCCGACAGCACATCGAGTAGCTCGGCCTTGCAGAAGAAGCAACGGTCACCGGCGTTGGCCCGGTAACCGTCGCGGTCGAGCTCGTGCGTGGCCGGGGTGAGCAGTCGTACGCCGAAGCCGTCGGTGAACGCGCGTGCTGAGGCGAGCTCGGCGGCAGCGAGCGACCCCGAGACCGCCGTGGCCGCAGCCACCCGCTCCACGCCCAGGGCTCGTACGGCCGCGGCCAGCACGAGCGCGGAGTCGGCTCCGCCACTGAAGGCTACGAGCACCGAGCCGGCAGCTCGCAGTGTGCTCAGCAGGCGCTGTTCAGCGCCGTCCAGCAAGTGCTCGTCCAGCCAGCTCGGCAGCTGCTCCAGAGAGTCGAGAACCACGGTGGC
>DASQMN010000284.1:0-6208 GCA_035645475.1 Nocardioidaceae bacterium
GCGGTCCATCCGCTGCCCCCGCTGCTGCACAACCGCCCCGAGCGCATCGCCGGTCAGGTCGAGGAGCTGGCGCTGCGGCTTCAGACCTCGTACGACCGGGTGGTCATCGGCTACGCCGACTGCGGGACGTACGGAGCGCTCGACGAGGTGTGCGACCGGCTCGGCCTGCACCGCCTGCCGGGCCTGCACTGCTACGACGTGTACGCCGGAGCGGAGCGGCTGTCGTCGTGGTTCGCCGAGCAGCCCGGCACCTACCTGCTGACCGACTTCCTGGCCCGCTCCTTCCACCGGACGGTTCTCGTCGAGCTGGGCCTGGACCGCTGGCCCGAGCTGCGCGAGGTGTACTTCGGCGGCTACACCCAGATGGTGTGGCTCGCCCAGCAGGCGAGCCCCGAGCTGCGGGCCGCGGCGGAAGCGGCCGCAGCCGCGGTCGGGCTTCCGTTGCGCGTCGTCGACGTGGGCACCACCGGTCTGGAGCGCTCGCTCGAGCCGTTGTGTACCTGAGCCGGCACGTGTCCGTGCTCAGCCCGCGGCGCGCTCGAGCATGGTCTGGCGCCAGCGATGCGTCTCGGCGACCTGGTTGAACGTGTACAGGTGCAGGCCCGCGGCCCCCTGCACGGGATCGGCGAAGAGCTCGGCCAGCTTGTCCAGCATGCGCTCGGGGCGGTAGCCGCCGGGAGCGGCGAGCCGGGTGAACACCGACGCGTTCTTGGCCAGGAACCGCGTCGACTCACCGACCCCGATCTTGGTCGCCACCGACAGCAGCTTGGCCGACTCCACGGGACCGGGCATCCCGATCAGCACCGGCAAGGTGATCGATCGCGTACGCAGCCGGGCGACCCAGCTGCGGATCTGAGCGGCGTCGAAGCACATGTTGCTCACCACGTACGTCGCGTGCTCACGCTTGTCCCACATGGACTGCACCGTCACGTCGTCGGCGATCGAGGGGTGGCTCTCCGGGTACCCCGTGATGCCGACCTGCTCGAACGGTCGGCCCAGCTCGGTGAGGTGCCGCAGCAGGTCCAGGGACCCGGCGTAGTCGCCGGCCGGGGGGTTGGCGTCGCCAGCCGGTACGAAGACGTTGCTGACGTCGAGTGCGCGCAGCCGCTCCACGATGTCGACGAGGTGGTCGCGGTCGCGGACCATGCGGGCTGCCAGGTGCGGCACGACCGGGTAACCGAGCCGGGCCAACCGCTCGGTGCAGTCCAGCGTGGCGTCCAGACCCTTGCCCGGCGACGCGGTGACAGTCAGCGTCGTCGTGACGGGCACCGACTCGGTGAGCTTCGCCTCGATGCCGCTCGTGGGGAGCACCTCGTAGCGGGCAGAGGCCAGGGCCGAGGTCACGCCTTCAGATCGCACACTAGTGTTGCGCATCGCACAACTCATCTCTCATGACGCACCAATGAAGCGTCTGCAGACTACGGCGTGCGCGACCTGGCCACAACGGGTCAGCGGACGGCTTCTGTACGACCCGTGCTGCCTGGTTGACAGGATGGCCGCCTCGACGTCGAAGGGGAGTCTCATGGCCGATCTGGTGCCGCTCGAGTCCGGTGCTTACCGGGCCGACATCGCCCGAACCGGTGCCGGGCTGGTTCGGCTGCAGTCCGACGCCCAGGACCTCGTGGTGCCGGCCACCAGTGGCACCGGGCCACCCCTGTTTCGCGGAGCCGTTCTGGTGCCGTGGCCCAACCGCGTCGCCGACGGTTCGTACGAGACCGGCGGGCGCCGCCTGCAGCTGGAGGTCAACGAGCCCGAGCGGAACACCGCCCTGCACGGACTGGTGCACTCGGCGGACTTCGAGGTGCGATCCAGCACAGCCGCCACGGCGGTGCTGGGGCACCGGCTCGCCCCCAGCGACGGCTACCCCTTCGAGCTGGACGTCGAGGTCACGTACCGCCTGGACGACGAGGGGCTCACCTGCACGGTGCTGACGACGAACCTCGGGGACGAGCCCGCCCCCTACGGAACCGGACCACACCCCTATCTGCGCCCGGGCGGAGTGCGCGGACGAGTGGACGAATGGACGCTCGAGGTGCCGGCGGCACAGGTGCTCGACGTGACGCCCGACCGGTTGCTGCCAGTCGGGCTCGTGGACGTGGCCGGGGGTCCGTTCGACCTGCGCAGCCCGCGTCGCCTCGGTGACCTGGAGCTGGACTCGGCCTTCACCGGCCTGCTCGCCGGCGAAGGCGGGCTCACCCGGGTGCGACTCAGCGATGACGACGGCAACGCGGTCGAGGTGCGCTGGGATGCCCACGTGCTGCCCTGGGTGCAGGTGCACACCGCTGACCGGCCCCCGGAGGACGCCGCCGCCCACCGGGTGGGACTCGCGGTCGAGCCCATGACGTGCCCACCCGACGCGTTCAACTCCGGAACGGACCTGGTCATGATCGAGCCGACCCGGCAGCACTCGGCGTCGTGGACCATCGGGCGCGGGTGAGGAACCAGCCGGCTGCGGCGTACCCCCGGCACCTGACGCGCTCGACAGCGCGCTGAGGAGCAGCCGGCTCAGCGGGTCTTGACCTTGGCCTGCAACCCCTCGTCGAGCGCGGCCAGGAACTCCTCGGTGGTCAGGTGTCCCTGGTCCGAGCCGACCAGCAGCGCGAGGTCCTTGGTCATGCGGCCGCTCTCGACCGTCTCGACACAGACCTGCTCGAGCGCCTCGGCGAACCCGGTGACCTCCGGGGTGCCGTCGAGCTTGCCGCGGTGTGCGAGCCCGCGGGTCCAGGCGTAGATCGAGGCGATCGGGTTGGTCGAGGTCGGCTTGCCCTGCTGGTGCTGGCGGAAGTGCCGCGTGACCGTGCCGTGCGCAGCCTCGGCCTCGACCGTACGGCCGTCCGGCGTCATCAGCACCGACGTCATCAGCCCCAGCGAACCGAAGCCCTGGGCGACGGTGTCGGACTGCACGTCACCGTCGTAGTTCTTGCACGCCCAGACGTAACCGCCCTCCCACTTCATCGCGGCAGCGACCATGTCGTCGATCAGCCGGTGCTCGTACGTCAGCCCTTTGGCTTCGAAGTCGGCCTTGAACTCGCGCTCGAACACGTCGGCGAAGATGTCCTTGAAAGCGCCGTCGTACGCCTTGAGGATCGTGTTCTTGGTGGAGAGGTAGACCGGGTACTCACGCTGCAGTCCGTAGGCGAACGACGCGCGCGCGAAGTCCTCGATCGACTGGTTGAAGTTGTACATGCCCATCGCGACTCCACCGTCGTCGCCGTAGCGCGCGACGACGTGCTGGATCGGCTCCGAGCCGTCGTCGGGGGTGAAGGTGATGGTCAGCTCCCCCGCGCCGGCGACTCTGAAGTTCGTCGCCTTGTACTGGTCGCCATGGGCGTGGCGGCCGATGATGATCGGCTTGGTCCAGCCCGGCACCAGCCGCGGCACGTTGCTCATGATGATCGGCTCGCGGAAGACGACCCCGCCCAGGATGTTCCGGATCGTCCCGTTGGGTGAGACCCACATCTTCTTGAGCCCGAACTCCTCGACGCGTGCCTCGTCCGGGGTGATGGTCGCGCACTTGACGCCGACGCCGTGCCGCTTGATCGCGTTGGCCGCGTCGATGGTCACCTGGTCGTCGGTGGCGTCGCGGTGCTCGATGCCGAGGTCGTAGTACTCCAGATCCACGTCGAGGTACGGGTGGATGAGGCGGTCCTTGATGAACTGCCAGATGATCCGCGTCATCTCGTCCCCGTCCAGCTCGACGACGGGGTTGTCCACCTTGATCTTGGGCATGGGCTCCGCTTCCAGACGTGGGTTCGCTGGGCGTCAAGTTATCGCCCGGGCCGACAGAGGTCGGCCGTACCCCGCTGCTAGCGTCACGACGCGCACCGTCGAGGTGCCGCGTCCGGCGCCGTCTCGTCGAAGGAGAGCACCGTGAGCCAGACCCCCGTCAAGGTCGCCGTCACCGGAGCTGCCGGCCAGATCGGATACAGCCTGCTGTTCCGGATCGCCTCGGGCGCGATGCTCGGCCCCGACACCCCCGTACAGCTGCGCCTGCTTGAGGTCACTCCGGCGCTGAAGGCGCTGGAGGGTGTGGTGATGGAGCTGCAGGACTGCGCGTTCCGCACCCTCGCCGGAGTGGAGATCGGCGACGACGCCGACACGATGTTCGACGGCGTCAACGTGGCCCTGCTGGTCGGCGCTCGACCGCGCAGCAAGGGCATGGAGCGCGCCGACCTGCTCGAGGCGAACGGCGCGATCTTCACCGTGCAGGGCAAGGCGATCAACGACCATGCCGCCGACGACGTCCGTGTCACCGTGACCGGCAACCCGGCCAACACCAACGCGCTGATCGCTGCGTCCAACGCGCCCGACGTTCCGACCGAGCGCTTCAGCGCGCTCACCCGGCTCGACCACAACAGGGCGCTGGGCCAGCTCGCGGCCAAGACCGGCGCGAGCGTCAACGACATCCGGCACCTGACGATCTGGGGCAACCACTCCGCCACCCAGTACCCCGACCTCTTCCATGCCGAGGTGGCCGGCCGCAACGCCGCCGAGCTGGTCGACGACCAGCGGTGGCTGGAGGAGGACTTCATCCCGACCGTGCAGCAGCGTGGCGCCGCGATCATCGAGGCTCGCGGGGCTTCGTCCGCGGCGTCGGCCGCCTCGGCCACCATCGACCACGCTCGCGACTGGCTGCACGGCACGCCCGCCGACGACTGGGTGTCGATGGCGGTGACGTCGGACGGGTCCTACGGCGTGCCCGAGGGGCTGGTGTCGTCCTTCCCGGTCACCACCTCGGCCGGTTCGTACGAGATCGTCCAGGGCCTGGAGATCAACGACTTCTCCCGCACACGCATCGACGCGAGCGCGGCAGAGCTGAGCGAGGAGCGCGACGCGGTGCGGGGGTTGGGCCTGCTCGGCTGACGCCGGGCGCGGCTCGTTACGTCCTAGCCGGCCCGGGTCGGCTGGTCGGGCACGAGCCACGCCAGGACCAGCAGCGCGGTGCCGAACGCGCACATCGTGAAGGCGTCACTCCAGCGGGAGTGCCGTACGCGCAGGGGGCCTGCCAGGCGGGTCGACAGCACCAGTCGCGACACACCGGCCAGGTCCAGGCCAGCCCCCGCGAGAGCCACGCCGATCCGCCAGTTCCACACGACCATGACCGCCAGCCCGACCGCGACCATGGCGATCACGGCGGTGAGGATGCCGGTGCCGATCACCGAGCGCTCAACGCTCACCGGTCCGGCGCGACCCGCTCGGCCGCTTCCACCACATTGGTCAGAAGCATGGCCCTGGTCATGGGGCCGACCCCGCCGGGGTTGGGCGAGACCCAGCCGGCTGCCTCGTAGGCTCCCGGGTCCACGTCGCCAAGAATCCCGTCCGGCCCGCGGCTCACGCCCACGTCAAGCAGCGCCGCGCCTGGCTTGACCATGTCGGCGGTGACGATGCCGGCCACTCCAGCGGCCGCCACCACGATGTCGGCGCGGCGCACATGCGACGGCAGGTCGCGGGTGCCGGTGTGGCACAACGTGACCGTGGCGTTCTCGCTGCGGCGGGTCAGCAGCAGACCCAGGGAGCGTCCGACGGTGATGCCTCGGCCGATGACGCAGACGTCGGCTCCCGCCAACGGCACGTCGTACGCCCGGATCAGCTCGACGACGGCCCGTGGCGTACACGGCAACGGGGCCTCGTTGCCGAGAACCAGCCAGCCGAGGTTGGTTGGATGCAAGCCGTCTGCGTCCTTGACCGGGTCGATGAGCCCCAGCACCCGGTTCTCGTCCAGACCCCGCGGAAGTGGCAGCTGCACGATGTACCCGGTGCAGGCCGCGTCGGCGTTGAGCTGCAGCACTGCCGCCTCGACCTGCTCCTGAGTGGCGCTCGCCGGCAGGTCGATGCGGATGGACTCGATACCGACCTGCGCGCAGTCACGATGCTTGCCCGCGACGTACCACTGGCTGCCGGGGTCATCGCCGACCAGCACGGTTCCGAGCCCCGGGATGCTCCCTGCGTCCCGCAGGCGCTCCACCCGGCCCCGGAGGTCGTCCTTGATGGCTGCCGCTGTTGCCTTGCCGTCCAGAATCTGTGCGCTCACGGGCGGCAACTCTGGCACAGGTCCGTGCTATCCCTGCGCTGGGACAGGCCGACGCACGTCTGGGGCGCCTCGTCACCGACTGGTGCCACCTCGGAGCGCCTCGTCACCGAAGGCGACAGCCCCACGGATCAGTGGAAGAAGTGACGCGTGCCGGTGAGATACAGCGTCACGCCGGCG
>DASQMN010000285.1:0-11081 GCA_035645475.1 Nocardioidaceae bacterium
TGGCCGCCCACAGCGAGTCGCTGCCCAGCGTCACGCCGGTCTCGGCCGACAGGTAGGCCGCCAGGTCGGTGCGCAGGTCCATCGCCTCGCGGTCGGGGTAGCGGTGCAGCGCCGTGGCGACCCGTTCCACGGCGGTCGCCATGTCCCGGGCCACCAGAGCACTCGGCCCGTACGGGTTCTCGTTGGTGTTGAGCCGCACCTGCACGTCGAGCTGCGGTGCGCCGTACGGTTCGGCGTCTCGTAGCTCCGGGCGTACGGGCAGCCACGCGGGGGCGGGCATCACCCGGCCGGCGGAGAAAGGTCGATCCGCATCCGCACAGCGGCACCGTGGGCTGGCAGGTCCTCGGCCTCGGCGAGCGCCACGACGTGGGAGGCCACCTCGCGCAGCGCCGGCTCGTCGTAGGTGACGACGTGGACCGCCTTGACGAAGGCCCGCACCGACAGTCCGCCGGAGTGACACGCGCATCCACCGGTGGGCAGCACGTGGTTCGAGCCGGCGCAGTAGTCACCCAGGGAGACCGGCGACCACGCGCCGACGAACACTGCTCCGGCGTTGCGCACACGCGCCGCCAAGGCCGCCGAGTCGCGGGTCTGCACCGACAGGTGCTCCGCGCCGTACGCGTCGGCGACGGCCAGCCCCTGGTCGAGGTCGCGGACCAGCACGGCGCCGGACTGCTCACCGGACAAGGCCGTCGTGATGCGCTCGGCGTGCTTGGTCGCCGGGACCTGGCGGCTCAGCTCGGCGGTCACCGCGTCCACCAGCGCCTCGGAGTCGGTGACCAGCAGTGCTGCGGCCAGCGGGTCGTGCTCCGCCTGGCTGACCAGGTCGGCGGCCACGTGGCCCGGGTCGGCGGAGTCGTCGGCGAGGACCAGGATCTCGGTCGGCCCAGCCTCGGAGTCGATGCCGACGCGGCCCTTGAGCAGCCGCTTGGCCGCGACCACATAGATGTTGCCCGGACCGGTGACCAGGTCGACGGGGCGGCAGGGACCGGCGCCGTAGGCGAACATGGCGATCGCCTGGGCGCCGCCGACCGCGTACACCTCGTCGACGCCGAGCAGCGCGCAGGCGGCCAGCACTGTCGGGTGCGGCAGGCCGCCGTGCTCTCGCTGCGGAGAGCTGGTCAGCGCGATCGAGCGCACGCCCGCCACCTGCGCCGGCACCACGTTCATCACCACGCTGCTCACCAGCGGTGCGAGGCCGCCCGGTACGTACAGCCCGACCCGGTCGATCGCAATCCGCCGAGACGTGACGGTGCCGCCGGGGGCGAGCGTCGTGGTGGTGTCGACCTCGAGCTCGGCCTCGCAGGTGCGTCGAAGCCGGTGGATTGACTCGGTCAGCGCGGCGCGTACGTCGGGGTCCAGGTCTGCGAGCGCGTCGGTGATCGCCTGCTGCGGCACGGCGATGTCGTCCACGTGCACGCCGTCATAGGTCGCGGTCGCTGCGATGACCGCGTCGGCTCCGCGCTGGCGTACGTCCGCGCAGATCGGCCGCACCACGTCCAGGGCGGCGTCGACGTCGAAGCCGGCGCGCGGGACGAGCGTGCGGTAGTCGACCTCGGCTCCGGACAGGCCGGTGTCACGCAGGTCAAGGCGGCGAAGCATGCTCGCCAGTCTAGGAGGACGGTGCGGCGGCGCCGGTGGCGAGCGCTGCGGCTACTGGTGTACGCGGCTACTGGTGCACGCGGCTACTGGTGTACGCGGTACACGTCGAAGACACCGTCCACACTGCGGACGGCACGCAGGACGTGGCCGAGGTGGCTGGGATCGCCCAGCTCGAAGGTGAAGCGGGAGCGAGCGACGCGGTCGCGGCCGGTCTGCAGGGTCGCCGAGAGGATGTTGACGTGCTGGTCGCTGAGCACGCGGGTGATGTCTGAGAGCAGGCGGGCCCGGTCCAGGGCGGCCACCTCGATGGCGACCAGGAAGATCGAGCGCGACGTCGGCGCCCAGTCGACGTCGACGAGACGCTCGGGCTGGGCCGCCAGGCTCACCATGTTGGGGCAGTCGGCGCGGTGCACCGACACCCCCGAGCCGGCCGTCACGAACCCGCGGATCTCGTCGCCCGGCACCGGGGTGCAGCAGCGGGCCAGCTTGACCAGCACGTCGCTGACGCCGTGCACGACGACTCCGGCGTCCCCGCGGGCCGGAACCTTGCGCCCGGCCTCACGCGGCAGTATCACCGCCTCGGCGAGGTCCTCGGCGGTGCCCTCCTCGCCTCCTTGCAGGTCGATGATCCGCTTGACGACGTTGGCGGGGCCGATGTGCCCTTCGCCCACCGCCGCGTACAGCGCGGAGACATCGGGGAGATGGAGGTCCTCAGCGACCGCCTGCAGGCCATCGTGGCTCAGCAGACGCTGCAGCGGCAGGTTCTCCTTGCGCAGCAGCCGCGCGATCATGTCGCGGCCGCGCTCGATCGCCTCTTCGCGCCGCTCCTTGGTGAACCACTGGCGGATCTTGGTGCGGGCTCGCGGGCTCTGCACGAAGCCGAGCCAGTCGCGGCTGGGCCCGGCGCTCTCGGACTTGGACGTGAAGACCTCGACGACGTCGCCGTTGTCGAGGGTCGACTCCAGGGGCACCAGTCGACGGTTGACCCTGGCGCCGATGGTGGAGTGCCCCACCTCGGTGTGAACGGCGTACGCGAAGTCGACGGGGGTGGAACCGGCCGGCAGCGACACCACGTCGCCGCGCGGGGTGAACACGTAGACCTCGTTGGAGCTGATCTCGAAGCGGAGCGAGTCGAGGAAGTCCTCGGGGTCGGCGGTGTCGGCCTGCCAGTCCAGCAGCTGGCGCAGCCATGGCATCTCCTGCCGCTGCCCGACCGGCGAGCTGCCCGGCGCCAGCGACATGGTGCTGGCCACTGCGTTGGGGTTCTCCTTGTACTTCCAGTGCGCGGCCACGCCGTACTCGGCTCGCCGGTGCATGGCGAACGTGCGGATCTGCAGCTCCACCGGCTTGCCGTGCGGACCGATCACCGTGGTGTGCAGCGACTGGTAGAGGTTGAACTTCGCCAGTGCGATGTAGTCCTTGAACCGACCGGGCACCGGGTTCCAGCGGGCATGCAGGATGCCGAGCGCCGCGTAGCAGTCGCGTTCTGTGTCGACCAGGATCCGGATGCCGACGAGGTCGTTGATGTCGCCGAACTCCCGGCCGCGCACGATCATCTTCTGGTAGATCGAGTAGAAGTGCTTCGGTCGCCCGGTGACGGTCGCCTTGATCTTGGCGCGGCGCAGGTCGGCTGACACGGCAGCCACGACCTCGTCGAGCATCTGCTCGCGAGACGGTGCCCGCTCGGCGACCATTCGCACGATCTCGTCGTAGACCTTGGGATGCAGGGTGGAGAAGGCGAGGTCCTCCAGCTCCCACTTGACGGTGTTCATGCCCAGCCGATGTGCGAGCGGGGCGAAGATCTCCAGCGTCTCCCGAGCGATGCTCTCCTGCTTGTCCTGTCTGAGGTGGCGCAATGTGCGCATGTTGTGCAGCCGGTCGGCAAGCTTGATCACCAGCACCCGGATGTCGCGCGACATCGCGACGATCATCTTGCGGATGGTCTCGGCCTGTGCGGAGTCGCCGTACTTGACCTTGTCGAGCTTGGTGACGCCGTCGACCAGAAGCGCGACCTCGTCGCCGAAGTCGCGTCGCAGCTGCGCCAGGGTGTACGGAGTGTCCTCCACGGTGTCGTGCAGCAGAGCCGCGCACAGCGTGGGGACGTCCATACCTAGCTCGGCCAGGATGGTGGTGACGGCCAGCGGATGGGTGATGTAGGGGTCGCCGCTCTTGCGCTTCTGGTTGACGTGCAGCCGCTCAGCGGTGGAGAACGCGCGCTCGATGACCTCGAGGTCGGCCTTCGGGTGGTTGGACCGGACGACCTGGAAGAGCTGCTCGAGCACCGGATGTCCGGTGGTGACGCTGCGGCCCAGGCCGGCGAGGCGGGTACGCATCCGCGTCCGGGCGGGGGGGCCGCCGGGGGCAGCGTCGACCAGCGGCTCGGACGGCAGCACCGGTGAGGTGACCGGCACGGATTCGGGTCCAGACCCCGGTGCACTGCCGGGCATCGCCGCTGGCGCTGTCATCTCCGACTCAGTCGCTGGGTCCGGCTCGGACGGTGGCGCAGCCGTACCCGCACCGCTTGGGCCGGGTTGCTGCGTCATCCCTGGAGTCTAAGCCAGCCGTTACAGCGGCGAGTCGGGTCGGCGACGTCGCCGGCTAGCGACGTCCTTTGCCCCGGCTTGAGCGGGTTCCGCGTTGCGGCTGAACCCGGCGGGACGAGCCGCTGGTGGTCATTCGTGGCCCTCGCGGTGCCGCTGGGACGGTCGGCGGCGGGTCGGCTTCGGCCTCTGCTGCCGGCGGCGGGGAGTCCACTCGGTATGCGGAGGCCCCGCCAGCCGGGCGGGCAGGTGAGGCTCCGCCTGGTCGCGGCGTGGTCGCGCCGGCTTCGCCGGCCGGCCGGGCCGGTGAGGCCCCGCCTCGTCGCGCTGACGCGTCGGCCGGGGGGGTGGGGGCGGCAGGTGAGGCGGGTGCGGCGACGCCTGCGGCCGGCTGCCCGCCGGACTCCCTCGCTCGGCGGGCCATCACCTTCTCGGTGTGCCTGCGTACCGGCTCGTCGCGCTCCTTGAGGCCGGCGGCCAGCGGGGTCGCGATGAAGATCGACGAGTAGGTGCCTGCGGCCATGCCGACGAACAGCGCGAGGGACAGGTCCTTCAGCGGGCCGGTGCCGAGCACGATGGTGCCGACGACCAGCAGGGCGACCACGGGGAGGAGGGCGGTGATCGAGGTGTTGATCGAGCGCACCAGGGTCTGGTTGACGGCGAGGTTCGCCAGCTCGCTCCAGGTGCGCCGGGTCTGCTCGGCGAACCGGCGGGTGTTCTCGCGCACCTTGTCGAACACGACGACCGTGTCGTACAGCGAGTAGCCCAGGATCGTCAGCAGCCCGGTGACCGTGGCTGGCGTGACCTCGAAGCCGGACCAGGCGTACACGCCGACCGTGATGACCAGGTCGTGCGCGAGAGCCACCACCGCGGCGAGCGACATCTTCCACTCCCGGAAGTACGCCCAGATGAAGAGCACCACCAGCCCGACGAACACCAGCAGACCGGTCAGCGCCTTGTTGGCCACCTGCTCACCCCAGGTGGGGCCGATCAGATCCTGGCTGACCTCGGCGGCGCCGGCGTCCTCCAGTGCCCGCTGGACGATCGTGGCCTGCTCCTGGTCGAGCGGCGGGGTCTGCACGCGGATCGCGTCGCTGCCGGAGGTGGTGACGACCGGGTCCGTCACCTCGTCGACTCCGGCCCCCTCAGCGGCCTCGATGAGCGTGTCGACGTTGTCCTGAGTCGGAGCCATCTGAGCGGTGAACTCGACGCCACCCCGGAACTCGATGCCCTGGTTGACTCCGCGCACCAGCAGGCCGGCAGCAGCGACCAGCACGATGAGTGCGGAGAGGGTGTACCAGAGCCGGCGTCGACCGACGAAGTCGAAGGAGACCTGCCCGGAGTACAGGCGCTGCCCCAAGCTGCCGAGCCGGCTCATGGGAGGCCTCCACTGGTCGCCGGCCGGGGTCCGCGGGCCATCTGGTCGACCGGGCGGTCAGTGACGCCGAGGTGCCTGGCGTCGAGCCCCGAGAGGGGGTGGCCCTGACCGAAGAACTTCGTGCGTGCGAGCACGGAGACCATCGGCTTGGTGAAGAAGAACACCAGGAAGATGTCGATGAGGGTGGTAAGGCCCAAGGCGAACGCGAAGCCGCGCACCACCCCGATGGCGAAGATGTACAGCACAACCGCGGCCAGGATGGACACGGCGTCGGCGGCGAGGATCGTGAGACGGGCCCGACGCCACCCGTTCTCCACAGCGAGCTTGAGGCTGCGGCCGTCGCGCACTTCGTCGCGCAGCCGCTCGAAGTAGACGATGAAGGAGTCAGCGGTGATGCCGATGGCCACGATGAGCCCGGCGATGCCTGGCAGGGTCAAGGTGAAGCCGACCGACTGCCCCAGCAGCAGTGCCAGCGGGTAGAGCACGGCCGCGGCCATCACCAGCGACGCCAGCACCACCAGCCCGAGCCCGCGGTAGTACAGCAGCGTGTAGACCAAGACCAAGCCGAGCCCGATCACACCGGCGAGCAGGCCTGCCTCCAGCTGCGAGCCGGCCAACGAAGGCCCCTCCACCGTGACGCCGTTGATGCTGAACGTCAGCGGCAGAGCGCCGTACTTGAGCTGGTTGCCGAGCTCGGTCGCGGTGGCTTGGGTGAAGGCCGGCTGGCCGCCGGAGATCTGGGCGTTGCCGTCCACGATCGCGTTGGTGACCTGGGGCGCGGAGATCACCGCACCGTCCAGCACGATGGCGAACTGCTCCCCCGTGCCGGCGAACGCCCGGGTGACGGCGGCAAATCTGTCGGTCGCCTCGCCGTCGAAGTCGAGCTGCACCACCCACTCCAGCTCCGGCAGGCCGGCGCTGGCGTCGTCGAGCTGGGTGCCCTCGATCACCGCCGGGCTGAGCAGGTAGGGCGCGCCCTGGTCGTCGCAGGTCAGCAGCGGCTCGGCCGCGACATCGTCCACCTGCGCCTCGCCACCCTCGGTGCCCGGGCACACGAACGTCTCGAGCTCGGTACGCAGCGAGGCGAGCTCGTCGGCGTACTCCTTCGGTGCCGGCTGGTCCAGCGAGATGGCGATTGCATCCTCGAGGCTGAGCTTCTTCCAGTCGACGTCGTCCTCGGCGGCCTTCAGCATCCAGGGGCTGACCGCCCGCCGCTTGCTGGAGTCGTTGTCGCCGCTACCGCCGCCGTTGTCGCCGCCGTTGCCACCACTGCCGTTGCCACCACTGCCGTTGCCTCCGGCTGGGGGCTCCTGCGGTGCCAGCGGACCCTGCGGCGCCTGAGGCTGACCGGTGGCCTGCGGGCTGCCCCAGACCAGCCGGAACCGCAGCTGCGCGGTTCGTCCGACCTGGTCGACGAGCTCCTGGCTCTCCTGCCCGGGCACTTCGACGATGATCTGGTCACCGCCCTGGCTGGTGACCTCTGCCTCGGCGACACCGGTGCCGTTGACGCGCTGCTCGATGATGTCGCGAGCCTCGGCCAGCTTCTCCTCGGTGACCTGGTCACCGTTGTCGGTCTGTGCCTGCAGCGTGATCCGCGTGCCGCCCTGCAAATCCAGCCCGAGCTTGGGGCTCCAGTCCCCGTTGACGGCAACCAGGCCGTACAGCGCGGCGACGATGAGGACGAAGGCGGTGAGCACCCGCCCCGGGTGTCGCTTCACCGGTCGCTCGGCCGATCGGGTGTGGCGTTGGGAGCAGCGGCGGTCGCGCCGCCGACCTCGTCTCGGGACGTGCCTCCGGCGGGCTGCACCACCTTGGCGATCGCCTGCCGGTGGACCGTGACGGTGACGTTGGGGGCGATCGTCAGCGAGATGTCGGTGTCACCGACGGCGGTCACGTCGCCGTACAGGCCGCTGGACAGCATCACGCGGGCGCCGGGCTGTGCCGCCGACTGTGCGTTGGCCAGCTCACGCTGCCGGCGACGCGCCGGGCGGATGACGAGCAGCCAGAACACGACGACCAGCAGCAGTGGCAGCAGGAGTGAGGACAGCTCGTCAGATGTCACGGCACGCCCTCCAAACGGCATGGGAGAAACAACAGCGGGCAAGGGGACGGCCGCCGGCAGACACCCTGCGGGCACGGGAGCTCACAGCAAACCGTCAGCGCAGTCTAGCCAGCGCCCCGGCCGGGTTAGGACGAAGCGGCTCACCAGGGCAGGACGAGCTCGTGCGCCGGTGGTGAGAGACCGAGGTGCTGCCAGGCGGTACGGGTGGCGACCCGGCCACGAGGTGTGCGGGCGAGCATCCCGGTCCGGACGAGGAACGGCTCGGCCACCTCCTCGACCGTCTCGCGCTCCTCCCCGACGGCGACAGCGAGGGTCGACAGACCCACGGGGCCTCCGGCGAAGCGCTCGCAGAGTGCGTGCAGCACCGCACGGTCGAGCCGGTCCAGCCCGAGCTCGTCGACCTCGTACAGCGCCAGCGCCGCTCGAGCGCTTGCCCCGTCGACCACCCCGTTGCCGTGCACCTGCGCGTAGTCGCGGACCCGGCGCAGCAGGCGGTTGGCGATCCGAGGAGTGCCTCGGGACCGGCCGGCCACCTCGTCGGCGCCTTCGGGTGACACCGCGACGCCGAGCAGGCTGGCCGAGCGGTCGACGATCCGCCGCAGCT
Source organism: Nocardioidaceae bacterium (assembly GCA_035645475.1). Classification (GTDB taxonomy): domain Bacteria; phylum Actinomycetota; class Actinomycetes; order Propionibacteriales; family Nocardioidaceae; genus DASQMN01. The sequence goes on from DASQMN010000285.1 coordinate 8,187, forward strand.
CAGCCGTCTCGTAGAAGTCCAGCTGGCCGGTGAAGCCGAACCGGTCGCGCAGGGGGCCGGGCAGCAGCCCCGACCGGGTGGTGGCACCGACGAGCGTGAACGGTGGAATCTCCAGCGGGATGGCCGTCGCGCCGGGACCCTTGCCGACGACGACGTCGACCCGGAAGTCCTCCATGGCCAGGTAGAGCATCTCCTCCGCCGGCCTGGCCATCCGGTGCAGCTCGTCGACGAAGAGCACGTCACCCTCGTTGATGCTGGACAGGATGGCGGCCAGGTCACCGGCATGCTGGATGGCCGGGCCGCTGGTCAGCCGAAGCGGCACCTCCATCTCAGCAGCCACGATCATGGCGAGCGTGGTCTTCCCGAGCCCCGGAGGACCGGAGAGCAGCACGTGGTCAGGCGTGGTGCCGCGGGTTCGCGCGGCGGACAGCACCAAGGACAGCTGTGCGCGTACCCGCTCCTGGCCGACCACCTCGTCCAGCGTCCGCGGGCGCAGGGCCGACTCGGCGGCGAGCTCGTCGGGGTCGGCAGCGATGGCTCGGGCCTCCACCCGGCTGCTGGGTGGTTGCGTCTCGTCCGCGTCGATGTCGTCCCTGGGCTGCACCGTCACGACCTCGACAGCGTCTGCAGGGCGGCACGCAGCAGAGCAGGCACCTGTGCGGCACCGGCGTCGGGGCCGGCTTGCGCGCCGACCGCGTCCACGGCCGCGTCAGCTTGCGAGCTTGACCAGCCCAGCCCGACCAGCGCGCCGTGCACCTGGGTGCGCCAGCTCGCGGCAGCCGTCGACGGTGCGGCGGGTGTGCTCGCCGAGCCTGACGTCGGTGCCCCGATCCGGTCCTTGAGCTCGAGCACGATCCGCTGTGCTCCCTTGCGCCCGATCCCGGGCACCTGCATGAGGGCGGGGATGTCCTCGGTCACCACCGCGCGTCGCAGGTCGTCCGGGTCGTGCACCGCGAGCATCGCCTGGGCAAGCTTGGGGCCGACTCCGCTGGCGGTCTGCACGAGCTCGAAGACGTCTCGCTCGTCGTCGTCGACGAAGCCGAACAACGTGAGCGAGTCCTCGCGTACCACCATCGACGTCGACACCCGGGCCGCTCGACCCACGCGCAAGGTGGCCAGCGTGCCGGGTGTGCAGTGCACGAGCAGCCCGACCCCGCCCACGTCGACCACCGCAGCGACCGGTGTGGTGTCCGTGACCTCGCCCCGGACGTAGGCGATCACGAGATCCTCCGCCCTGCGGCGGCCACGGCAGCCTGCAACCGGGTGGCAGCGGGGCCGCGCCACAGATGGCAGATGGCGAGCGCCAGCGCGTCGGTGGAATCGGCGGGACGTGGCGGTGAGGGCAGGCGCAGCACCCGGACCACCATGGCAGCGACCTGTGCCTTGTCGGCCCGCCCATGCCCGGTGACGGCCGCCTTGACCTCGCTGGGCGTGTGCAGGGCGGTGGGCAGGCCGTTGCGGGCGGCCGCGAGCAGTGCGACTCCGCTCACCTGGGCGGTGCCCATCACGGTGCGCACGTTGTGCTGGCTGAAGACCCGCTCGACCGCCACCGCGTCAGGCTCGTACCGGTCGAGCCAGTGTTGCAAGCCGTCGGCCAGTGCCAGCAGCCGGTCCTGCACCAAGGCATCGGGCGGGGTACGCAGCACACCGACGCCGACGAGCGTGAGAGGACGCCCGGGTGCGCCCTCGACCACGCCCACCCCACACCGGGTGAGGCCGGGGTCGATGCCGAGGACGCGCACTGCGGCTCCCGCTTGAGAACAGGTGTTCGGACGCGTGCGACGTTACCGCCGGGCGCTGACAACGCTCCCCCGGCGCGCCGGGGCCACCAGCACGGGCTCAGGCGAGCTCGGCGAGCACGCTGCCTGGTGCGTCGACGTTGGTGAAGACGTTCTGCACGTCGTCGGAGTCCTCGAGCGCCTCCACCAGCCGTACGACCTTGGCGCCACCGTCGGCGTCGACCTGCACACTGACCGACGGCACGAACGAAGCCTCCGCCGAGTCGTAGTCGATGCCCGCCTGCTGCAGCGCCGTGCGCACGGCCACCAGGTCGGATGCCGCGGACAGCACCTCGAAGTCGTCACCGAGGTCGTTGACCTCTTCCGCGCCCGCGTCGAGGACGGCGTCGAGCACCACGTCCTCGTCCACCTCACCCTGCTCCTGCGCCTTGGGCACCAGCACGACGCCGCGCCGGGAGAACAGGTAGGAGACCGAGCCGGGGTCGGCCATGGACCCGCCGTTGCGGGTCATGGCGGTGCGCACCTCGCTGGCCGCCCGGTTGCGGTTGTCGGTCAGGCACTCGATGAGGAACGCGACACCACCGGGACCGTAGCCCTCGTACATGATCGTCTCGTAGTCGGCGCCGCCGGCTTCCAGCCCGGATCCGCGCTTGACCGCACGGTCGATGTTGTCGTTGGGCACCGACGTCTTCTTCGCCTTGGCGATCGCGTCGTAGAGGGTCGGATTGCCTGCGGGGTCGCCACCGCCGGTGCGGGCCGCGACCTCGATGTTCTTGATCATCTTGGCGAAGAGCTTGCCGCGCCTGGCGTCGACGACGGCCTTCTTGTGCTTGGTCGTCGCCCACTTGGAGTGGCCGGACATTGGCGTGCTCCTCGCCTTGGGGGTCGGCTCAGGCCGAGCGGACGACCTGCACGAAGTGGCGATGCAGGCGGTCATCGCCGCTCAGCTCGGGGTGGAACGAGGTGGCCAGCAGCGGGCCCTGCCGGACCGCGACGATCCTACCGGTGGCCGGCCCGGTGGCCACGACAGCGAGCGGCTCGGCCCTCTCCCCCACCTCCTCCACCCACGGGGCGCGGATGAAGACGGCATGGAAGGGCGAGGACTCCTCCGAGTCGGCGTCGACCGCCGTGTCGACGCCGGAGACCTCGAGGTCAG
>DASQMN010000286.1:0-9307 GCA_035645475.1 Nocardioidaceae bacterium
CGGTGCCCTGGCCCGGCACGCCGAGGTCCTTGCTTCTGCTGAGGTACGCCGAGTCCAGCCGCTTGTGTCACTGGCCCTGTCCCACGTGGCTCACGCCACGATCCGCAACCGGGGCACCACCGTCGGCTCGATCGTGCACGCTGATGCGGCTGCCGAGATGCCGGTCGTGCTCTCGTTGCTCCGCGGTTCGGTCGACGTGGCGTCCAGCGCCGGAACGCGCACCGTTGCTGCCGCCGACCTGTTCGTCGGTCCGCTGGAGACCTCGCTGCACCACGACGAGATCGCGGTCTCGGCGTTCTTCCCGGCACTTGAGGAAGGGGCAGGTGTTGCGTTCGAGGAGATCGCGCGCCGGCACGGGGACTACGCACTCTGCGGGGTGGCGGCGACGGTGCATGTCGTGGATGGTGCCGTCGTCGAGGCGAGGGCGGGCTACCTGTCGGTCAACGAGGTCCCCACGGTGGTCGACCTGACGGCCGCGCTCGCCCGGGGGGTGGACGACTCGACGCTCGCCGAGGCCGGCGAGCAGGCGCTGGGCTCGCTGGAACCCCTCGCCGACATTCACGCGACGGCCGCCTATCGCGCACAACTGGTGCGGGTGCTGACGGCCCGGGTGCTGCGTTCGGCCCACGACGATGCGCTGATGAGGGCGCGATGAGCGAGCACCTGCACGACGTACGCCTGGTCGTCAACGGGGCCCCCCACGACATCGCGGTACCCGCACGTCGGCTGCTGTCCGACGCGCTGCGCCACGACCTGGGACTTACGGGCACGCATGTCGGCTGTGAGCACGGGGTGTGCGGCGCGTGCACGGTGCTGATGGACGGGCAACCCATCAGGTCGTGCCTGATGTTCGCGGTCTCGGCGGTCGGCACGGACATCACCACCGTCGAGGGCCTCACCGCGGATGACGGCACGCTCGCACCGGTCCAGCAGGCGTTCCTCGAGTGCCACGGACTCCAGTGCGGGTTTTGCACCCCCGGCTTCTTAACCACGATCACCGCAGGGCTGAGAGAGAACGCGCGTCCCACCCGCCAAGAGGCGAAGGACATGATCGCCGGGAACCTGTGCCGGTGCACCGGCTACCAGAACATCGTGCGCGTCGTAGTACGTGCCGCCGAGCTGGCTGAGGGTGAAAATCCGTGACGACCAAGCTCTTCGGGTCGCCGGTCCAGCGGGTCGAGGACCAACGCTTCCTACGTGGCATCGGGCGCTACACCGACGACGTCGCCGTCTCGCCGTACACGCTGCATGCCGCCGTACTGCGCTCGCCCCACGCCCACGCACGCATCGTGGACATCGACGTCGAGCGGGTACTGGACCTCGACGGGGTGCACGCCGTATGGACCTACGACGACCTCACCGGTCCGATGGCCGACCCGCTCCCACTGCTGATCCCGCACCCGGACCTGACCCAGGGCCGCACGCAGTACGCCCTGGCCAGGGACGAGGTCAACTACGTCGGCGAGGCCGTCGCGTTCGTGGTGGCAGACGACCGCTACGTCGCGGAGGACGCCGTCGACAGGATCAGGGTCGCCTACGAGCCGCTCGAACCCGTGGTCGGGATCGACAACGCGCGCGCCGCCGCGAGACTGGTGCACGACGACGTCCCGGGCAACATCGGGGCCCGGATGGAGCAGCACGTCGGTGACGCACCCGCGGCGGTGGCGGCCGCGCCGCACCGGCTCGAGCTAGACCTCACCATCGAGCGCAGTGCGTCGATGCCGCTCGAGGGCCGTGGCACGGTCGCCCGTTGGGACGCCGACGTCAACCGGCTGCACGTGTGGACCTCGACGCAGACCGCGACCGGTGTCCGCGCCGTGGTTGCGGTCAAACTCGGGCTCGACCTGGGTCAGGTCGACGTGATCACGCCGGACGTCGGCGGCGGCTTCGGAGTCAAGATCAACCACCCCTGGCCAGAGGAGCTCCTGGTGCCGCTGGCGGCCCGGGCGCTCGGCCGGACGGTGAAGTTCACCGAGGACCGGCGCGAGCACTTCGTGTCCTCCGCCCACGAACGCGGCCAGGTGCACCACGTCGAGGTCGGCTTCGACGACGAGGGTCGGCTGCTCGGGCTGGACGTGCAGTTCTGGCACGACCACGGCGCCTACACGCCGTACGGCCTGATCGTGCCGATCATCACCTCGACCCAGCTGCTCGGTCCCTACAAGCCGCGCAACTACCGCGTGGTCTTCGAGTCGCTCTACACCAACACCGTGATGGTCACCCCCTACCGAGGCGCCGGGCGGCCGCAAGGCTGCTTCGTCATGGAACGCACGATGGACGCCATCGCGGCCTTCCTCGGCAAGGACCGCGCCGAGGTCCGCGAGGTCAACTTCATCCAGCCCGACGAGTTCCCCTACGACCACGGCCTGGTGTTCCAGGACGGCCGCGAGCTGGAGTACGACTCTGGCAACTACCCCGCGCTGCTGGAGAAGATCAAGGCACTCGTCGGCTGGGACAAGTTCCCCGCGTTCCGCGCCGAGATGGCAGTGCTCGGGCGACGCGTCGGGATCGGATTGGCCTGCTATGTCGAAGGCACCGGTGTGGGCCCCTACGAGGGTGCGCACGTGCACATCGAGACCTCCGGCAAGGTCAAGGTCGCGACCGGGTTGACCACCCAGGGGCAGGGTCACGCCACGGTCTTCGCGCAGCTGGTAGCCGACGAGCTCGGCTGCCGGTTCGAGGACGTCGAGGTGGTCACCGGGGACACCCGCCGGATGCCGTACGCCGTGGGCACCTTCGCCTCGCGCGCCGCTGTGATGAGCGGCTCCGCGATCCACCTCGCCGCCAGGCGCGCCAAGGAGAAGGTGCTCCGGATCGCCTCGGAGGCACTTGAGGCCGACGAGGGCGACCTGCAGATCGTCGACGGCGTGGTCTCGGTCAAGGGCGCGCCAGGGGTCGCGCTCGACCTGGGCACGGTGTCGGTGCTCTCCAACCCGCTCCGCTACGCCTTCGACGAGGCCTCCAAGGCAGCGACCCAGTTCTCGGTGGGCGACCCCGGCAAGCCCCCGGTGGCCGAGGACGACGAACCCGGGCTGGAGGGTCGCGACTTCTACTCGCCGGAGCGGGCCACCTTCGCCGCGGGGATGCACGCGGTGATCCTCGAGACCGACCCAGAGACGGCCGAGATCACGATCCTGAAGTACGCCGTAGTGCACGACTGCGGGCACCTGATCAACCCGATGATCGTCGAGGGGCAGATTCACGGCGGCGTCGCCCAGGGTGTGGGCGGCGCGCTCTACGAACGTATGGCCTACGACGAGAACGGCCAGCTCCAGAACGCCTCGTTCATCGATTTCCTGATGCCCTACGTCACCGAGGTCCCAGACACGATCGACATCGACCACCTCGAGACCCCGTCGCCCCTCAACCCGCTGGGGATCAAGGGTGCCGGCGAGGCAGGCGTGATCCCGTCCGCGGCGCTGTTCGCGGCCGCGATCGAGGATGCCGAGGAGTTGTCCACGTCGGGCCTGGCGATCACCGCGATGCCGATCTCGCCCTCGGACCTGTTCGAGCTGCGGGCCTTGCACTTCGGTGGACATGGGCACCGAGAGGAAACCTGGTGAGGTTCACCGGCGAGTCCGTCCTGCACGCACCCATCGACCAGACCTGGGACGCCCTGCTCGACCCCGCCGTTCTGGCCCGAACCATCCCTGGCTGCGAACGGCTTGAGTCGGCCGGCCCGGACGCCTATTCCATGACCGTCACGGCCGGGGTCGCCGCGATCCGGGGGACCTACTCCGGGTCCTGCGCCCTCTCCGACCTCGACCCGCACCGGTCGCTGGTGATGAAGCTCGAGGGCACCGGCGCCCCCGGCACCGTCGGCGCCGAGGTCAAGGTCGGCTTCCGTGACGGCGGTGACGGCACCACCGTGGTCGCTTACGAGGCCGATGCCGTCGTCGGCGGGATGGTCGGCGGGGTGGGGCAGCGGATGCTCATCAGCGTTTCCCGCCGGATGGCCGGCGAGTTCTTCGGCAACGTCGACGCCGTCTTGACCGGGACCGGGGCGAGACCCGAGGTGGGGGTGGCCGCTCGTGCGTCCGGCGAGGGACAGGTCTTCACCGCGCCGGTCGCCGCAGGCGAGGCACCGCGCAGTTTGGACTTCCTGAAGGGGATCGCCGTGGGTGCCGGACTGGTGCTGGTGGGCGTCGGTGCCGGGATCGTCCTGGGAGGACGACGCGGGTGACGGGATCCGACGTCACGGTGGAGTCGACTGCCCAAGAGATGGCAAGGGCCGTTCGCGAGCGCCAGATCTCCGCCCGGACACTGCTCGACTCCACTTGACCGGATCCAAGAGCGCAACGGCGAGATCAGGGCCGTGGTCTCCCTCTACCCCGAACGCGCGCCGCCGCGGCGGCAGCCGCCGACGAGACGCTGGCCGCCGGCAGACCGGACGGCTCGCTGCATGCTCGCAACAGCTACCCCGGTGTGGCAGAGAAGTTGGTCCTCGGAGTCCTCATCGAGCCTGAGGCCACCCGCTCGCGTGGGTCCGGGTTCACATCCGGCGCGGGTAGCGTTTCCCCAGGACCGGTGAGGGAGTTGGATGAACGACAGGTTTGCACGCGGGGTGTCGCGCTTCAGCGCGGGCATCGTGGGCGTGCTCGGCGTCTTCGGGGCGGGGATGTTCGTCTCCGCACGTGAGCTGCCACCGGTCCCACAGCTGCGCGAGCTTGAAGACACCTACGAATCGCTCTCCGGGTCCACCGAGGAGGAGTGGTGGACGACACCGTCGCTGGGTGGCGAACCCGTGCAGACACTCCTCCCCGACGAGGTCGAGCCCGGCTTGCTTCTCGTTTCCACCGCGCAGCCGGACGAGATGCTCGTCAAGGTCATGGACCGCGACGGAAATGTCGTCCACTCCTGGACCCCCGATTTCGACGAGGTCTGGCCCGAGGGTTACCGGGACTTCCCGCCACGCGTTGCTACGGCCGACCACGTCTACGGTCTCGAGCTGCTGCCGGACGCCTCGATCGTCGCCAACTTCGCTCAACAGAGCACCTTCCGCATGGACGTGTGTGGCGACGTCGTGTGGCGGTTGCCGAATCTCGGGCATCACTCCGTCGGCCTGGACCCGGATGGAACGTTGTGGGTGCCGGGGGAGAACTACATTCCTCCCGACGGCGAGGTGGACATCCCGAACGCCACGCCACCGTTCCACGACTGGACGATCACGAACCTCACCCTCGACGGCGAGCTGCTGAGCTCCCACTCGGTCGCGGAGATCCTGCGGGACAACGACCTCGAGTCCCTGCTCTATCTGACCAGCCGGGACCGCGGTGCACCCCAGATCACGTACGACCCGACCCACCTGAACAGCGTCAAGGCCTTGCCCGAGGGCGTCCGGTCACGGCTGTTCGACCCAGGCGACTTGGCCGTCTCGCTGCGCAACATCAGCACCCTGCTGGTGCTGGACGGCGAGACCATGAAGGTCAAGTGGCACATGACCGGGCCGTTCTTCCGGCAGCACGACCCGATCTTCCTGCCCGGAGACCGAATCTCTCTCTTCGACAACCGCCCGGTCGCCGACGACGACGGCTCCACGGAGAGCCAGATCATGCAGGTGAACGCGCGGACAAAGGAGGCCACCGTCGTCCTCGGCGGGGACGGCCCCGGCGAGGAGCCGTTCTACAGCGAGATCATGGGCGACCACGAGTACCTGTCGAACGGGAACCTCCTGGTCACGCCGAGCGACGAGGGCCGGGTGCTCGAGTACACCGCTGACGGCCGTCTGGCGTGGTCGTGGCAGAGTCGTCTTGACGACGAGACGAACGGACGTACCTTCGAGGCATCGGTCCTCCCGGCGCCCATGGACCGGGAGTTCTTCGAGGAAAGAAAGGCCGCATGCGCGAGTTGAACAGGTGGAGGCGCTTCGGCGTCGTGCTGGTTATGGTCGCAACGGCGCTGGCGACCAGCGGCTACATCGGACCTGGCGCCGGCGCAGGTGCGATCGTAACGCTGATCGCGGTCGCGCTCGGTGTCCTGCTGCTGGTCGCGGGGGTGTTCTGGTACCCGATCAAGCGGATGGTCCGCTCCCGCCGAGGCCATGCGTCTGCCGAGGAGGACGCCGGGAGATGACGCTGGTCGTCGCGAGCGCGGCGGTCCTCGGATTCGCGCTGGTCCTGGCGAGGTCGCGTCTCGGCGTCGTCGCGCAGCGGATCGTCCGCTCTGCCCTGGACGGGGTCACCGCCGTGCTCGACCCCGACCTTGACGACCTAGGGAAGGAGCGAGCCGCCAGGCGTGCGGGCGTGCGTCTGCTCAGGGGTGCGTTCGGACTGGCCTGGCGGTTCGGTCTCGCCTTGGGAGCCGCTGGCTTGGTGGTCCTCGGCGCGGACGCGAGCGGGGTCGAGCCGACTGAACGAGTGCTCGACATGATGGTGGGGCTGGAGTTCATCGCCGGGATCTCCGTGGCGGCTGCTGTGGTCTGGTGGGCCTTGGTCAAGGCCGGGGTCGTCGGTCGTCGGCGTCCGGCCGAGGAGCCCCCCTACGCCGAGGCGGACCAGCTGATGCACCGTCTGGCTTTCGCCAACCGACGGATGGTCCGGGCGGCGGCCAGGCTGGACAACCGAATCTTCCGGCGCTCCATCCAGAGGGTGTCCGTCGCCCCTCCGGTGTTCATCGTCTCGCTGCCTCGCGGGGGCACCACCGCCCTTCTCAACGCTCTGCACCGACTTCCCGGGGTGGCCACCCACGAGTACCGAGACATGCCTTTCGTCACCGCGCCGCTGCTCTGGTCGCGACTCGGCGGTGACCGCAGCAGGCGGGTCGAGAAGCGGGAGCGTGCGCACGGCGACGGCCTGAAGATCGGTCTGGACAGCCCGGAGGCGTTTGACGAGGTGCTGTGGCGCGCCCACTGGCCCCAGAAGTACGCCGCAGGGCGAATCCGGACCTTCGACGAGGGGGATCTCGACGACGCCGCGACCGACGACTTCGCGCGGCATCACGCGAAGGTGGCTTTGGTCCGCCACGGTCGGAGCGCCGACGCCTGTCGTTACGTGTCGAAGAACAATGCCAACATCGGGAGACTGCGACTTCTCGACCGGATGTTCCCGGGGTGCTCCATCGTGGTCGCACTTCGGCGGCCGGCCGCGCACGCGGCCTCCCTGCACCGCCAGCACGAACGGTTCCTGCGGCTGCACGCAGAGGACCCTTTCGTCCGCGACTACATGCGCGACATCGGGCACCTTGAGTTCGGGGAGCTGCACCAGCCCATCGACTTCGCCGACCTCGCCGACCTGGTCGGTGCTCGTGAGCCGTCGGAGCCGGACTACTGGCTGGCGTACTGGATCGCCGCTTACGAGGAGGTGGCACGCCATCAGGGCGAGGTGGTCGTGGTGCAGCAGGACGACCTCCGCGCTCGGCCGCAAGCCACCATGGAGCGGGTGTGCTCGAGCCTGAGAATCGACAACGCCGGCACCGACTTCACGTCCGAGTTCCGGTCGGGAGCCGACCCAACGCCGGAGGACCTGTTCTCCCCGGACCTGCTCGCCCGGGCGGATGACTTGTACGAGCGCGTCGCCGCGAAGGCGAAGGCGATGGCGGCCGACGGCTGAGGGTGGCCCCAACGGCGGCACACTGCGCTAGGCGCTTGTCAGCGAGGGTGTCTCGGCGTAAGCGAGAACGGTCAGGGCCATCGCCTTGGCGCCTTCGAGGAGCGTGCGATCGCCCTGCGGGCCAACGCAGTGGGCCGCGAACTCTCGCTGGTGGTTCACCATCGGCCAGGAGTGCACCGCCATGTCGGCGTGCAGCGCCGGAACCAGTTGGCTGACATTGCCGAAGTCTGTGGACCCGCTGACCTGTACGCCACGTGGGTCGGGTGTCAGCGGCCGGCCGATCGACTCGCAGGCGCGCGCGAAGGCGGCGACCAGTCCGGGGTTCTGGTGCAGCGGCTCGTACACGTGACCGACCGAGGTGATCTCGACGGTGGTGCCCGTCGCGGTGGCCGCTCCCTCCAGGCATGCTCGGGCGCGAGTCCGCAGGTCGTCGAGGCCGGCCATGTCGGCTGCCCGCAAGTAGTAGGCCGCGCTGGCCCGCTCCGGTACGACGTTGGGCGCATCGCCCCCGTGCGTGATGATCCCGTGTACCTGCTGCAGAGGGGCGAGATGCTGTCGCAGCATGGCGAGGGCCGTGTAGCCAGCGACGGCGCCGTCCAGCGCATTGCGTCCGAGCTCGGGTTCGGAGCTGGCGTGAGAGGCCATGCCGGTGACGACCACCGACCACTCCTCGATGGCCAGGCTCACCGCTCCCGGCTCGTCGAACGGAGAGGGATGCATCATCATCGCCACGTCCACGCCTTCGAAGGCGCCGGCGTTGATCAGGTCCACCTTGCCGCCTCCGGCCTCTTCGGCCGGTGTTCCCAAGACCGTGACGCGCAGGCCGACGTCGTCGGCCACCTCCAGCAATCCGAGCCCGGCACCCACTGCCGCAGCGGCGATGACGTTGTGACCGCACGCATGTCCGACACCCGGCAGAGCGTCGTACTCGGCGCAGATGACAACATGAGGACCAGCCGTGCCAGCCCGCGCGGCGAAAGCGGTCGGCAGTCCGAAGGCGCCGCGTTCGACGTGGAATCCGCTGCGCTCCAGCAGCGCCGCGCACCTGGCAGCGGAGCGGACCTCTTGATACGCCAGCTCGGGGTCGTCGTACAGCGCGTGCGACAGCTCGACGAGGTCGGTCGCCGACTCGTCAATGCGCTGGAGGACGGCCGAGTCATGGGGAGTCATGCGCGAAGGTTAGGACCACTGGCCTTGCTGTCCAACCGGCACGAGCCGCCATCGCTCGACGAGCGCCTGAGGGCGGGTCAAGTCCGCAACTAGGACAGCGTTGGAGAGCCATTGACGGTTCGTGACGACGGGAAAGTCTCGACCAGGACATCGGCGGCTCGGTGGAATTGCGGCGTGGCGAAAGGGGGCGAGCATGAGGCGACTCCGCGAGATCGTCGACGGGCTGCTTGGCTACATTGCGTCGCGGCTGTCGGAGACCGCGGACGTTCGTACAGGTCAGACAGGGTGGGCCCGTGGGACTCGAACCCACAACGCGCGGATTGCAAGATGCGAGCGGGTTGTCGTTGTGTGTCGCCTACTGTCGCTCCCAGGCGTGAACGGTAAGCGTTCCGTCGTCTTCTGACGCTGGTCGTCGCCTTCTGTCGGCCGGCTTGGCTACATTCTTTGCTACATGCTCTGGGCTGGTCAGCCAGGAGGACGGCTGAACGACCCTCACCCAGTTGTGAGCCCGCAGGTGAGGACCAGGAAGAGCCACACCGGACGGGTCATGACGACCAGCCGCGCAGCTGGGTGGCGGTCCATGCAGGGTC
>DASQMN010000287.1:0-7412 GCA_035645475.1 Nocardioidaceae bacterium
TGGACTTGCACTGCAGGTTGCCGTCGATGCGGTTGCGCGCGATGACGATGTCTCCACCGTTGGAGAACATCTGGACGTCACCGGAAACGCGGTTGCCCCGTACGACCGCCGCGCCCCCCTGCACGTGCTGGATGCTGCCGCCGACCGAGGAGCCGCGTACCACCACGCGGCGGGCGTTCTCCGACTGGACGTTGCCGACGACCCGGACATTGACGGCCCGCAGTGTCGCTCGGCTCTCGACGGACACTGTTCCCTTGACCGTGGTGCCTTCGAGGGTGCACGTAGCGCCGTCCGGAACCCGGAGGTTGTCCACGGTGATGGCGCCGAGAGTCCCGCGGCACGTGCGCTCCTCGGCGTACGCGGTGGGCGCCGCGGACAGCGACATGGCCAAGGCGGCGGTCGCTGCCGATGCGATCGAAAGCTGTCGGATCATGACGGTCTCCCTCAGTAGAGTCCCTGCACCGTCGCCGCTCGGCATGACGTCCACATGAGGGGCGCATGAGACCGCTCTTAACAGCGGGTGTCGGATCGCAGGGCCCAACACGCGACGGCCGTGGCGGCGGCGACGTTCAGGGAGTCGATCCCCGCGGCCATCGGGATGCGCACCCGCACGTCGGCGCCACGCTGCCACCGTTTCGACAGCCCCGGGCCCTCGGACCCGACGAGCAAGGCCAGTCGGGAAGCTGGTCGCACCCGGTCGAGATCGACCGCATCGGGTTCCGGCGTCAGCGCGTACGTGGTGAAGCCGGCCTCTGACAGCAGGGGCACCGCGCCGGACCAGTCCGGCAGCCGGGCGTACGGCAGGGAGAACACCGCTCCCATCGACACCTTGACTGCCCGCCGGTACAGCGGGTCCGCGCACCGGGGGGCCAGCAGGCACCCGTCGAAGCCGAGCGCCGCGGCCGAACGGAAGATGGCTCCGACGTTGGTGTGGTCGACGATGTCTTCGAGGACGACGACGTGCCGCCCAGCCAGCACGGAGTGGACGGGCGGCAGTGGCGCACGCTGCATGGAGGCCAGCGCCCCGCGGTGCACGTGGAAGCCGGTGACCTGCTCGGCCGTCGCCTCGGTCACTACGAAACAAGGCACCGACGGCCAGGCGGCGAGCACGTCGGCCAGGGGTTCCAGCCACCGGCGCGCCAGCAGGAGTGACCGCGGCCGGTGTCCGGCCGCCACGGCCCGGTGTACGACCTTGTCGCCCTCGGCGATGAAGAGTCCCCGCTCGGCCTCCAGCGAACGCCGCAGCGTCACGTCCCGCAGGTCGCGGTAGTCGCTCAGCCTCGGGTCGTCCGCGCTGGCGACCTCGATGAGCTCAGCCATCGAGTACGTCCACGACCGGCCCCACCACGACGATCGCCGGTGGACGTACGTCCGCGACCTGGGGATCGTGGGCGACTCGGCCGAGCCTCGAGCGTACGACCCGTTCAGTGGCGAGCGAGCCCTCCTGCACCAGGGCCACCGCTGTGTCCGGATGCCGGCCGTGCTCGAGGAGCACCGCGGCGATCGCCGTCAGGTTGTCCACCGCCATCAGGAGGACCAGCGTGCCGTGCAGACGCGCGATAGCCGGCCACTCGACCAGCGAGCGTGCGTCCCCCGGCGGAACATGCCCGGAGACGACGGTGAACTCGTGGGCGACGCCGCGATGGGTCACCGGGATACCCACCAGCCCCGGCACCGCGATCGCACTGGTCAGACCCGGTATGACCGTGACCGGTACGCCGGCGTCGACGCAGGCCTGCCACTCCTCCGACCCGCGCCCGAAGACGAACGAGTCACCGCCCTTGAGCCGCACCACCCGCCGTCCCGCCAATGCCCGTTCGACCAGGATCGCGTTGATCGCCTCCTGCGCGGTGGAGCGCCCGCGCGGCAGCTTCGCCGCATCGACCAGCTCGACGCCCGCCGGCAGCTCGGCCAGCAGCTCCCGCGGCGCCAGCCGGTCGGCCACCACGACGTCTGCCTCTGCCAGGGCACGGCGCCCGGCCAGCGTGATGAGCTCCGGGTCGCCCGGCCCCCCGCCGACAAGCACCACCCCTGGGCTCTTGTTGCGGTCGTGTGGCGCCAGCACGTCACCGGTGCGCAACCCCTCGAGCACAGAGTCGCGGACACGAGCCGATCGCTGCGGATCACGGTTGGACAGCACTGCGACCGTCACCTCGTCATGGCGCCCGACCGCCGGCGTCCATGCCGTGCCACGGGCGGCGTCGTCAGCGCGCACGCAGAACACCCGGGCTGCTTCCGCCTCGGCCACGACCGCCGCGTTGGCCTCGGGATCGTCGCTCGCCGCGACGACGTACCAAGCGTCGCCGACATCGCCGGGTCGGTAGCGCCGGGCGACCCACTCCAGCTCACCCGCTCTCGCTGAGCCCTCCAGCGACGGCCCGACCTCCGGTGAGACCAGGCGTACGCGCGCCCCCGCCGCGAGCAGTCCGGCGACCCGACGCTGGCCGACGGTGCCGCCGCCGACGACCAGCACGTCGCGGCCCTCCAGCAGCAACCCCGCCGGGTACGGGCGGGACTGCTGCGGCGCGCTCATCAGCCTCCCTCTCGTCGTCGCCCCAGCGGCGACCCGATCAACCGTAGGCCCGGCCGGATCACCACCTCTCGAGCATTCGCATGCCGAGCAGGCGCGCCGGACCTCTCGTACGGCAGGTACCTTCGCCGCAGTCGCCGCATCGAGGGAGAGCTCATGAGCCTGGACCGCCCGGTCAGCCCCAATCCGTACGACCTGCTACCGCGTGTGGCCACGTTCTCGGTCGCCAGCGAGGACGTCACCGACGGGGAGCCGCTGGCCGAGGCACAGGTCGCCTCGGGCGGCAACACCTCACCGCAGCTGAGCTGGAGCGATGCGCCAACCGAGACGAAGAGCTACGTCGTCACCTGCTTCGACCCCGACGCGCCGACGCCGTCCGGCTACTGGCACTGGACCGTCGTCGACATCCCGGCCGACGTCACCACTCTGGCCGCGGGGGCCGGGTCGGGTGACGACGCGCTACCCGGTGCGGCATTCCACGTCCGCAATGACCAGGGGTCGCGCGACTTCACCGGCGCCGCTCCACCCGAGGGCGACCAGGTGCACCGGTACTTCTTCGTGGTCCACGCCGTCTCCGAGGAGACGCTCGGCGTGGATGCCGAGGTCTCACCGACGGTCGTCGCCTTCAACCTGGCCTTCAAGACACTGGCTCGGGCGATCTTGGTTGGCACCTACCAGCACTGAGCCAGCACTGAGCCACGGTCCCGTCGCCCGGTGGCCAGCCGCTGGCGACTGAAAGACTGCGGCGGTGTCCACGTCTGTGTCCTCCGGTGCATCGGGGCCCGTTCCCGACGTGCTGGGTGACGGCTGGACCTCACGCAGCCTCGACCTCGGGGTGGCCGCCGACGGGGCAGCGGTCGCCACTCTGGTCAGCCGTGACCACGGTGAGCGTGCCGTGCTGTACGTCCACGGGTTCTGCGACTACTTCTTCCACACCGAGCTGGCAGACCGCTTCTGGCGAGCCGGCTGGGCGGTGCACGGGCTGGACCTGCGCCGCTACGGCCGGTCCTTGCGCCCCGGACAGCTGCCGAACTTCGTGACAGACCTGGCTGAGCACTTCACCGAGCTCGATGCCGCGTACGACGCGCTCGTGACTGACGGCGCCCGTCAGGTGGTCGTCGCAGGTCACTCGACCGGCGGCTTGATCGTGGCGCTGTGGGCCGACGCTCGTCGCCGCGGGCACCGGCCGGTGCCCGCCGCGCTGGTGCTCAACAGCCCGTGGCTGGACCACTGGGGGCCGTGGTGGCAGCGCACGCTGGCCACGCAGGTGTTGTACCGGGTCGGTGCCATCTGGCCGCACGCCGTCATTCCCCGCCGCGTGAGCGGCGTCTACGCCGAGAGCCTGCGCCAGGATCAGCGGGGCGAGTGGAGCATCGACGACGCGTGGAAGCCGGCGCGGAGCTTCCCCGTGCGTACCGGCTGGCTGCGCGCGGTACGGCTCGCTCACGCCCGGACACACGCTGGCATCGAGGTGGGGGCGCCGGTGCTGGTGCTGTCCTCGACGGCCAGTGCCGCGGTGCGGGAGTGGGACGAGGTGGCGTCTCGCGCCGACATCGTGCTCGACGTGGAGCAGATCGCCCGTTGGGCTCACCGGCTGGGATCGCACGTCACCTTGGCCCGGCTCGACGGGGCCATGCATGACGTCTACCTGTCACGACGAGCGGTGCGCGAACGCGCGTACGAGGTGACGCTGCGGTGGCTGGGCGAGGTGCTGCCCAGCACGTCAGACGGGTGAGGCGTTGGTGGGCAGACGCATCGGAACGTGCGCGATGCCGTCCTCGACGAAGCGAGGGCCGGCCACCACGAACCCGAGACGCTCGTACCACCCCGACAGGTGGGCCTGCGCGTCCAGGACGACCGGTCCGGCGCAACGGGCGACAGCGGCGTGCATGAGGTCCTCGGCGATGCCGCGGCCGCGGCCCTCCATCGCCACGCACACCCGTCCGATCCTGGCGCCCTCGGGGTCGGCCAGGACTCGCAGGTAACCCAGCACGACTCCGTCGTCGTCTCTCCACAGATGCAGCGTCTCGGGCTCGGTGTCGCGCCCGTCGAGCTCGGGATAGGGGCACTGCTGCTCCACCACGAACACGTCCACGCGCAGGCGCAACAGTGCGTACAACGTGGTGACGTCGAGGTCCTGGAACCGGGCGACCTGAACCTGGGTCATGGGCTGAGCCTAGGGAAGGGCAGGATCGGCGCGTGATCGGACGTCTGCAGACCGTGCCCGTCGCCGACCGGAGCGACCTGCTGGCCGAGCCGGTGGCAGCCGCCGTCGAAGCGCTCAGCGATGTGCTGGTCGTCGAGATCGACCCCGCCCTGGCCGACACCGCTGCTCTGGTTGACGCCTACGACGTACCGCTCGAGGTGTCGGCGAACTGCGTCGTGGTCGCGGGTCGGCGTGGCGGTGAGCAGCGCTGGGCGGCCTGCGTCGTCCTGGCGACGACTCGCGTCGACGTCAACGGCGTCGTACGCCGGCGGCTCGACGTGCGCAAGGTGTCGTTCGCCAGCATGGAGGACGCCGTGGAAGCCACCGGCATGGAGTACGGCGGCATCACGCCTGTGGGCGTGCCTGCCGGGTGGCCGGTGCTGGTCGACCCGGCCGTGGTTGCCACCGACCCGGTCGTGGTGGGCAGCGGCGTGCGCCGCTCGAAGCTGGTGCTGCCGGGATCGATGCTTCTCCAGCTGCCCGGGGCTGAGGTCATCGACAGGCTCGGCCGCCCGTCCTGACGGCGGGCCCCCGGAGAGGTTCGGGCGCTCAGCTGAGCAGCGACACGATCGCGGTGACGCCGACCGCCACGACGAGCCCGCGGAAGATGGGTGCCGGGATGCGACGGCCGACCCGGGCCCCCAGCACTCCCCCGGCGGCCGAACCGGCGGCTATCAGGCCCACGACCTGCCAGTCGATGGCGGCCTGCCCGTACGACAGCCACGCCGCGACGATGAACACGCCCGCAGCCACCCCGTTGACCAGCGTGGCGAGCACGTTCTTCGCCGCGTTGACACGCTGCAGCTGCTCGTCCAAGCCGATGCCGAGAACCGCGATCAGCAGCACTCCCTGCGCAGCGCCGAAGTAGCCGCCGTAGACCCCGGTCAGGGCGACCAGCCCCCACACCCCGGCCGAGCCGTGCGGGAGCGCCCCTGTCGTACGCCGGCTCGCCAGCCTTGCCTGCAAGCGCGGCTGCACGAGCACCATGACGCAGCCGAGAGCGATGAGCACGGGAACGACCGCCTCGAACGCCGAGTCCGGCAGGAGCAGCAGCAGCACGGCGCCGACGACAGACCCGAGCAGCGACGCGGTGCCCAAGGTCAGAAGCCGACGCCGTTGACCGGCAAGCTCACGGCGATAGCCGATCGCGCCGCTGAGAGAGCCTGGTACCAGACCGATGTTGTTGGAGATGTTCGCGAGGACGGGCGGATATCCCAGTGCCAGCAGGGTCGGGAAGGTGATCAGTGTGCCTGAGCCCACCACGGTGTTGATGAGGCCCGCCGCCATGCCCGCCATGGCGATCAGCAGGCCGTCGAGAGGGGTCACTGAGGAGGTGCGACCGCGCCATCACCGGGGTTGACAGCGGTGGCGCCGGTGCTGCCGGTCGCCGCTGGCGTCGACGCGGGCAAGCCGGTGACGGCCTCCGGCGTACCCGAGCCAGCCGCCGGTGCGCTCGTCGAGCTCGCAAGAGCAGCCGCCGGTGCCCCACCGGCACCGCCCGGCCGCTCCGCCGCCCTCGCGGCGTCGATGGCGGCCGCGACCTCGTCGTGGGCCGCTGAGAGCGATCCGTCGTTGGACGAGACGACAGGGGCATCGAGGTCGACGCGAGTCCGCGGTCCTCCGCTGTTCTGGGGGATGCCGGAGCTGCCCCCGCCGAAGGTCGAGCCAAGGCCCTTCAGCGCGTCACCGATCTCACTCGGCACCACCCACACCTTGTTGGCGTCTCCTGCGGCGATCTTGGGCAGCATCTGTAGGTACTGGTACGCCAGCAGGGACTGGTCCGGCGCGCCGTCGTGAATCGCCTGGAACACCGTCTGGATGGCCTGCCCCTCACCCTGCGCCCGCAGGATCGCCGCCTCGCGATCGGCCTGCGCGCGCAGGATGGCTGCCTCCCGGCTGCCCTCTGCGGTCAGGATGGCGGCCTGCTTCCCGCCCTCGGCGGTCAGGATGGCCGACTGCCGCTGGCCTTCAGCGGTGAGGATGGCGGCGCGCTTGTCGCGGTCGGCGCGCATCTGCTTCTCCATCGAGTCCTTGATGGACGGCGGCGGGTCGATGCCCTTCAGCTCCACCCGGTTGACCCGGATGCCCCACTTGCCGGTGGCCTCGTCCAGCACCCCGCGCAGGGCGTGGTTGATCTGGTCGCGACTCGTCAGCGACTGCTCCAACGTCATCCCGCCGATGATCTGGCGGAGCGTGGTCATGGTCAGCTGCTCGATGGCCTGGATGTAGTTGGCGATCTCGTACGTCGCTGCCACCGCGTTGGTCACCTGGAAATAGATGACCGTGTCGATCGACACCACGAGGTTGTCCTCGGTGATGACCGGCTGCGGCGGGAAGGACACGACCTGCTCGCGCAGGTCGATGACGTAGCGCACCTTGTCGACGAACGGCGTCACGATGTTGAGACCCGCCGTCAGCGTGGTGCGGTACTTACCGAAGCGCTCGACCACTCCCGCCCGGGCCTGCGGGATGATCTTGATGGTCTTCACCAGGAGCAGCGCGGCCAGAACGGCCAGCACGATCAGGATGATCAGGGCGATTTCCACGAGTGCTCCTCAGTCGGTGGGGTAGACCAGGGCGGTGGCGCCGTCGATCTCCATGACGTGCACCTCGCTTCCGGGCGGCATGACCAGCGTGGGGTCATAGGCCCGAGCCGACCACACCTCGCCGGAGAGG
>DASQMN010000288.1:0-1677 GCA_035645475.1 Nocardioidaceae bacterium
TCCACCCGGTCACCCGGCTTGGCCTCGGCGCCCTCGCCGACGGTGATGTCATGGCTCTGGAGGTCGGTCGGGGGCTCGCCCCCGGGGAAGTCGATCTCTGGCTTGGTCGTCATGCCGCCATCCTGGCAGGACCCGCTGCTAGCGTCGCCAGGGACCACGGCCGGCCAGCGACAGGATCCTTCGTGACCTCAGCACCCAAGCGTCAGCAAGTGATCGTCGACACCCTCGAGATCGCCTTCGCCGACCTGATGAAGGCCGACCCGGACGGCTTCCGCACCAAGTACCGCAAGATGGCTGCTGACGCCTTCGCCTTCTACCGTGGCTCGGCCGGCCTCTTCTACGAGGACATGTCGCATCTGCGCGACCGCTGGGCTGACGAACGCACCAGCCGGGTCTGGATCCACGGTGACCTCCATGCCGCGAACTTCGGCACCTACATGAACTCCGACGGTGTGCTGGTCTTCGACGTCAACGACTTCGACGAGGCCTACCTCGGCCACTTCAGCTGGGACGTCCGCCGGTTCGTCGCCAGCCTGGCGTTGATGGGCTGGCAGAAGGCGCTGCCGGACACGACGATCCGCGACCTCGCGCAGGCTTACGTGCAGGCCTATGTCGACCAGGTCAACCTGTACGTGAAGGGGGCGCAGGACGAGGACTTCGCGCTGCGCATGGACAACACCGACGGCCACCTTCTCTCGGTGCTGCTTGATGCCCGCATGTCGACCCGAGTCGGCCTGCTGAACGCCAACACCACCGTCGCCGAACACGACCGGCAGTTCGTCGAGAAGAAGGGCGTGCGCCGGCTGGGCAAGGCCGAGGAGAAGAAGGTACGCGAGGCGTTCCGGCGGTACCTGGAGTCGATCCCCGAAGACAAGCGCCATCCGCGGGAGCTGTTCTACGAGGTCAAGGACGTCGTAGGACGCGCCGGGTTCGGCGTCGGAAGCGCCGGCCTGCCGGCGTACAACCTGCTCATCGAGGGTGCCAACCAGGCGCTGGAGAACGACGTCATCCTGTCCATGAAGCAGGCCAACCACCCCGCCGTCAGCCGGGTCGTGGACATCCCGGAGGCACGGGACTTCTTCGAGCACGAGGGCCACCGCACCGTCCTCAGCCAGCGGGCGCTGCAGGTGCACACCGACCCGCTGTTGGGCTGGACGACGATCGGTGCCGTCGGCTACGTCGTCGACGAGCTCAGCCCGTACGAGGCTGACCTCGCATGGGACGAGATCACCGAGCCCGAGGAGATGCTGCCGGTGCTGTCCGACCTGGGCCGCGCGACCGCCAAGGTCCACTGCGTCAGCGACTCCAGCAGCGACCAGTCACTGGTGAGCTTCTCGACCGAGCACGCCATCGCCGACGTCATCGGTGACGCCGTCGATGACTTCGTGGCCGACATGGTGGAGTTCGGGGTGTCGTACGCAGACCGGGTTCGCAAGGACCACTCGCTGTTCGTCGAGGCCTTCCGCGAGGGACGCATCGGCGGCGTCGAAGCGACCTGAGACGCTCGCGGGACCGTACGAGTGGCGCCTCCCCCGGGCACCGGCCCGTCGAGTGGTGCCGCACTGGGGCACCGCACCTCGAGTGGTGCCGAACAGGGGTCCTTGGCCGCCGTGGCCCCTAGCAGGCACCACTGGGCGACGGCAACCCCCGGACAGGCACCGCTCGTGCAGCCTGGCG
>DASQMN010000289.1:0-4237 GCA_035645475.1 Nocardioidaceae bacterium
GGCGTGGGGCGGCTCATCGCTTGCTCAGTGCGGTGCTCATGGGGGCGCTTTCCAGGTGTCGAGTGGTCGAGGTTGGCCCCGGACGACGGGGCACGCAGAGGTGTTGACGGGCTCGGACGGCGATCGCAGGCCGGGTGCGGAAGTTCAGAGCCCGCGACCCGGCGACGGATCCTGTGCACCATGAGCCCCTTGGGGGGCACCGACAGCGTCGAGCAGCCCCGCCAGGAAGGGGTTGGCGGCTCGCTCGGCTCCGATCGTCGTCTGCCGGCCGTGACCGGGCAGCACCACCAGGTGGTCGTCGAGCGGCAGCACCTTGGTGACCAGCGTGCTCAGCATCGTCGCGTGGTCACCGCCGGGCAGATCGGTGCGACCGATGGAACCGGCGAACAGGACGTCGCCGGAGAAGAGCACGCCCGCGACATCCGCGGCCGCCAGCGGCTGGTCCGCCGGCACCCGGAAGGCGACCGAGCCGCGGGTGTGCCCCGGCATGTGGTCGACGGTGAGGTGCAGCCCGGCGAGCTCGAGCGTCATGCCGTCGCCGAGGTCGCGCACGTCGGCCGGCTCGGTGAACCGGTGCTTCCCGCCCAGCAGCATGGCCGCGGATTCGCTGGAGATGCCCGCCAGCGGGTCGGTGAGCAGATGCCGGTCCTCGGGATGGATCCACGCGACGGCGTCGTAGGCGCCGGCGACCGGAGTGACACTCCACATGTGGTCGACGTGCCCGTGGGTCAGCAGAACGCTCACCGGCTTGAGCCGGTGCTCACGCACGATGTCGGCCACTCCGGGCGCGGCGTCCTGGCCCGGGTCGATGACCAGGCACTCGGCACCGGCTGAGGCGGCCACCACGTAGCAGTTGGCGCCCCACGGACCGGCGGGGAAACCGGCGATCAGCATGGGCGACGCAGCATGGGGTCGGCGCTCCTCGAGCGGGCAGTCAATGGGCAGGCGGTGACCGCCCCAGCGTACGGTCGCCGGCGGCGAGGCGGCCAACAGGTTAGATGTGTTCCTTAGACTGCTGCAGGTCCGTTCACCTGCATCGACGGACGCGCCCGCACGACGTCAGTCCGCGACGCCGTACTCGGCTGAGGAGAGAAGCCATGGCCCGCCCCTGTATCGCGGAGCCCAGCGCATGAGCGGTGTCGACGAAGCGCAGGAGACGGTCGAGCAGTCAGTGCGGGCACCTGAGCAGACACCGGAGCAGCGAACGGCTGGCCGAGCAGACGAGCCGACGGTCGCCACCGCTGCCGAGGAGAGCCAGCCGCCGACCGTCGCCGAGGACTCGCTCGCGGGAGCGGCCCCGTCGGCGAGTGCTCCAGTACCGCGGCCGGTTCCCCGTCCCGGACCTCGACCCGGGCCACGGCCCGGACCCCGACCGGCAAGCGCGCCCGTACGAAGCCAGGCGACCCCGTCAGCAGCACCCTCAGCGCCTGGGCTGTCAGCACCGTCGCCCTCAGCACATGCCGCGCGCAGACCCGGCTCGCCGGCGGATGAGACGTGGGGGCGAGTCGACGAGTCGGGCACGGTCTTCGTGCGCGATCGCGACGGAGCCGAGCGCGTGGTTGGTCAGTGGCCCGACGCCGACTCCAGCGAGGCGCTGGCCTTCTACCGTCTGCGCTTCGAGGGTCTGGAGGCGGAGGTGGCGCTGATCGAGCGACGGGCCGCGGCGGGAGCTGCGGCGCCGGCTGAGATCCGCAGCACCGTGGAGCGGCTACGCGCCTCGGTGCAAGGAGCCTCCGCGGTCGGCGACCTCGCCGGCCTGCTCGAGCGTCTGGACGGGCTGGACTCGGTGGTCGATGCGCAGCGCGCAGCGCGCCGCGCCGCGCGCGCGCAGCGGACCGCGCAGGCCGCCGAGGCGAAGGAGCGCCTGGTGAGCGCGGCCGAGGAGGTCTCCGCGGGCAGTGACTGGCGCGGAGGCCATGACCGGCTGACGGCACTGCTGACCGAGTGGAAAGCCTTGCCGCGGCTCGACAAGTCCGCCGACGACGCACTGTGGCGGCGCTTCTCCGCTGCCCGCAGCGCCTTCAGCAAGCGGCGCAAGCAGCAGCTGGCGAGCCGAGACGAGCAGCGCGCACAAGCTCAAAGCACCAAGGAGCGTCTGGCCAAGGAGGCCGAGTCGCTGGCCTCGTCCACCGACTGGGTGCCCACCGGACGTCGCTTCCGTGACCTCATGCAGGAGTGGAAGGCCGCGGGACCGGCAGCGCGCGCCGTCGACGATGCCTTGTGGCGGCGCTTCAAGACCGCCCAGGACACGTTCTTCACGGCTCGGGACGAGGTCAATGCCGCCACGCAGACCGAGCAGCTGGCCAACGCCGAGGTGAAGCGGGAGATCCTTGCCCGAGCCGAGGCTCTGCTGCCGGTCACCGACGTGGCCGCCGCACGAGCAGCTCTGCGTCCGCTGGCCGACAGGTGGGAGGCCGCCGGCAAGGTACCCCGCGAGCTCGTACGGTCCCTGGAAGGGCGCATGCGTGCCGTCGAGGACGCTGTGGAGGCTGCTGAGGCCAACCGGTGGCGACGCACCGACCCGGAGGCGCAGGCGCGAGCAGCCGGCATGGTGCAGCAGCTTGTTGACGGGCTGCACCGCCTGAGCGCCGACCGGGACGCCGCTTCGGCGCGCGGTGACGCGGCCGCCGTGAGTCGGCTCGAGGAGCAGATCGACACGCGACAGGCCTGGCTGGAGCAGGCACAGGCATCCTTGCGAGAACTCGGCGGGTGAGCAGCCCCGTGAACGACGGCTCCGACGAGCTGCCGGGCGTCCCGGACGGGTCCCGCCTGGAACGCCTGCCCATGTTTCCACTCGGGACGGTTCTCTACCCGACCGTCGCGCTGCCGCTCGTGGTGTTCGAGGACCGCTATCGCGCCATGATGCGCGACCTGATGGCGCTGCCGGAGCGGAGTCGCTCCTTCGGCGTCGTCGCGATCCGCGAGGGCTACGAGGTCGCAGCGCCGGGTGGCACGGGAGGGAGCGGGCGCCAGTCGTCCTACCGCGTGGGGTGCGAGGCTCGCCTCGTGCGCTCGGAGCAACAAGGCGACGGCGGGTACGTGGTGCAGACCGTCGGAGCACGGCGTTTCCGCGTGCACGAGGTGCAGACCGAGGGCGAGTACCTGACGGCGGACGTGATTCCGCTCGGCGAGCCCCTCGGCCGAACGGCGGCCGAGGCCGCGACGACTGCCCTGCGGACGTTCGAGCGATACCGCCACGTCGTCTCGTCGTACCGGGGCGTCGCCGTCATGGTCGGGGAGCTGCCCACTGAACCGCTCGCGCTGTCGTACGCCTTGTCAGCAACGGTGCCGCTCACGCTGGTCGACCGCCAGGCGCTGCTGGAGGTGCCCGACGCGGAGAGTCGGCTCTGCCGCTTGGACGACCTGCTGCGCGAGGAGCTGTCGGCCGTGCGCGCAGTGCCGAGCCTGCCGGCGACCGACGTCGTGCGCACCGCCTGGTCGCCCAACTGACATCCGACGACATCTGACCGACACCTGAGTGACGACGAGTGCAGGAGCCGTCGAGATGCCGCGCCGCCCGACGAATCCCTCAGCGAGCACCCCGGCCACCGTCTTGCTGGCGAGGGCTGGCGAGACCTTCGCGGCACACCTCTACGACTCCACTCCAGATGCTGACTCGTACGGGGCGGAGGCTGTCGCACAGCTCGCGCCAGCTGTCGGAGTAGCGCCGGAGCAGGTGTTCAAGACACTGGTCGTCCAGGTGGATGACAGGCTCGTCGTGGCCGTGCTGGCGGTGACCGACTCGCTGAGCCTCAAGGCGCTGGCGTCCGCTGCGGGTGGTAAGCGGGCCAAGCTAGCGACAGTCGCTGACGCCGAGCGCGCCACCGGCTACGTGGTGGGCGGCATCTCGCCGTTGGGCCAGCGCCGGCGGCTACCGACCTATCTGGACAGCTCCGCTGTTGAGCACTCGACCGTGCTCGTCTCCGGTGGCCGGCGGGGGCTGGAGCTTCAACTCACGCCAGACACGCTGATCCGTCTCACCCGTGCCGTGCTGGTACCGATCGCGCAACCGTGACGACCGGTACGCGCCCCGATCTGGGGCGGGGCTGGACCTGGCTCAGTCGTCGAAGGTCAGGCGGACGCTGGCCTCGGAGTACTCCTCCGACGTCGTGGCGTTGACGCCGATCGCCTCCATCGGCTCGAGGTAGTCCGCAATATCGGCCGCGTCGCTGCCACCGGGCTCGACGTTGCGGACGATGGTCTCGGCCGCGTCGATGTCGAGGTAGAACACTGCGGC
>DASQMN010000290.1:0-14056 GCA_035645475.1 Nocardioidaceae bacterium
GCGCCGCTGCGCATCGACGTCGTCTCGACGGCTGCGGACGAGACTCGCCTGCAGATCGCGGCGTCGGATCGGCTGGGACTGCTGGCCGACGTGGCCGGTGGCCTGGCCCTCGCCGGGTTGCCCGTGCGCGGCGGTCATGCCTGGATCACGCCCGACGGCACGGCCGTCTCCTGGTGGGACCTGCCGGTCGCTGACGTGAACACCAGCCGACTCGGCGCCCGGCTCCGCCAGCTGCTCTCAGGAAGCACCGAGCTGCGTGGCCGCCTTGCCGTCGGCGCCGCTCCCCGCGACGCGCCGCCGGTCGTGCTGGTGGTCCCTGGCGCCTCGTCCACAGCCACCGTGGTCGAGGTGCGGGCACAGGACCGACGTGGCCTGCTGTGGGCGGTGTGCGACGTCTTCGCGCGGCACCGGGTCGACGTGCGCACCGCCCACCTCGACACGCTCGGCTCCCAGACCTACGACGTCTTCTACCTGGTGGGACCCGAAGGGGACGCTCTCCCTGACGCCGTCATTGCCGAGGTGGTGGCAGACATCGAGCGGCTCTGAGGCACCAGGTGCGTGCCGTTCGGCCGGCCGAGCGGCCCGCACAGGACGGTTAGGCTGAGGATGCTCCCCGACGTCGTCGATGACTGAGGTACTTCGTGTTCGACACCTTGCAGGACCGGCTCGCCGCGACGTTCAAGAACCTGCGCGGCAAGGGCCGGCTGTCCCCGGCGGATGTGGACGCCACGGCGCGGGAGATCCGCATCGCGCTGCTCGAGGCCGACGTCGCACTGCCCGTGGTGCGCAGCTTCATCGCCCGGGTCAAGGAGCGGGCGGCCGAAGCGGAGGTCAGCGAGGCGCTCAACCCGGCCCAGCAGGTCATCAAGATCGTCAACGAGGAACTGGTGGCGATCCTCGGCGGGGAGACCCGGCGGCTGCGCTTCGCCAAGCAGCCACCGACGGTGATCATGCTCGCCGGCCTCCAGGGTGCAGGCAAGACGACCCTCGCGGGCAAGCTGGGTCGCTGGCTGAAGGAGCAGGGCACCACCCCGATGCTGGTGGCCGCCGACCTGCAGCGGCCGAACGCCGTCACCCAGCTCGAAGTCGTCGGCCGGCAGGCCGGGGTCACCGTGTACGCGCCGCAGCCCGGCAGCGGGGTGGGTGACCCGGTGCTGGTCGCTCGCGACTCCATCGAGCACGCCCGGCGTACGTTGCACGACGTCGTCATCATCGACACCGCCGGACGCCTCGGCATCGACGAGCTGTTGATGCAGCAGGCCGCTGACATCCGCGACGCCGTGTCGCCCGACGAGGTGCTGTACGTCGTCGACGCCATGGTCGGCCAGGACGCGGTTCGTACCGCCGAGGCGTTCGCCGAAGGAGTCGGCTTCAGCGGCGTCGTGCTGTCGAAGCTGGACGGTGACGCCCGCGGCGGCGCGGCGCTGTCGGTGGCGCAGGTGACCGGCCGTCAGGTCATGTTCGCCTCCAACGGCGAGAAGCTCACCGACTTCGACGTCTTCCACCCCGACCGGATGGCCTCGCGCATCCTCGGCATGGGCGACATGCTGACGCTGATCGAGCAGGCCGAGAAGGCGTTCGACGCCGACCAGGCCGCCACGGCCGCCGCCAAGCTGCAGGGCAAGGGCACCGACTTCACGCTCGACGACTTCCTGCAGCAGATGCAGGCCGTACGCAAGATGGGCTCGCTGTCGAAGATATTCGGGATGGTCCCCGGGATGGCGCAGTACAAGGACCAGATCGCGGGCATCGACGAGCGCGAGATCGACCGCATCCAGGCGGTCATCCTGTCGATGACGCCGGCTGAGCGCACCGACCCCAAGATCATCGACGGCTCTCGTCGCGCCCGGATCGCGCGGGGGTCGGGTACTGCGGTCAGCGATGTCAACAACCTCGTCGACCGCTTCTTCGAGGCGCGCAAGATGATGACGCAGCTCGCCAACGGCGGTGGCATGCCGGGCATGCCGGGGATGCCGGGCATGCCTGGCGGCGCCAAGCGCAGCAAGGGCCGCCAGCCACCGGTGAAGAGCCGTACGAAGCGGGGTTCCGGCAACCCGGCCAAGCGAGCCGAGGCGGCCAAGCAGCGCGCCACGGCTGAAGCCGCGCCGGCGATGGGCGCCAACCCGTTCGGCAACCCGAACGGACCTGCTGCCGGCGCCGGCGTGCCGGAGGGCTTCGAGCTGCCCAAGGAGCTCCGCGACCTGCTCTGACGGGCGGCGGTGCGCCGCCGTGCCCGGCGGCGCCGATACGGTCGCCCGGTGAGCTCCTCGCCAGTCCTGAGAGTGCGGGGCGTCCTGCTGCCCGAGGAGGAGCATCGCGACCTGTACGTGGTCGAGGGACGCGTGACGTACGAGCCGCTCGGCGATCCGACCGACATCGCCGCCGGGTGGATCGTGCCGGGCCTGGTCGACGCGCACTGTCACGTCGGGCTGGACGCGTCAGGTGCTGTGGGTCCGGACGAGCAGGTGCGGCAGGCGAGCAGCGACCGCGACGCCGGAGCGCTCCTGCTGCGGGACTGCGGCTCGGCCGCCGACACCCGCTGGCTCGACACCCGCGCAGACCTGCCCGAGATCATCCGGGCCGGTCGGCATCTCGCCCGCAGCAGGCGCTACATCCGCAACTACGCCCACGAGGTCGAGCCGACGGACCTGCCGGCCTACGTTCGGCAGGAAGCGGGCCGCGGCGACGGCTGGGTCAAGATCGTGGGCGACTGGATCGACCGTGACGCCGGGGACCTGACCCCGTCCTGGCCCCGGGAAGCGGTGCACGCGGCGGTGGCGGCCGCGCACGAGGAGGGGGTGCGGATGACGGCGCACGTCTTCGGCGAGGCCGCGCTTCCCGACCTGATCGAGGCGGGCATCGACTGCCTCGAGCACGGCACCGGGCTGTCGCCGGACCTGGTCGACGCCATGGTGGCCCGCGGCACCGCCCTGGTGCCGACGGTGATCCAGCTGAAGAACTTCCCGACGTACGCCGAGCGGGCCGGCGAGAAGTTCCCGGCGTATGCCGCACACATGCGCGACCTGTTCGCCCGTCGCCGCGACACCATCGGCGCCGCGCACGAGGCCGGGGTGGCGATCTATGCGGGCACCGACGCCGGCGGTGTGCTGCCGCACGGGCTCATCGCCGCCGAGGTGCTCGAGCTCGCCTCGTACGGCATGACAGCGGTGGAAGCCCTCGGAGCAGCCTCCTGGCGTGCGCGAGCGTGGCTTGGCCGGCCGGGGCTCGAGGAAGGCGCCCCAGCCGACTTCTGCGTCTACGACAGCAACCCGCTAGCCGACCTGCGGGCGCTCGCTTCGCCCAGCCGGGTCGTGCTGCGTGGCGCTGTCGTGGCCTGAGTCAGCGCACGCCCGAACCGACTGCCTGCCCACCGTCCTCAGCCATAGCGGCGGCGACGGTGCGCATGTTGGCCGCGAACTCCTCATCGGGAATCGGCGGCAGCATGTCGTTCCAGGCTGCGATCATCGCCCCGCGGAGCTGCATCATCCCCAGCGGCCGGGCCAGGAACCACATGTGGAAGTGCTCGCTGCCGTCGCCCCAGCGGTTGAAGTGGGTCCGCGCCACTCCGTCGAGGCGGCCGATCGCCTTCGCGAGCCGCTGGATCACCTGACCCATCGTCGCCAGCACTGCCGGGGTCAGGGTGTGCAGTGTCATGTGCTCGCGTGTCGCGAGCCCGGCCATCATCGGAAGCCCGATCGGTTCGAAGCCGGTGCGTACGTCCCAGAGCTCGTCACGCCAGATGACGTGGCGCTCAGGATCGGCACAGCGCAGGCACTCGCCTCCTCCCGTTTCGCCGTTGCGTGGCGGCTCGGGCACCAGTGGCCCGTTCAGTGCCACCGTGCGTATGTCGCCTTCGAAGGGGAAGAAGGGCTCTCCGAGCAGAGGGGCGGGCGAGACGCGTTCGCCGTAGGGGAGTCGTGAGTGATAGGCGGAGAGCGATGCGGGGTCTGGGGACGTCGTCATCGCGGCATCATCACCGACGCAGGACCTTCCGTGTCGCCCACCTCGACCATGGGATTAGAGCGACAGCTGGAGGCTCTGGCACAATGAACGGTCGACGGCGTATGCGCAGCCCCTCTCTACTGGGCGTACCCGGCACCCTGAGACGTTGCCCCGGCCCCACACGGGCGTGCCGAGCTCACCCACCCAGCATTGATTGAGGAGACACCACACTCGTGGCCGTCAAGATTCGCCTGAAGCGCATGGGCAAGATCCGTCAGCCGTACTACCGCATCGTCGTCGCCGACTCGCGCACCAAGCGCGATGGCCGCGTCATCGAGGAGATCGGCAAGTACCACCCGAAAGCCGACCCGTCGGTGATCGTCGTCGACAGCGAGCGTGCCCTGCACTGGCTCAGCGTCGGCGCGCAGCCGAGCGAGCCGGTCGCAGCACTACTGCGCAAGACCGGCGACTGGCAGAAGTTCAAGGGCGAGCCGGCACCCCCGCCGCTGCTGATGGCCGCCCCCAAGCGGGACAAGACCGAGATCTTCAACGAGGCGCTGAAGGACTCCGGCGGCGAGTCCACGTCAGAGGCGGTCACCTCGCGGCGCACCCGCAAGACGGCTGCCCCGGCCGAGACTCCGGCCGCTGAGACACCCGCAGCCGACGCGCCGGCAGCCCAGGCAGCCGCAGCCGAGACTCCGGCCGCGGAAGCAGCACCCGAGGCGACAGCGGACACAGCAGCACCGGAGGCAGCTGCCCCATCGGCGGCTGCCGACACCCCCGAGGCCTGATCGCCATGGTCACCGAGGTGATCGAGCATCTGGTTCGCGGGATCGTCGACCACCCCGACGACGTCAGCGTGCGCTCCAAGGACCTGCGCAGAGGGCGCCTGTTCGAGGTCCGGGTCAATCCCGAGGATCTCGGCAAGGTGATCGGGCGGGGTGGCCGCACCGCGACAGCCATCCGCACCGTCGCCGGCGCTCTGGCCGGTCGCGGCGGTGCCCGCATCGACTTCGTCGACGTCGACCGTCGCTGAGCCGAGGCATCCCGACGTGGTCGAGGTCGTCATCGGCCGGGTCGGCCGCGCCCACGGCGTACGGGGTGAGGTCAGCGTCGACCTCCGCACCGACGAGCCGGACCGCCGCTTCATGGTCGGTGCGCAGCTGCGCCTCTCACCGCCGACGCCGCTCGCATCGGTGACGGTGTCGGCCGTACGTCCGCACGCAGGCCGTCTGCTCGTCAGCTTCGAGCAGGTCCACGACCGAACCGCTGCTGAACGCCTGCGAGGCGCCATGCTCTGCATCGACGTCGACAGCGGGGAGA
Organism: Nocardioidaceae bacterium; assembly: GCA_035645475.1. Lineage (GTDB taxonomy): Bacteria > Actinomycetota > Actinomycetes > Propionibacteriales > Nocardioidaceae > DASQMN01. The sequence continues at coordinate 5,266 of DASQMN010000290.1, forward strand.
GGCCCGAGGACCCCGAGGAGTTCTACGACCACCAGCTCGTCGGACTAACGGTCCGCTCCATTGGCCCCGACAGGCACGCCGAGCTCGGCACCGTCGAAAGCGTGCTGCACCTGCCGGCGCACGATGTGCTCGGCGTGCGGCTGGGCGACGGACGCGAGGTGCTCGTGCCGTTCGTCACCGACATGGTGCCCGTCGTGGACGTCGAGTCCGGCTACGTCGAGGTGCTCGACACCGCCGACCTGCTCACCGAGGAGCCATCGCCAGGCATCGCTGCACCCTCGGAGTGATCGCGATGCGGATCGACGTCGTCACCATCTTCCCCTCCTATCTGGACGCTCTCGACCTGTCCCTGCCGGGGCGGGCACGTGCCAACGGCCTCATTGACCTGCAGGTGCACGACCTTCGCCGCTGGACGTCGGACCGGCACCGTACGGTCGACGACACCCCGTACGGCGGCGGCGCGGGAATGGTCATGGCGCCGGGCCCGTGGGGCAGCGCCCTGGACGAGCTCGTGCCCGCGCACGTCGACCCGCCGACGCTGCTGGTGCCGACTCCGGCCGGGCGGCCGTTCCGCCAGGCCGCGGCCGAACGTCTGTCCACGCTGCCGTGGCTGGTGATCGCCTGCGGGCGCTACGAGGGCATCGACCAGCGTGTGCTCGACGAGGCAGCCACGCGCATGCCGGTCGAGGAAGTGTCACTCGGCGACTACGTGCTCAATGGCGGTGAGGTGGCCGCTCTCGCCGTGGTCGAGGCCGTCGTGCGACTGCTGCCCGGGGTACTGGGCAACCCGGCGTCGTTGTCCGAGGAGTCGCACGCCGCTTCGGACGACGGTGCCCTGCTCGAGTACCCCGTCTACACCAAGCCGGCCAGCTGGCGCGGCCGCGACGTACCGGAGGTCCTGCTGAGCGGTGACCACGCCCGTATCGCCCGGTGGCGTCGGGAGCAGGCGCTGCGGCGCACCGCCGAGCGCAGACCCGATCTCGTGCACCCCAGCCGCGCCGTGTCGGCGGACCTCCTCAGCGAGACGGTGGTCCGGCTCGCGGAGCCGGCCGACGCCGGGGAGCTGTGGACGCTGCAACGCGCGTGCTGGCTGCAGGAGGCCCGGGCCAACGAGACGCTGGCCATCCCGGCCCTGACGGAGTCGTTCGCGGACGTACGGGACTCGCTGTCGGCATGGGATGTCTACGTCCTCAGATCGCACGGGCGCCTGGTGGGCTCCGTCCGCGCCCGGCTGCAGGGCGGCCAATGGGACATCGGACGCATCATGGTCGCTCCTGACCTGCAAGGCCGAGGGCTCGGCAGATGGCTGCTCGAGTTCGCCGAGGCACAAGCGCCCCCCGCAGCGACGTCGTTCGGCCTCTTCACCGGAGCAGCCAGCCGGGGCAACCTGCGCATGTACCGCAGAGCGGGCTACCGAACACTGCCGCAGACCGACGCCGGAGTGGTCCGGCTGGTCAAGCAGCGCGCTTGACGGTGATTACTCCACCGACCGCTGCCTGTGGCAAACTTGTCCGTTGGCGCCACGCGTCCGGCTCGCTTGCAGCGAGCCAACGGTTCCTCTGCCACCGGGGAGGAGCTGCGACGTCGATCGGCGACCCCCTTCGACTCACTCGCGAAGAACTGTCCCTGACCGGTGGCAGCGACGAGGAAGAGACGCCATGACCAACGCCATCGACGCCCTCGCAGCCGACAGCCTGCGCAGCGACCTACCCCAGTTCCGCGCCGGCGACACCGTGAAGGTCCACGTACGGGTCGTAGAAGGCAACCGCTCCCGGGTGCAGGTCTTCCAGGGCGTCGTGATCCGTATTCATGGGTCCGGCATCGGGCGCTCGTTCACCGTGCGCAAGGTCAGCTTCGGCGTCGGGGTCGAGCGAACCTTCCCGATGCACTCGCCGATCTTCGAGAAGATCGAGGTCGTGACCCGCGGTGACGTCCGGCGCGCCAAGCTCTACTACCTGCGCAACCTGCGCGGCAAGGCGGCCAAGATCAAGGAGCGGCGCGACCCGGTCTCGGGTCGCTGACCGGCTTCTCACCCGTGGCTAGGCTCCGGGCGTGAGCTCGGGCACCGAGGCGAAGCCGTCGACGGCCAAGAAGGCGCTTCCGCTGTGGCAGGAAGTCCTGCTGCTCCTCGTCACCGCACTGGTTCTCGCGGTGGTGGTGAAGACCTTCCTGGTGCAGGCGTTCTACATCCCGTCCGGCTCCATGGAGAACACCCTGGACAAGGACGACCGCATCCTTGTCCAGAAGGTCTCGTACTGGACCGGTGATGTCGAGCGGGGCGAGATCGTCGTCTTCGACGACCCAGGTGAGTGGCTCGGCCCCACGGAGGGCCGCGAGGCAAGCAACGTCGTGCAGGAAGGGCTGAGCCTCATCGGGCTGTACCCCACCGGCGGCCATCTGGTGAAGCGGGTGATCGGCGTCGCCGGTGACCATGTCGTGTGCTGCGACTCCGAAGGCCGCCTGGAGCTCAACGGCGCACCGGTGCAGGAGGCCTACCTGCGGCCCGGCCTCTCGCCGTCGGACACGAAGTTCGACGTGACGGTGCCTGAGGGCAAGCTGTGGGTGATGGGCGACAACCGCAACAACTCCAGTGACTCGCGGGCACACCTGGGTGCCCCCGGAGGCGGGTTCGTGTCCACCGACGACGTGGTGGGCAAGGTGTGGACGGTCGTCTGGCCGTGGTCGCGTATCCAGTTCGTCGACGGCGTCGACAACGTGTTCGCCGACGTCCCTGCCGCTGAGGCCTCACCCGGGTCGTGAGCGCCCTGCCACGCGGTGCGACGATCCGGCGTGACGCCGGGCTGCACGGATACGAACGAGCGTTGAGCCGGCACGGACTCACACCTGTGGCGGGCGTCGACGAAGCCGGGCGAGGCGCCTGTGCCGGGCCTTTGGTGGCCGCCGCAGTGGTCCTCGCACAGGGGCGGGCCGGCGAGGTGCCGGGCCTGGCCGACTCCAAGCTGCTCACCCAGAAGCGCCGCGAAGCCTGCTACGCCGAGGTAGTACGCCGAGCGGCGGCGTGGAGCGTTGTCGTGGTGCCCGCCGCGGAGTGTGACCGCCTCGGCATGCACGTGGCCAATGTCGAGGCGCTGCGTCGTGCCCTGGCCCGGCTGAGCGTGCGCCCGGCGTACGTCCTCACGGACGGCTTCAGCGTCGACGGGTTAGGCGTCCCCGGTCTCGCGATGTGGAAGGGCGACCGGGTGGCGGCCTGCATCGCCGCCGCGTCCGTCGTGGCCAAGGTGACGCGTGACCGCTTGATGGCGCAGCTGCACGAGCGCTTCCCGGCATACGAGTTCGACGTGCACAAGGGCTACTGCACCGAACGGCACGAGCAGACGCTGGCGGCCCACGGGCCGTGTCCTGAGCACCGGTGGCGCTTCGTCAACGTACGGCGTGCGGCGGGAGCGGCCGAGATGACGACGCGACCGCAGCCAGCACGGTAGCCGCCTGCCTGAAGCCCGGTTCTGTCCCCAACCTTCCGCCTGCGGGTGGTTGTGCACAGGCGGGCGACTCGCCTCGCTGACCAGTCCTGGAGACGAGCAGTCTCTTCTCGGGATGACCGGGAGGTGACCATGACGTCGACGGCACAACGACGCATTGCCGTGGGTCAGTACGGCGAGGAGGTGGCCGCGCAGAGGTTGCGGGTCGAGGGGCTGGTCGTGCTCGACCGCAACTGGCGTTGCTCCATCGGTGAGCTCGACCTGGTCTGCCGAGACGGCAACGAGCTGGTCGCCGTCGAGGTCAAGACTCGCTCAGGTGACCTGTTCGGCTCGCCACTGGAAGCGGTGACGCCCCGCAAGGCGGCCCGGCTGCGTCGGCTGCTGGCGCAGTGGCTCGGCGAGCATCATATGTCGCCGTCGGGGCTGCGCGTCGATGTCGTCGGTGTCCGGGTGCCCGCTCGCGGCGCGGCCGAGGTCGAGCATCTGCGTGGCGTGGCCTGATGCTGCTCGGACGCACGCGAACCGTCGCCCTGGAGGGCGTCTCCGGGCGTATGGTCGAGATTGAGGCCAATCTCGGGCAGGGGCTGCCCAGCGTGGCGCTGGTGGGGCGGCCTGACGCATCGATCAGCGAGGCCCGCGACCGCTGCCGCGCCGCGGTCGTCAACAGTGGCCAGAGCTGGCCCAACCGGCGCATCACGGTGTCCTTGTCGCCGGCGTCGCTGCCCAAGGGCGGTGCGCAGTACGACCTCGGCATCGCGCTGGCTGTGCTGGTCGCCGCCGGGGTGCTCCCCGCCGATCCGGTCGCCGAGGCGGTGGTCCTCGGCGAGCTGGCCCTCGACGGGAGGCTGCGCGCGGTTCCAGGCGTCCTGCCGTCGGCCCTGGCCGCTGCCGATGCAGGCGCGGAGCGCTTGTTCGTGCCGGAGGCGAATGTGAGCGAGGCCCAGGTCGTCCCCGGCTTGGCGGTCGTCGGCGTTCGGTCGCTGAGCCAGGTCGTCGCGCTGCTGCGCGGCGAAGTAGAGCCCGACGCGCCGCCGGTCCCGCCGCTCGACATGGGGCCGACACCCGTCTGGCGTCCCGGTGACCGCACCAGCGGCCTGGACCTCGCGGACGTCGTCGGCCAGCAGGCGGCTCGGTGGTCGGTCGAGGTAGCCGCCGCCGGGGGCCACCACCTGTTGCTGGCCGGACCACCGGGTGCGGGCAAGACGATGCTCGCCGAGCGCCTGCCCGCGCTGTTGCCGGAGCTCACTCTGTCCGAGTCGCTGGAGGTCAGCGCGGTGCACTCCGTCGCCGGAGTGCTGCCGGCTCAACAGCCGCTGCTGCAGCGGCCGGTGTTCGTAGACCCGCACCACACAGCAAGCGTCGCCGCGATCGTCGGCGGCGGCAGCCGGGTCATTCGCCCCGGCGCGATGTCGTTGGCACATCGGGGAGTGCTCTTCATGGACGAGGCGCCGGAGTTCGCCGGCCACGTGCTCGACGCGCTGCGCCAGCCGTTGGAGAGCGGCCGAGTGACCATCAGCCGCGCCGACGCGAGCGCCACGTACCCAGCCGACTTCTTGCTCGTGCTGGCAGCCAACCCCTGCCCCTGCGGCCAAGCACCCGGCCCCGAGTGCACCTGCACTCCCACGGTGATGCGGCGGTACCGCGACCGCATCTCCGGACCCGTCCGAGACCGCATCGACATCTCGCGTGACGTGCTCCCGGTGCCCCGGCACGAGCTGCTCGACTCGCTCGCGGTCGCCGAGCCGAGCGCGCGTGTCGCCGAGCGGATACGAGAGGCTCGAGCGCGTCAGGAGCGCCGGTACGCCGGAACACCGTGGCGTCTGAACTCCAGTGTTCCCACGCCGGAGCTCCGGGCCCGTTGGCCTCTGCCGACGCGTGCCCTGCGGTGTCTGGAGCAGCCGGTGCTTCGCGGCGTGCTGTCGGCTCGCGGGCTCGACCGAGTGACCCGCCTCGCCTGGACGGTCGCCGATCTCGCCGGCCACGGTGTCCCAAGCCCTGACGACGTCGAGTCCGCATGGGGACTTCGGCACTCCTCGGCTGTGCCACTTGGCCGAGTCGGCGCAGGCACGCAGGTGCCGGCATGACGCCGTCGGTCGACGAGTCGCTGCAGCGGCTCGACCTGTCGTTGCGTGCTGAGCCAGGTGATCCGGCGATGGCGGCCGCGGTGGGGACTCACGGCGCAGCCGAGACGCTCGAGGCGGTGCGAGCCGGGTGCCTGCCCTGCGGCACGCCGGTACCTGAAGGCTGGTTCAGCGGTCCCCGCGATGACCTGACCGAGCAGGCCGGTCGACTGCTCGACGCCGCGTCGAGTCAGGGCCTCCGCTGGGTCGTACCAGGCCAGGAGGAATGGCCGGACGGGCTCGGCGACCTGGAGCACGCCCCAGCACTCAATCACCGTGGTGGCCCTCCCCTCGGTCTGTGGGTGCGGGGTTCGCTCGGGTTGGCTGAGACCGTGGCTCGCTCGGTGGCGGTGGTCGGCTGCCGCGCAGCCACGTCCTACGGCCAGAGCGTCGCCGGTCAGCTCGGTGCCGGCTTGGCCGAGCGAAACGTGACAAGCGTCTCCGGTGCTGCGTTCGGTATCGACTCAGCAGCGCATCGCGGCTCGCTGGCGCTCAACGGGCCGACGGTCGCCGTGCTCGCCTGCGGTACCGACGTCGCCTACCCGCGCGCTCATGTCTCCCTGCTGGACCGCATCGGCGCCGAGGGGCTCGTGGTGAGCGAGCTTCCGTTGGGCGCCACTCCGACCAAGTGGCGCTTCCTGGCGCGCAACCGTCTGATCGCGGCGCTGGCACGGGGCACCGTGGTGGTGGAGGCGGCGGTGCGCAGCGGCGCCCTCAACACGGCGCACTGGGCGTTGAGCCTCGGGCGCATGACCATGGGTGTGCCCGGACCGGTCACCGCGGCCACGTCGCGTGGCGTCCACGAGCTGCTGCGGGGCGGGGGTGCGCTCCTGGTGAGCGACGCCGGCCAGGTGTGGGAATCAGTTGCCCCGGCCGGCAGTGGCCTCCTCGAGCCGCCGCGGCTCCCAGCGAGCGCATTCGACCTGCTGGGTCCGCTGCACCAACGGGTCATCGAGGCGTTGAGCACTCACGGGCACCACCCGGTTGCCGCCGTGGCTGCTCGTGCGCGGTTGCCTCAGAGCGAGGTGCGCGCGGCGCTGGCTGGGCTGGTCGCTGCCGGTGTCGCAGACGAGGACAGCCGGGGTGTCCGGCTGAGCCGCGAAGGCGTGCGGCTCGTGACCGGCCGTCCTCGCCGGGGACCGCCGGTGAGCAGCCCTTAGCCGGCTGCGCAGCTCGCGGTCGGGGCGAGGTCTGTCTTGCGTCCTTCACCGGCACCCGTGGTGGCCGGGCGGCGCGGTGGCTTGCCGCACCGGCTCCGACGTCCCACAGTCGATGCCGTGAGCACCGCCGTGACACCGCCGCCTCCCCATGGGGTGGCTGTGGAGCGAGAGCTGTCCGCCTCATGGTGCGCGGCGTTCGCCGCCTATGAGCGGCATCTCAGCCTGGAACGCGATCTGTCTGCGCACACGGTTCGCGCGTACGTGGGTGACCTCGCGGCCCTGGCGGAGCACGCGCAGCGCCTCGGTGTCACGGACCCAGCGGTCCTGGACGTCCGGGCACTGCGATCGTGGCTGGCGTCGCTGCACAGCCGTGGACGCGCCCGCTCGACGGTCGCCCGACGGGCTACGTCCGCTCGGATGTTCACCGCCTGGCTATTGCGAACCGGTCGCTCCGCGGTGGATGCCGGCGCTCTGCTCGGCACACCGCGACGCTCCGGGCCGCTGCCACCGAGCCTGCGTCAGGACGAGGTGCGGGCGATGCTGGAGGCGGCTACCCGAGCGGCGGCTGACCAAGGACCCGTCGGCCTGCGCGACGCTGCGGCGCTGGAGCTGCTGTACGCCACCGGAGTGCGTGTCGGCGAGCTGGTCGGGCTCGACGTCGACGATCTGGACACCGAACGCGGGCTGCTGCGGGTGCTCGGCAAGGGCAACAAGCAGCGGTCTGTGCCCTACGGCCGCCCAGCGCAGCGCGCGGTGACTCGCTGGCTCACCGACGGCCGTCCCGCCCTCGCTCGCCCTGGCAGCGGTCCCGCCCTGATGTTGGGCGTCCGTGGCGGCCGCTGGGATCAGCGCGGCGCACGGCGCATGGTGCACGAACGGATCGCCGTGATCGACGGTGCCCCCGACATCGGCCCTCACGGCTTGCGGCACACAGCGGCGACGCACCTGCTCGAGGGGGGAGCCGACCTGCGCAGCGTCCAGGAGATCCTCGGCCACGCCTCCTTGGCGACCACCCAGATCTACACCCACGTGAGCAGTGAGCGGCTGCGCCAGGCGTATCGGCTGGCTCACCCCCGCGCCTGAAGGCCGCGGCCGAGGCTGAGGCCCAGCCGGACCGCCACCGGGCTGCCGGCAGACGACGCGGGCTCGAGGAAGGTACGGCTGGGAGGACTCCCGACCCCCTCTCGGGACAGGCCGGCCCCCGTTCGCGGTGTCACAGGAAACGGCGTGGGCGGCGCGTCACCCAGAGGCAGCAGCCGCACCGGGCCGGCGCCCAGGAGCCGCAGCGGATCCTGGTACTCGCCGGTGACGATCAGGCCGAGGTGCAGACAGACCAGGGGGAGGCAGTGGCCGCCGGTCGTGCGCAGGCGGCCGAGCACCGCGCCGGCGGACACGGTGGCTCCGCGTCGTACGGAGGCAGACACCGGCTGGTAGGTCACCCGGCCGGCCGGCGTGTCCAGCGACACGACGTCGATGCCGCCGACCCGCCCGGCGTAGACGACGGTGCCCCCGTCAACCGCACGGACGGCCTGGCCGCTGCGTCCGAGCAGGTCGACGCCTCGATGGCCGGCAGCGTACGGCCCATCCGGTGCATCGAACGCGCGCTGCACCCTCGGCTGGGGCCACAACGGCCACGTCCAGACGCCGTCACCTCCCGGCCGGGATGAAGCGATGGACACCGAGGCGCCGGCGGGCGCCGGCAGAAAACCGCTGACCAGCAGCACAAGCACCGCCAGCGCTCGCACGGTGACCCGATGGCGCACCCGCCGGCCATGCGCGAGGGAGGGCGCTGGGACAGAGGGCGCAGTCATGTGGGGGAGTCTGCAGCGGTTCCATCCGAGTCCGCCCCTGGTCGCCGCCGAACAGTGGACGAACTCGTCGACAGCACAAGCTGTGGACATGGACCGGACGATGAGCCTCCCTGACCGATGCGGCGACCGGAAGTCGAGGCTCAGGCGGCGGCTGACGTAGACTGCACGCAGCGTCTGCTCCGGCAGGCGACTTCGCACGCCCGCAAGCCGCTGCTTCAGCGGGTGCGTCCCGTGGTCCTTGACCGGCTGGTCCGGTCCGG
>DASQMN010000291.1:0-13338 GCA_035645475.1 Nocardioidaceae bacterium
GTACGAGCGCTCCCCCAGATAGCGCAGTGGCTGGCTGCCCAGGGCGCGTCCGAGCAGCCCTGCCGGATGTGCCACCGCGGCGACCAGCAGGGCGGTGCATGCCGTGACGGCGAAGAAGCCGCCTCGGTACAGCCACGGCGAGAACTCACCGACCGTGAGGAACATCCACAGCACACCGGCCAACGCGGCGATGCCCACCAGGTCGACCAGAGCGGTGCCCGCTCGCTGGCTCGTCGGGCGATGACTGGTGAGCCAGCTGCTGTCGCAACGCCAGAGCCGCCAGGGCGACCAGCACGTCGCCAACGCCGCGCCCAGCAGCAGACCCATCGCATGCGTGTCGGTACCGAAGTACACCCTGCTGGGGTCGTTCGGCACCGGGTAGCCGTTGCGCACGGCCAGCAGCCCCATCCAGGCGGTCGAGACGACCGCAGCGATCAGCGCGATCCGCCGCAGATGCCGGCGGCCACAGGTGCGGCCATAGGCGAGAACCACAGCGACCGCTACCGGCCACATCAGGTAGAACTGCTCCTCGACGGCCAGCGACCACAGATGCTGCAGCAGCGGCGGACGCCCCATCGCCTCGAAGTACGACTGCTCGGTGAGGATGTAGGACCAGTTCGAGACGTACAGCAGGGCGGCGGTGACGTCACGCCGCAGCTCGCCGCGCTCCTCGGGCAGCACCACGACGGCGAGCACCGACAGCACAGCCAGAAGCAGGAAAAGGCCGGGCAGCAGTCTGCGCGCTCGGCGGAGATAGAAGTCGCGCAGGCTAAGACGACCGGTCCTCTCGACCTCCTCGATGACCAGCGTGGTGATCAAGAAGCCGGAGAGCACGAAGAAGACGTCGACACCCAGGAAGCCGCCGGGCATCCACGGGAGCCCGAGGTGGTAGAGCACGACGCCGAGCACGGCGATCGCGCGCAGCCCATCCAGGCCGGGCATGCGCGGCAGGCGCTGCACCGAGGCGGGTGCGGGCGGTTCGTCAGGCACGGCTGGCACCACCCGGCACAGGAAGGATCTTTCGTGTCCCAATGTCTCAGCCGGAGACCCGGATCAGGGTCAGCGACGCGCTGCGTCTTCGCTCCCCGTTGGTGCCGGCCGGCATTGGTGGCAGCCTGTGACGAGTGCGCTTCGCAGGCCTCGTCGCGGCTGCAGTTGTGGTGATCCTGGGAATCTTCTGGGCGCTGCAGCGCCAGCTGATCTATCTGCCGTCGGCGCAGTCAGTGCCGCCGGTCGCGACCGTCCTGCCCGGGGGTCAGGGCGTCGTGCTCGAAACCGCTGACGGGTTGCTGCTGGGAGCCTGGTTCGTCCGGGCCCGCCCCCCGGCCCGCGACATCGCGGTGCTGGTGGCCAACGGGAATGCCGGCGACCGCTCCTCGCGTGCCCCGCTCGCGCAGTCCCTGACTGCTCGCGGGTTCTCCGTCCTGCTGTTCGACTATCGCGGCTACGGCGCCAATCCGGGAAGTCCGTCGCAGGAGGGGCTGGCGCTGGACGTCCGGGCTGCCCAGGCCTTCCTGGAAGGGGCCGGCTACCCACCTGACCGGCTGCTGTACTTCGGTGAGAGCCTCGGCGCTGCCGTTGTCACCGAGCTCGCGAGCTCGGTGCCGCCGGCCGGAATGGTGCTGCGGTCACCCTTCGTCGACCTCGCGTCGGTGGGGCAGCTGCACTACCCGTTCCTCCCCGTGCGGGCACTGCTCCGCGACAGGTTCCCGCTGACCGAGCAGCTCGAGGCCGTGCCGGCACCCGTCACGGTCGTGTACGGCAGTGCGGACACGGTCGTACCGGCGGAGCAGAGCCGCACGGTGGCCGAGGCGGCGCCAACGCTGCATGCCGCCGTCGAGGTGGTCGGCGCCGACCACAACGACCAGGTCCTGACCAGCGGGAAGCCGCTGATCGAGGCGGTCGTCTCGCTCGCGGAGCGAGTCGACCCGGCGGGCTGAGGTGTCAGCCCGCGAACTCCCGCACGGGTAGCCCGCGGACACCGACCGCGACGGTGAACACGGCACCGGCGAGCGGGTCCTCGTCGGGCTCGAGTCCTTCCCGAGACGTCGTGATGAAGAGCTGATCGAGCTCGTCCCCACCGAAGGTGCAGGCCGTCACCTGCCTCGCCGACAGCTCCACCACCTCGTCCAGTGCTCCCCGGGAGTCGTACCGGTGCACCTCACCGCGATCGAACACGGCGGTCCAGACGCCTCCCTCCGCGTCCACCGTGAGTCCGTCCGGGCTGCCCCCCTCGGCGATGTCCACGAACACACGTCGGCCGCTCAGTCCGCTGGCAGCGTCGTAGTCGAAGACGCTGATCTGCCCGGTGGCGGTGTCGTTGTAGTACGCCAGCGCGCCGTCCGGGCTCCACTCCAACCCGTTGGAGATGGTGACGTCGCGCAGCACGACCTGCACCGAACGGTCCGGGGCGAGGCGGTACAGGACGCCGGCCCTCGGGGTCTGGTCGTACGCCATGGACCCGCAGTAGAAGCGACCGTCGGGGTCGCAGCCGCCTTCGTTCATCCGCACCCGCGAGTTCGCCCAGACCTCCCCCAGCCGCTGCAGGCTCCCGTCCGGCTCCTCCAGCGCGAACCCGCGCTCCACGGCGATGACCGAGCCGCCCCCGCGGCGAGGGCGCAGGGCGGCGGCGATCTCTGAGACGTTGCGGCGCTCGACGCTGCCGTCGGAACGCAGGGACAAGACGTCGCCGGCCAGCATGTCGACCCAGCGCAGCCCACCCCAGGACGGGGACCAGACCGGACCCTCGCCGTGATAGGCCACCGGATCGGTGAGCTGTTCGGCACGCATGAGCACTCCTCGCTGATTCCCGGATGCCGACACTCACGCCAGGCCCGATGGCGTGGCCGCCACGGTGGCAAGGTATCCGGATGGCACTGCGAACGAAGAAGCACTGGTGGGGTGTGGTCCTCGACGCGCCGGACGGGCTGGAGCTGGCGAGGTTCTACCAGCGGTTGCTGGGCTGGGAGCTGTTCCCCGACGAGAACGGGGACGGAGCGGCGCTCGCACCGTCGGACGAGGCCGGCTACAACCTCGGCTTCCAGACCGAGCCGAACTATCGCCGCCCGGTCTGGCCGCCCGAGGACGGCGCTCCACAGATGTCGATGCATCTCGACATCGAGGTCGACGACCTGGAGCAGGCGGTCGCCTACGCCATCGAGACGGGCGCGACGCAGGCGTCGTACCAGCCACAGGACGACGTCCGGGTGATGCTCGACCCGGCCGGGCACCCGTTCTGCCTGTACCTGGATCCGGACGACTGACCAGCGCGGGCACTGCCCCCCGGCTCCGGGCTCCCGGGCTCCGGGCGGAACGCTGAGCTGCGCTACCGCAGCGACCGGTCAGCCGATGCGGTCGAGCAGCACCGACACGCTGCCCGGCGGACTGTCGCCGGAAGAGGCAGGCGACACCTGCCACCCGCCGGAGAGCGCCTCCAGAGCGCGATCGAAGCGTGCCGGCTCGTCGGTGTGCAACGTCAGGACAGGGTCGCCGGCACGCACTTCCTCACCAGGTCGTACATGCCACTCCACGCCGGCGCCCGCCTGCACCTGCTCCCCCTGTCGGGCCCGGCCGGCTCCGAGCCGCCAGGCGGCCACTCCCACCGCCAGCGCGTCAAGCTCGGTGAGCATCCCGTCGGAGTCGGCGGCCACCACCTGCCGTTCCAGCGACACCGGGAGAGCGGCTTCGGGGTCGCCACCCTGAGCGGCGATCATGGCTCGCCACACGTCCATCGCCGAGCCGTCGGCAAGGCGATCCGCGGGGTCGACATCGTCTCGTCCGGCTGCGGCGAGCATCTCGCGAGCCAGCGCCAGCGTCAGCTCGACGACGTCAGGCGGGCCGCCACCGGCAAGAACCTCGAGCGACTCCCGCACCTCCAGTGCGTTGCCCGCCGTACGCCCGAGCGGGACCGACATGTCGGTGAGCAGAGCAACAGTCGGCAGGCCGGCATCGGCGCCGAGCGCGACCATGGTGTCGGCCAGCTCGCGTGCGGTGTCCAGCGACTTCATGAAAGCGCCCGAGCCCACCTTGACGTCGAGCACCAGTGACCCGGTGCCTTCGGCGATCTTCTTGCTCATGATCGAGCTGGCGATGAGCGGGATCGACTCCACCGTGCCGGTGACGTCGCGCAGCGCGTACAGCTTCTTGTCGGCAGGTGCCAGCCCCGCCCCGGCAGCACAGATGACCGCCCCGACCTCCTCGAGCTGGGAGTTCATCTGGTCTGTGGTCAACGAAGCCTGCCAGCCGGGTATCGACTCCAGCTTGTCGAGCGTGCCACCGGTGTGACCTAGTCCTCGACCAGACAGCTGGGGCACCGCCACCCCGCATGCCGCCACCAGGGGCGCCAGCGGCAGCGTGATCTTGTCGCCGACGCCTCCGGTCGAGTGCTTGTCTGCGGTCGGCCGGGACAGTCCGGAGAAGTCCATGCGCTCGCCGGAGTCGATCATCGCCCGGGTCCAGCGCGCGATCTCGGACCTTTCCATGCCGCGCAGCAGGATGGCCATGGCCAGGGCCGCCATCTGCTCGTCAGCGACCGCCCCGCGGGTGTAGGCGTCGACCACCCAGTCGATCTGCGCGTCGTGCAGGACGCCCCCGTCGCGCTTGGTGCGGATGACGTCGACCGCGTCGAAGCTCTCGCTCATGCACGCAACCTAGGGGCCGGGGCGGCACGGCCGTCACGCTGGGCGGCTCGTGCCGCTTTTCATCCGGCGCCGTGCACCGGCAGGGACGACCAGCCGCGCAGCACGAAGCCCGGCCGCCGCGTTCCACCGGTCACCTCCAGCCGGGGGAGGCGGTCCAGCAGCGTGCGCAGCGCCACCTGGAGCTCCAGCCGGGCCAGCGGTGCCCCGAGACAGAAGTGCAGACCCAGCCCGAACGTCACGTGACCCGTCGCGTCGCGAGCGACCTGCAGCCGATCCGGGTCGGCGAACCGTGCTGGATCACGGTTGGCGGCTCCCATCAGCAGTGCGACCCGGGTACCGGCCGGCACGGGCAAGCCGCACACGTCGGTGTCGCGCACGGCGGTGCGCTCGAAGAGCTGAAGAGGGCTGTCGAAGCGAAGCAGCTCCTCCCAGGCGACCTCCATGCCCACCTCGCCGGACGCCACCGCGGCGAGCTGGGCGCTGTTCGTCGCCAACGCGTGCACCGCGTTGCCGAAGCCGTTGACCGAGGCCTCGTGCCCGGCGTTGAGCAGCAGGACCACCGACGCCACCTGTTCCGCACGGGTCAACCCGCCGTCGGCCACCAGGTCGCTGACCAGGTCGTCGCAGGGTTCGGCGGTCCGCCGGTCCAGCAGGTCCCCCACGTACGCGGCGAACTCAGCGCTGGAGGTGACAGCGGCTGCCTGAACGGCTGGCGACGGCGCCGGTTCATACATCGCCACGATGGCTGCTGACCAGGTGCGCAGCTGCCCCCCGTCGGTGACCGGTACGCCGAGCAGCTCGCAGATGACCGCGACACTGAGTGGCTCGGCGTAGTCGCGCACCACGTCGAACGAGCTGCCGGCCGCACGCAGCAGGTCGCTGGCGATGATCCGCACCCGCGGTCGCAGCCGTTCGACGTGCCCGCGAGCGAAGGCGGACGCCACACTTCGCCGCAGGCGGCTGTGCTCGGGTGGCTCGTTCTCCATCATCTGATGCCGGTGCAGCGCGTTGAACGGCGCCAGCCGGTCCAACGGCGTGCGGTCAGCCCAAACCCGACCCCAGGACCGGCCGCGCAGCACCCCGGTCACGCCGGCATGGGTGGTCACCAGCAGGGTTCCGGTCGAGCGCTGCTGCACGACCGCTCCCCGCGAACGCGTCGCGGCCAGCACCGGGTACGGGTCGGCGACGGTCGAGGGGTCGCTCAGGTCGAGATCGACGGTCGGCCAGGGGGCGTCAGCGGAGGTCGTCGGGTCCGAAGGCATCCGGCAGCACCTCGCGCATCGGGCGGCGCCCGGACACGGTCTCCAGCTGCAGCTCGGGGCCACCGTGCTCGTACAGCAGCTGGCGGCAGCGCCCGCACGGCATCAGCACCTCGCCGGCGCCGTCGACGCACACGAAGGCGACGAGCCGTCCTCCCCCGCTGGCGTGCAGCGCCGACACCAGCCCGCACTCGGCGCACAGTCCCACCCCGTACGACGCGTTCTCGACGTTGCAGCCCACCACGACGCGGCCGTCGTCGACCAGCGCTGCGGCCCCCACCGGGAACCGCGAGTACGGCGCGTAGGCGTATCGCATGGCGTCCGTGGCAGCCGCGCGCAGGGCGTCCCAGTCGGGGTCGCTCATCCGGCCGAGCCTCGTCGATAGGGCCGCCCGTCTGCTGCGGGCATGCGTAGTCGCTGGGACGCCAACGCCAGCACGAGCAGCGTCGTGACGTACGGGGTCATGCCGGTGAAGTCGCCCGGCACGGTGTCGCTGAGGAGGAACCACAGCGCGGCCCCCGCTGCGATGAACACCGACACGGCGGCGGCGACCTTCTCGCCGCGGCGCCACTGCCACACCGCGATCGCCAGCAGCAGCACCGCCAGCAGCAGCAACAACGCGTGCACCGACTCGCCTCCGCTGCGCAGCCGCAAGGTGTCGGTGTAGCCGAAGAGCCCCGCACCGGTGAGCAGGCCGCCGGGTCTCCAGTTGCCGAAGATCATCGAAGCCAGCCCGATGTAGCCGCGCCCGCCGGTCTGCCCGTCACGGAAGGTGCTGGAGGCGACCAGCGCGAGGAACCCCCCGCCCAGACCGGCCAGAGCCCCGGAGACGACGACAGCGATGTACTTGTACCGCAGCACGTTCACCCCGAGGGACTCCGCCGCCTCGGGGCTCTCGCCGCACGAGCGCAGCCGAAGGCCGAACGAGGTGCGCCACAGCACGACATAGGTCAGGGCGAACAGCGCGAGCGCGATCAAGGTGAACACCGAAAGGTTCGTCACCAGGGCGCGCAGCAGCGCCGCCACCTCCGAGACAAGGAACCACCCGTTGTCCTCGACGTCGCCGAGGGGGTCGGAGAGCCCGTCGATCGTGATCGAGGGCAGGTCGCCGATCGTCGGCGACTGAGTTGCTCCTCCACCCTCGACGCCGGTGAAGGACTGCGCGGCGAGGTACTGCACGGCTCCGAGGGAGATGATGTTGACCGCCACCCCGGAGACGATGTGGTCGACTCCGAAGCCGACCGTCGCGATGGCGTGCAGCAACCCGCCGGCCGCCCCGAAGACCGCCGCGCCGACCACGCCCTGCCACGGTGAGTAGAAGTAGCCGAGGTAGCCGGCGCCGAACGTGCCGAGGATCATCATCCCCTCGAGACCGATGTTGACCACACCCGCCCGCTCCGACCACAAGCCGCCCAGACCGGCCAGGCCGATGGGGATGGCAGCGGCCAGTGTCGCTGCGATGGTGCCGGAGGAGGAGATCTCGTCGGCGCCGGTGAGCAGTCGCAGCGCCGACAGCAGCACCAGCAGGCCGAGCAGCACGAGCAGCACCGACAACCAGGTGCGAGGCCGACGGGTGCGGTCCGGCGGCACCGTGGTGGCCCCGGCGCCGGCATCGACGGCGACGCTCATGCTCGCGCCTCCTCTCTGGCCGGCGGTGTCTCACTCGCCAACGCCGCAGCCACGGTCTGCTGCTCGCGGCGAAGGCGATAGCGGCGCACCACCTCGTAGGCGATGACCACGGCGAGGACGATGACGCCCTGGGTGATGGTCACGATCTCCGGAGCCACCCCGACGAGGATCTGCAGCGGGTTGGACTGCTCGTCGAGGTAGGCGAAGAGCAGAGCACCGACCGCGATCCCCACCGGATGGTTGCGTCCGAGCAGGGCGATCGCGATGCCGGCGAAGCCGAGGCCGGCTTGGAACGTGGTTCCGTAACGGTAGGCGTCGCCGAACAGGATGGGCAGGCCCACCAGTCCCGCGACCGCGCCGGAGAGCAGCATCGTCAGCAGGACCATCCGCTTGACGTCGATACCGCTGGCGACAGCGGCCGACTCGGACTGGCCGGTGGCGCGGAGGTCGAAGCCGAACCGGGTCCGGTTCATCAGCACCGCGTACGCCACACCGAACAGCACCGCGATGACCACGAAGCCGTACACGGTGCCTGCCTCCCCACCGACCGGGAAGCCGGGGATGCGGCTGCCCTCGGGGATCGGCTTGGTGCCGATGTCGTTGCTGCCCTCGACCCGTGGGGCGGCCTGGCGGAGCAGGTAGGCCACCAGGCCGGTCGAGATGGCGTTCAGCATGATCGTCGAGATGACCTCGCTGACGCCGCGAGTCACCCGCAGCAGCGCCGCGATGCCCGCCCACGCCGCACCGACCAGCATCGCCGCCGCGACGGCGACCACGGTGTTGAGATAGCCGGGCAGCCAGGCCTCACCGGCGACGTACGCCGCCGCGAAGGCCGCGATGCGGTACTGGCCGTCGACTCCGATGTTGAACAGGTTCATCCGGAAGCCGATGGCGACGGCGAGACCGGACAGGTAGTACACCGAGGCCGAGTTGATGATGTTGATCAGGTTGCGGTTGTCGGGAACCGCGAAGATCTGCGACCACACCTCGCCGACCGGGTCGCCCGCAGCAACCAGTACCAGGCTGGTGACGACGACGGCGACCAGCACGGCCAGCAGTGGTGCAGCCAGGGTGAGTGCGAGGCGCTCGAGCCGCGCGCTCATGCGAGCTCTCGCTGCTCGGGAGCCGCGCCTCCGCTGGCTCCGGTCATCGCGGACCCGAGCTGCTCCGGAGTGACCGTCGACGGGTCGAAGTCACCGACCAGTCGACCACGCAGGATGACCGAGATGCGGTCGGACAGGCCGATCAGCTCATCGAGGTCGGCGGAGATGAGCAGCACCGCGAGCCCGTTGCGACGGGCGGCGCGCACGGAGTCCCACACCGCGGCCTGTGCGCCGACGTCGACGCCTCGGGTCGGGTGCGCGGCGATCAGCAGGACGGGGTCGCCGCTCATCTCCCGCCCCACGATGAGCTTCTGCTGGTTGCCCCCGGACAGGGCTCGGGCGAGCACGTCGACCCCGGGGGTGCGCACGTCGTACTCCCGCACGATCCGCTCCGTGTCGGCGCGGGCACCCGCACGGTCGATGAAGGGTCCATGGGCGTTCGGGGGGCGTCCCTGATGGCCCAGCATGCGGTTCTCCCACAGCGGCGCATCGAGCAGGAGCCCGTGCCGGTGCCGGTCCTCGGGGATGTAGCCGATGCCTGCTTCACGGCGTACGCGTGGCGGGGCGTCGCTGAGGTCGGTCGCACCGAGCAGGACCTCGCCACTGACGCCGGGGCGCATGCCCATCACCGCCTCGACCAGCTCGGCCTGTCCGTTGCCCTCGACTCCGGCGATGCCGAGCACCTCGCCCTTGTGGACCGTCAGCGACACCGAGTCGAGCAGCGGTCGGGCTCCCAGGCCGGCCAGCGACAGGTCGCGCACCGTGAGCACCGGGACGTCGGTGACGGTGGTCGATTCCCGCGACGGTGTCGGCAGCTCCGAGCCGACCATCATCTCAGCAAGCTGCGACGCGGTGACGTCGGCCGCCGCCACGGTGGCGACCGTGGTGCCGGCTCGCATGACCGTGACGTAGTCGGCGACGGAGAGCACCTCGTCGAGCTTGTGGCTGATGAAGACCACGGCCAGTCCTTCGGCCTTGAGCTCGCGCAGGTTGCCGAACAGCTCCTCGACCTCCTGCGGCACCAGGACCGCCGTCGGCTCGTCGAGGATGATCGTTCGGGCGCCGCGATAGAGAACCTTGAGGATCTCCACCCGCTGCCGAGCACCCACGCCGAGCTCCTCGACCAGCCGGTCGGGCTCGACGCCCAAGCCGTAGGCGCTGGAGATCGTGTCGATGCGGTCGCGGGCAGCGCGGCCGATGCCGTGCTGCTTCTCCGCGCCGAGGACGACGTTCTCCTGCACGGTGAGGTTGTCAGCCAGCATGAAGTGCTGGAAGACCATGCCGACGCCGGCCGCGATGGCATCGGCGGGCGAGCCGAGCGTCCGCTCCTTCCCGCCGATCTCGATGGTGCCGGCGTCGGGCCGCTGCACGCCGTACATGATCTTCATCAGAGTCGACTTGCCGGCGCCGTTCTCCCCGACCACGGCGTGGACCGTGCCGCGGCGCACGTCGAGGTCGACGTCGGAGTTGGCCCGCACGCCCGGGAACGTCTTGGTGATGCTGCGCAGCCGCACCGCCAGTTCGGCAGTGCCGGCGGGGGCTGGCTGCGCGATGGATCGACCTTCCGGGGCAGCCGGTCTGCTGGGGCTCATCGGCGAAGGACGCCGCCGCTCAGGGCGACGTCGGGACCTTGATCTGCCCGTCGATGATCTGCTTCTTGTAGTCCTCGAGCTTGTCGGTGATGTCGTCGACCTGGCCGCCGCTGGTGGAGTAGCCCACACCGTCGGACTCGAGGTCGTAGGTGACAGGTCCCGAGGGGAAAGTCCCACCGTCGACCTCGGTCAGGTACTCGTTGACCGCCACGTCGACGTTCTTGAGCATCGAGGTCATGATCACGTCCTGCACCGACGGGTCCGCGGTGAGGTACTGGTCGGAGTCGACACCGATGGCGAGGGCATCGCTCTCCGCTGCCGCCTCGAAGACTCCACCACCGGAGCCACCGGCCGCGTGGAAGACGATGTCGGCACCGTCGTCGTACATGCCCTGGGCTGCGGTCTTGCCCTTGGCGGTGTCACCGAAGCCGGAGAAGTCCGGCGGCTGGGTGAGGTAGGTGCTGTCGACCTGGATGTCGGGGTTGACCGCCTCGGCTCCGGCGATGTAACCCGCCTCGAACTTCTCGATCAGCGGTGTATTCACACCACCGACGAACCCGATGTGGTCGGACTTCGTCTTCAGGGCGGCCGCTGCGCCGACGAGGAAGGAGCCCTCCTCCTCGGCGAAGAGGAGGTTGGCGATGTTGTCGCCGGTGGCATCCGCGGAGTCGATCAGCGCGAAGTGACTCTCGGGGTACTGCTTGGCGACCTTGGCCACCGACGGCGCGTACGCGAAGCCGACGGCGATGATGGGGTCCACGCCTGCTTCGGCGAACTGGATCAAGCGGTCCTCGCGGGCTGACTCGGGCTCACCGTCGGCGGCCTCGGCGTCCTTGACCTCGTATCCGAACTCGCAGGCCGCCGCGTCCGCGCCCTTCGCGGCCGAGTCGTTGAACGACTGGTCGCCACGGCCACCCACGTCGAACGCGAGCCCGATCGTCTCGCCGTTGCTCTCGGCACAGTCGCCGCCGGAGGTCTCCTCGCCCGCAGACGTGCCTTCGTCGGTGCGCTCACCACAGGCGGTCAGCACGAACGTCATCGCACTGGCAGCAGCGACAAGAGTGGTCATGCGACGCAACGGGGCCTCCGAGGCTCGAGCGGGGCCTGGCGCCCCGGTCCGGGGGGCAGCCTAGGCGGTGGCGTCGCAACTCCCGTACACACCCCGAGGCGGCCTCGGCACTCGATACCGACTCGTGACCTGCCTCGGCGAAGCGCTGACCTCAGAGGGCCAACAGCGCAGCGGAGGCCAGCACCTTGGCGCCGATGGCGATGGCACGCTCGTCGACGCGCAGGTTGCCCTGATGCAGGTCGTACGTCGCGCCACCCGGGGTGCGGGTGCCCAGTCGTGCCATCGCGCCCGGTACCGCCTCCACGTACCAGGCGAAGTCCTCCCCGCCCAGGCTCTGGCTGGTGGTGGCGACACCGGTGGGACCGAGCACGGTGGTCACCGAGTCGCGCAGCACCGCGGTCGCGCTGGGCTCGTTGACCACCGGCGGGACTCCGCGGGTGTAGGTGACCTGAGCGGACACGCCGTACGGCGCGACGACCTCGGCGATCAGGGAGCGCACCAGGTGCTCGGCGTCGTGCCAGGCGGAGGCGTCGAGCATGCGCAGCGTGCCCGCCGCCTCACCGGTCGCAGGGATGACGTTGGGTGCACCGCCGGCCTCCACCCGGCCCCAGACCAGGCTCGCCCCGGCTCGTGGGTCGAGCCGGCGCGACAGGGCCGCGGGCAGGCCGGTGATCAGCGCACCCAGCGCGTAGGTGAGGTCCTCGGTCAGGTGCGGCCGGGAGGTGTGACCTCCTCGTCCGGTGAGCCGTACGACGATGGCATCGGCGGCGCCGGTGACGGCTCCCTCCCGCAGCCCGACGCTCCCGACGTCCAGGGAGGGGTCGCAGTGCACCGCGAAGATGTACTGCACGTCCTTGAGCGCACCGGCGTCGATCGCCTCGTTGGCCCCGCCGGGCATGATCTCCTCGGCCGGCTGGAAGATTAGCCGCACCCGTACGGGCAGCGGGCCGGTGCTCGCGTCGGTGTGCACCGCCTGCAACGCCAGGCCGGCACCCAGCAGTGCAGCGGTGTGCACGTCGTGGCCGCAGGCGTGCGCGACTCCCGGCGTTCGTGAGCGCCACGGGTCGCTGGTCGTGTCGCGTACCGGCAGGGCGTCGAGGTCCGCGCGCAGCGCAACGACCGGCAGGCCTGCGTCGCCGATCTCGGCGAACAGGCCGGTGCCTTCCAGACGGTCGACCTCGACGCCTGCTCCGACGAGCCGCTCGGCGACGACGTCGGTGGTGCGCGACTCCTGCCAGGCGAGCTCGGGGTTCGCGTGCACGTCGCGACGTACCGCGACCACCTCGCGGGCGACCGCATCGACCGCCCCGGCGACCGCGGCGGTCAGCTCGGCGGTCGTGGTCACCGCTGAAGGTTACCGGCGGGAGTGGATGTCGTCAGACATGCGTACCAAGGCGTAGCAGAACTCCAGCCCCATCCGGATGAAGGCCAGGTAGATGAGTCCCACGATCGGCGCCAGGAACAGCACCACCAGACCGGCCGCGGGAGTGTTGGAGGCGAAGCCGGCGACCACGAAGACGAGGACGAAGAGGCCGATGGCGATCGTGGCCAGCACGTAGACGAACTTGACGATCGTGGGGGTCACGAACGAGTTGAAGCTGTAGTCGAACAGTGCGGCGAAGAAGCCCTTGCCGTTCTGCTGTCCAACGGTCCCCATCGGCTGCGGACCTTGCGGTGGAGCGGGGTAGCCCCCGCCCGGCGGTGGCTGCTGACCTGCGCCGACGGGGTACTGAGGCATCGCGCAATCCGGGTAAGCCGGCGTGGCGCCCCCGGGGTACGTGGCGCCGGTGCCACCCGGCTGGGCGGTGGCGCCGGGGTACTGCGGGCTCGCACCGCCGGGGTACTGCGGCGGCTCGCCGCCTGGGTACGGGGGTTTGGGGTCGCTCATGGCACGTCCTCTCGGTGACAACAGCTGATGGGGATGGCTGCGGCCGAACCCAGGAGATTGCCAGAACTGCATGCCCGACAGGCAGGCACGACGCCCGCTGTGAGCAGGCCGATATTGCTGCATGGCAGCCGCTGGAGCGACCGCCATGTCGATAGATC
>DASQMN010000292.1:0-4526 GCA_035645475.1 Nocardioidaceae bacterium
GGCTCATGGTCGTAGCCATAGGGAGACGTGTGCTGGTTGCACGGTGTCGGTGACGGCGGTGCGTAGGTCGGTTCCGACGGCGTCTAGGTCGAGCTGGTGTCTGAGGCTGGCTGCGAAGGCGTCGAGGGTTCGGGCGGCGTCGTAGCGGCTGCGGTAGAAGCGGCGGTCGACGCTGCCTTGGATGCGGGCGCGTGCGGGGCGGAAGAGTGCTGCCACGGCGAGGGTGGAGCCGGCTACTGCGAGGTCTGACTGGGAGGTGAGCGGGTCCAGGAGCAGCTGGAGCAGGAGGACCGAGCCGAGGTAGGTGCTGGCGAGGGTGGCGGTGAGGGTTCCGTAGACGAGGGCTCGGTTGATGACGAGGTCGATGTCGTAGAGCCGGTGACGCAGAATCGCGACACCGATCGCCGCCGGCAGCAGCAGGAAGGTCAGAATCGACGCGCTCTGCAACGCCGTGAGCCATCCGGCTCGCTCGTCGATGAGGGACGTCAGCTCGGCCAGTCCGACAGAGACCATCGTGAGCAGATACAAGACGGCCACCACGGCCCCTGCCGTGGCAAGCCACTTCAACTGCAGCCGTTCAGTGCCCTGCGAGCGACGGAAGCGGAGGATCAGTGCAGCAGCAGACGCGACGATGCACAGCGGCAGCAGCGGGAGGAAGATCGTGAGCAGCACCGTGAAGATCGGCTGAGTGGGCTGGAAGCCCAAGGGGTTCGCCATGTCTGGCTGCGGGCCCTCCTCCAGGGTTCCCGGCAGGAACGTGATCGCAATGGTCACGACAACGATCGTCACGCCGGACAACCACGCGACCGGTCGCCACCGGGGCGACGGCAGATGCCCATCGGGGTACAGGAGAACCAGGAACGTCCCCATCAGCCCGATCCACGGAGCCCAGGTGCCCTCGTTGAGCGCGGCGGCGACATCCGGCGAAGGCACCGAACCCGGTTCGACCAGTAGCCCATAGGTCGCGTAGTTGTCGGCCAACGCACTGAGTGCGGAAACCGCCCCGATGGTCATCAGCACCCAGCCGATCGTGTTGCGCGGCTGGCGGCGAAGAATCAGGAGACCGACGAGCGGGAAGCTGACGACGACCACGGCATACAGGAACTCGCCGGTGAGTCCTGAGGCGCCCCACGTGCCGGTCGGGTCTTGCGCCAACGCCAGCGGCACTGCCGCGCCGATGGTGGCTGCAAGGAACCACCACAAGGTCGCGGCCAGCCGTCGCAGCGAGCGGTCCGAGCTGAACATCGGCGTCGCGTCCTCCCTGCTCCGGCACCGTACTACTGCCACAGTTGCCGGTCACCGTGCAGGAATCGTTACGATCCGCCTCGACGGCCGCGCCTGCGGTGCCCGCCGGGAACGGACGCGACGCGTGATCAAGGTCAGCCTGCTGGGTCCACCTCGAGTCGAGCTCGACGGCGAACCAGTCGCGTTCGACACCCGCAAGGCTGTGGCGCTGCTCGCTCATCTCGCGCTTGCCGATCGGCCTCGGCCGCGCGAGTCACTGGCGGATCTGCTCTGGCCTGAGGCCGACGCCGAACGTGCCCGTGGTGCGCTGCGCCGGACCCTGTCGAGCCTGCGAGCAGTCGTCGGTCCCCAACTCGTCGAGGCCACGCGCGACCACGTACGACTGGTCAAGGGCGCGGGACTCGACGTCGATGTGGACCGATTCCGCATGTTGCGCCAGCAACGCCAGCTCGAACCGGCGGTGGCGCTGTTCCGCGGTGAGTTCCTCGAAGGCTTCGCGGTGCGGGACGCTCCAGCCTTCGAGGACTGGGTGCGGCGTGAAGGGGGCGTGCTGACCCGGGAGCTGGCGACGACACTGGCCGATCTCGTCGCTGCTCACGAGGCTGCCGGCGACGTGAGAGCCGCCGTACCCACCGCGCTGCGGTGGCTGGCTCTCGACCCACTGCACGAGCCCGCACATCAGGCGGTGATGCGGTGTCGTGCTGCGACGGGTGACCGTGCGGCCGCCCTGGTCCAGTACCGCACCTGTGCGCGCACGCTGTCCCGAGAGCTCGGAGTCCCGCCGCTGGCGCAGACCACCCATCTCTACGACGCCATCAACCGAGGCACCTACATGCCTGCGGCTCCAATGGCGCCGACTCGGGAGCCGGGTCCGCCGGCGTCTGTGCTTCCCTTCGTCGGACGCGCGGCCGAGCTGAGCAAGCTGCGTGGTCTCTACGACACGATCGGTCCCGACGGCCACGTCGTGCTGATCGAAGGGGAGGCCGGAATCGGCAAGACCCGGCTGGTCGCTGAGCTTGTCTCGTCGATTCGCCAGGACGGTGCCCACGTCCTCACCGGTCGGGCGTTCGAAGGTGAGGCCGGGCTGGCGTACGCGCCGGTGACTGACGCTCTGCACGGACGGCTGCGAGAGGGCGACGACTGGCCGGTCAAGGTGAGCGCCCACGCACTGGCGGAGGCCGCCCGCCTCGTCCCATCGCTCCCTGCTTCTACGCACGCAGCTCCGCCGCTCGCCGGTCCCGGCGCCGAGGCGCGGTTCGTCTCCGGCCTGTGGGAGACCCTGTCCGCGGCGGCAAGCGGTCGCGTGCCAGGGGTGCTCTGGATCGACGATGCACAGGCGGCTGACGAGGCGACGCTGAGCCTGCTCAGCTACGGCATTCGTCGCCTTGCCGGCCGTCCCCTGTTGGTGCTGATCACCTGGCGAACCCCGAACGACCACCCGTTGCGCCGGATCGTGGCTGCGGCGACTCGAGCCGGTGACGGTGCAGTCCTCAGGCTCGAACGACTGGGCGAAGGTCCGGTCAGCGCCCTGGCCAGCGCCGCTCACCCCGACGAGGACGACCCGACCACCGTCCGGCAGTTGTGGGAGCGCACCGAGGGTGTGCCGCTGCTCGTGGTGGAGTATCTGCGCAGTCCCGCCGTGAGCGGCGACTGGCCGCTGCCGACAGGTGCGAATGACGTCCTGCGGGCACGACTGGACCCGGTGAGCGAGACGGCGGGTCAGGTTCTGTCGGCCGCTGCCGTCCTCGGCCGCTCCTTCGACGTGGACACCGTTCGAGCCGTGAGCGGACGCAGCGAGGAAGAGACCGCGACGTCGCTGGAAGAGCTGGTACGGCTGGGACTGGTCGAGGAGCGCCTCCCCGGCTACGATTTCGCCCACGGTCTGTTGCGCTCCCTGGTCTACAACAAGACGAGCCTGGCGCGTCGCCGGTTACTGCACGGACGAGCGGCTGACGCACTCGTCGTACCGGCGGTCGTGGCCAGGCACCTCCAGCTGGCCGGTCGCGACGAGCAAGCCGCTCGAGCGTTCCGCGACGCCGGTGAGCAGGCACGGCAAGTCTTCGCCAACGCTGAGGCGCTCAGCCACCTGCGGTCGGCGTTGGGGCTCGGTCATCCTGACCGGACTGGTCTCCACATCGCGATCGGTGACGTGCTCACGGTCATGGGCGACTACTCGGGGGCGCAGCTCAGCTTCGAGTCGGCGGCCAGGAGCTGCAGCCCCGCAGAGCTGTCCCTCGTCGAACACCGCGTGGGCCGCCTGCAGCACCGCCGCGGCGAGTACGCGCTGGCGCACGCGCACCTCGAAACTTCGATCACGGCGGTACACCGCGAGGACGTCGCCGCCCGGGCTGCCATCACGGCCGACCTCAGCCTGGCCACACACTCGCTGGGTGACGCCGACAGAGCCAGCTCGCTCGCCAGTGAAGCCATGGCGCTCGCCGACCAGGCCGAAGACCCGGCGGTGCAGTGCCAGGTCTTGAATCTGCTGGGAATGTTGGCCACGGAAGCCGGGGACACCGAGTCTGCCTTGCTCCACCTGCAGCGAAGCCTGCAGCTCGCGGAGCTGGGGGGCGACGATGACCTTCTCGTCGCTGCGCGCAACAACCTGGCGCTGACACATCGCGCCCGCGGCGAACTCGAACGCGCGATAGATCTGACGAGCACCGCCCTCGAGCTGTGTGCGGCCCGGGGGGACCGGCACCATGAAGCCGCACTGCACAACAATCTGGCCGACCTCATGCACGCCAGCGGCCGAGCCGAGGCAGCAATGGCGCACCTGAAGAGCGCCGTCGAGATGTTCGCCGACATCGGCGCCGGGGAGGCACCTCGACCAGAGATATGGAAGCTGGTGCGGTGGTGACTTGGGCCGGCGTGCGTCAAGCCTGCCCGGCGAAGCCGCCGAGGTCGGTGGACTCACCTCGGGTCGTACGCCGGTGCGCCCACCAGCCCAACAGGATGACCGCGAACGACACGAGCACCGTGAGAGTGGCCAGCGCATTGAGCGCGGGAGTCGGCGCGGCGCGCGCGGTGTTGTAGATCTTCATCGACGTCGTCTCCGTCGACGCGTCGGAGGACAGGTAGCGGACCAGCACGAAGTTGTCGATGACGTCTGCGAAGACGAGCACGGCGCTGGCGAACACCGCCGGGTACAGCATCGGCAGTAGGACGCGACGGATGGCGCCGTACGCAGTCGCGCCCAGGTCGCGCGCCGCCTCCTCGTACTGGGCGCCGATCATCAGCAGGCGCGCACGCACAATCACCACCGGGTACGACAGCTGATA
>DASQMN010000293.1:0-6557 GCA_035645475.1 Nocardioidaceae bacterium
TGTCATCGTCGCGGTCGGCGTCGTCGCCCTCGCGAGAGTCTTCAATCGCGTCGTCTGACGCTCCCACTCCCTTGGCGGTCTGGGGGTCCTCGGCCGCCGAGCTGGGTGCGCGACCGAGGTCGACCGGAGGACCTACGGATACCCCGTGTGTCTCAGACATCATGCGAACGCCGAAGAAGCCGACGAGACCGCACACGACGACAACGGCGACTGCGATCTTGGCGAAGCGCGACATACCGTCACCGTGCCCCGCCTCGGCCAGAGCGGGATGAGGGGCGGATGAGAGCCCTCTCATGCACACCGTCCGGCTCTGGCAGGCTGAGTCCATGGGCTTGTGGCGGTCGCTGGAGGGCATCGATCCCGAGCTCGGTCCCAGCGTTGTCACCATCGGCGTCTTCGACGGCGTGCACCGCGGCCACCAGTCGGTGCTCGCAGTCGCGACAGAGCGCTCGCACCGGGACGGCGCTGCCGACCTGCCGGTCGTGGCCGTCACCTTCGACCCGCATCCGGTCGCGGTGCTCGCGCCCAGCCGGACGCCGGCACTGCTCACCGGCATCGACCGGCGCGCCGTGCTGCTCGCCGGAGCCGGCGCCAGACACGTCCTGGCGCTGCCGTTCGACCGCAAGATGGCTGACTGGTCGCCGGAGGAGTTCGTACAGCGGGTGCTCGTCGACGCGCTGCACGCCGAAGCCGTGGTCGTGGGGGAGAACTTCCGCTTCGGGCACCGCGCCGCTGGTGACGTCGACACGCTGGCCAGGCTCGGCGTTGAGCACGAGTTCAGCGTGCACGCGGTAGCCCTCGACGGCGTCGACCACGTCTGGTCGTCCACCCTGATCCGCCGCCACCTCGCCGACGGTGACGTCGAGTCGGCCGCGGACGTGCTGGGTCGCCTGTTCACCGTCGAGGGGCTCGTCGTACGCGGCGACCAGCGGGGGCGACAGCTCGGCTACCCGACCGCGAACGTGCCCACCGCCGCCGGCAACGCGGTGCCGGCCGACGGGGTGTACGCCGGCTGGCTGCGTAGGCTCGACCACCCGGACGCGCAGCCGCTGCCGGCCGCCATCAGCGTCGGCACCAACCCCACGTTCGACGGCATCGAGCACCGCGTCGAGTCCTACGTGCTGGACCGCGACGACCTCGAGCTGTACGACGTGCCCGTCGAGGTCTCGTTCGCACGCCGTTTGCGCGGGCAGGTGCGCTTCGACAGCGTCGACGCCCTGGTCGAGCAGATGGACGCCGACTGCGACGCTGCCCGAAGGTTGCTGACCGGCGCCGAGCGCACTGCGAGCTCGGCCAGCGGAGATTAGGGCAGCGTCGTTCCCCGCTGGTAGCCTGCAAGTGCCGTCTGACGGCCGCGGACCCAGAGTGCCCGGGTGGACATGCCCCGGCGCGCCGCGCAACAACCCTCGAGGAGACTGAGTGTCGGTCGACGCTGCAACGAAGAAGAAGATCATCGACGACTACGCCACTGGCGACAGTGACACCGGCTCCCCGGAGGTTCAGGTCGCCCTGCTGACGCATCGCATCGCGCACCTGACCGAGCACCTCAAGGCGCACAAGCACGACCACCACAGCCGCCGTGGGCTGCTGCTGCTGGTCGGCCAGCGTCGCCGGCTACTGAACTACCTGCACAACACCGACATCAACCGCTACCGAAGCCTCATCGAACGCCTCGGTCTGCGTCGTTGACCCCTGAGCGCAGCGGCGCCCCGACCTGGGGCAGCGGCTGCGCTCGTCCAGGGCGAGCCCAGGGTGGGCCAGCCCGAGGGCACTCGGTCGACGCCGCCAAGCGGCCCTGGCATGGGTGCCCTCTCGAGAAGGAAGAGAGGCGATCCCATGGAGGGATCTGACGTCACCACCGTCGAGGCCGTGATCGACAACG
This sequence comes from Nocardioidaceae bacterium, assembly GCA_035645475.1. GTDB lineage: Bacteria > Actinomycetota > Actinomycetes > Propionibacteriales > Nocardioidaceae > DASQMN01. Next base: position 1,883 of record DASQMN010000293.1, read on the forward strand.
GCCGTTTCGGCACCCGCACCATCCGCTTCGAGACCGGGCTCCTGGCACGCCAGGCCGCCGGCTCCGTCGTCGCGTACCTGGACGACGACACCATGCTGCTGAGCGCCACTACCGCCGGCAAGCACCCCAAGGACCATTTCGACTTCTTCCCGCTCACGATCGACGTCGAAGAGCGGATGTACGCCGCAGGCCGCATCCCGGGCTCGTTCTTCCGCCGGGAGGGACGGCCGAGCGAGGACGCGATCCTGACCTGCCGGCTGATCGACCGCCCGCTGCGCCCGTCCTTCGTCAAGGGCCTGCGCAACGAGGTGCAGGTCGTCATCTCCGTGATGGCGCTCAACCCCGACACCCCCTACGACGTGCTGGCCATCAACGCCGCGTCGGCATCCACGCAGATCTCCGGCCTGCCGTTCTCCGGCCCTGTCGGCGCGACGCGCATCGCCCTCATCGAGGACCAGTGGGTCGCCTTCCCCTCGCACAGCCAGCTGGAGAGCGCGGTCTTCGACATGGTCGTCGCCGGCCGTGCGCTGCCCGACGGTGATGTCGCGATCATGATGGTGGAGGCGGAGTCCACAGAGGCCACCTGGGAGCTGGTGCAGAGCGGCACCCAGGCGCCGACCGAGGCGATCGTGGCGCAGGGCCTGGAGGCCGCGAAGACCGCCATCCGGCAGATGTGCGACGCCCAGCAGCAACTGGCTGACAGTGCCGCGAAGCCGGTGCAGAACTTCCCGACGTTCCCCGACTACACCGACGAGGTCTTCGCCGCCGTGGACGCCGCGGTGCGCGACTCCCTCTCCGAGGCGCTGACGATCGGCGGCAAGGCCGAGCGCGAAGCCCGCCTCGACGAGATCAAGAACGTGGCTCTGAGCAACCTCGCCGCCGACTTCGCCGGCCGCGACAAGGAGATCAGTGCTTCGATCCGGTCGCTGACCAAGCAGCTGGTGCGCGAGCGCGTCCTGCGCGAGAAGGTACGCATCGACGGGCGCGGCCTGGCCGACATCAGGTCGCTGTCGGCCGAGGTCGGCGTCGTGCCGCGCGTCCACGGCTCGGCACTGTTCGAGCGGGGCGAGACCCAGATCCTGGGCATCACCACGCTCAACATGCTCGGCCTGGAGCAGAAGCTCGACACGCTGTCGCCGGAGAAGACGCGGCGGTACATGCACAACTACAACTTCCCACCGTTCTCCACCGGCGAGACCGGTCGCGTGGGCTCGCCCAAGCGTCGTGAGATCGGCCACGGCGCCCTGGCCGGACGGGCCCTGCTGCCGGTGCTGCCCAGCCGCGAGGAGTTCCCGTACGCCATCCGCCAGGTGTCCGAGGCGCTGAGCTCCAACGGCTCAACGTCGATGGGCTCGGTCTGCGCGTCCACCATGGGCCTTCTCAACGCCGGGGTGCCGCTGCGTGCACCGGTCGCCGGCATCGCCATGGGGCTCATCTCCGGCGAGGTCGACGGTGAGACGGAGTACGTCACGCTGACCGACATCCTGGGAGCCGAGGACGCCTTCGGCGACATGGACTTCAAGGTCGCCGGCACCCGCGAGTTCGTCACCGCGCTGCAGCTCGACACCAAGCTCGACGGCATCCCCGCCTCGGTGCTGAGCTCGGCGCTGGACCAGGCGCACGACGCCCGGATGACCATCCTCGACGTCATGTCCGAGGCCATCGACGCGCCCGACGAGATGAGCCCGTACGCACCGCGGATCATCACCCTGCGCGTGCCGGTCGACAAGATCGGCGAGGTGATCGGCCCCAAGGGCAAGATCATCAACCAGATCCAGGACGACACCGGCGCGCAGATCTCGATCGAGGACGACGGGACGATCTACGTCGGAGCCGACAACGGTGACGCGGCCGAGTCGGCGCGGGCGATGATCAACGCCATCGCCAACCCGACGATGCCCGAGATCGGTGAGCGCTACCTCGGCACGATCGTGAAGATCACCAACTTCGGCGCCTTCGTGTCGCTGCTGCCGGGCAAGGACGGGCTGCTGCACATCTCCAAGCTGCGCGGCCTCGCCGGCGGTCAGCGGGTCGAGTCGGTCGAGCAGGTTGTGAGCGTCGGCCAGAAGCTGCAGGTGCAGATCAACGAGATCGACGACCGGGGCAAGCTGTCGCTGATCCCGGTGGTGGAAGAGGAAGCACCTGTCCCGACCCCGGAGCCCGCAGACGCGTGAGCCCGCAACCGCTCGACCCGGCTCAGCCGGTCGACAGCACGCGCACCCTCCTCGGGGAGGACCAGGGCGGACTCGTCCGCCGTACGGTCCTTCCCGGGGGTCTTCGGGTGATCACCGAGGCGATGCCGACGGTCCGCTCGGCGAGCATCGGCATCTGGGTGGGGGTCGGCTCGCGTGACGAGTCGCCCCCGCTGGCGGGTGCCTCGCACTTCCTGGAGCACCTGCTGTTCAAGGGCACCGCTCAGCGCAGCGCCCTGGACATCTCCGCGGAGCTGGACGCGGTCGGTGGCGAGATGAACGCTTTCACCGGCAAGGAGTACACCTGCTACCACGCGCGGGTGATCGACTCCGACCTGCCGCTGGCCGTGGACGTGCTCGTGGACATGGTCACGCGGTCCCGGCTGGCCGAACCCGACGTCGAGTCCGAGCGAAGCGTGATCCTCGAAGAGATCGCGATGAACGACGATGACCCCGACGACGTCGTGCACGACCTCATCTGCACGCAGGCGTGGGGTGCCGACCCGCTGGGCCGGCCGATCGCCGGCTTGGTGAGCGACGTGGAAGCGTTGACCCGCGACCAGATCGTGCGGCACCACAGCACCCACTACCGGCCGCACGAGATGGTCGTCGCGGTGGCCGGCAATCTCGACCACGACGTCGTGGTGGGGCTGGTGCGCGCGGCGTTCGGCTCCGGGCTCGAAGGCACGGGGTCGCCGGCGCGGCTGCGGACGGCGTCCGGCAACGTGCCGTTCGCTACCGGTGCCCGCCTGGTCAGCCGCCCGACCGAGCAGGCGAACCTCGTGCTCGCCCTGCCCGGCCTGCACCGGCTGGACGAGCGCCGGCATGCCGCCGGTGTGCTCACCACCGCCCTCGGCGGCGGCATGAGCTCGCGGCTGTTCCAGGAGGTGCGCGAGCGCCGTGGTCTGGCGTACTCGGTGTACGCCTTCGGCGCCGCGTACGCCGACACCGGGTTGTTCGGCGTCTATGCCGGCTGTGCGCCCGGCAAGGTGGAGCAGGTGCTGTCGCTGTGCCGCGAGCAGCTCGCGCTGGCAGCGAAGGACGGGCTCGACGCCGAGGAGCTGGAGCGGGCGAAGGGGCAGCTGCGCGGCAGCATCGTTCTCGCGCTGGAGGACTCCGGCTCGCGGATGAGCCGGATCGGCAAGGCCGACCTGCTGCAAGGCGAGGTCGTGGGTCTCGACGAGGCCGTCGCTCGGGTCAACGCGGTCACGCTCGACGACGTGCACCAGCTGGCCCAGCAGCTGCTGACCTCGGATCCGGCGCTGGCTGTGGTCGGCCCGTTCGACGATGCCGACCGCTTCTCCGCAGCGGTGGCCTGACCACCGGACCGCCCGCCGAGGGCCCCAGCGTCCTCGTCCCACGTCGATACCCTCCGCACATGAACGAGCATCTCGCCGCCCGGCCGATCGAGGAAGGCGTCACCACCGACCTGACCGGACGGTTGACGTACGGCGGGTACCTGCAGCTCGACCGACTCCTCGACGCTCAGCACCCGCTGTCCGACCACCACGACGAGATGTTGTTCATCGTCCAGCACCAGGTCACCGAGCTGTGGCTCAAGCTGGTGGTGCACGAGCTGCGCTCGGCACTCACCTTGATCGCCGGTGACGACCTCGGTCCGGCGCTCAAGCGGCTGGCCCGCGTCAAGCACATCCAGAAGCAGCTGTCGGATCAGTGGTCGGTGCTGGCCACGCTCACACCGGTCGAATACGCGCAGTTCCGCCACGTGCTGGGCCCCGCTTCCGGCTTCCAGTCAGCGCAGTACCGCACCGTGGAGTTCCTGCTCGGCAACAAGAACCCCGACATGGTGCGCGTGTTCGCCCACGACCCGGTCCTGCACGAGTCGCTGGCCGCGGACCTCGCCGCACCGTCGATGTACGACGAGTTCCTGCGCTGGCTCAGTCGCGCCGGACACCCGGTCCCCGCCGACCGAGTCGAGCGCGACTGGACCCGGCCCTACGAGCCGTCCGAGGGTGTCGTCGACGTGTTCGCCGCCGTGTACGCCGACCCCGAGCGGTACTGGCAGGCGTACGAGACGGCCGAGGAGCTCGTCGACGTGGAGGAGAGCTTCCAGCTGTGGCGCTTCCGGCACGTTCGTACGGTCGAGCGGATCATCGGCGGCAAGCGCGGAACCGGCGGGTCTTCGGGCGTGAGCTTCCTGCGCAGGGCTCTCGACCTCACCTTCTTCCCCGAGCTGATGTCCGTCCGCACCCGGATCGGCGCCTGACCGCCGTGGCGCCTACCCGTGCCGACGCCGAAATGCTGGACCGGAGCGACCCCCTGGCGGCATTCCGGCAGCGCTTCCTCGTCGACGACGACCTGGTCGCCTACCTCGACGGCAACTCGCTCGGACGGGCGCCGCGCTCGACGCTGCAGCGGCTCGAGTCCCTGTACGCCGAACAGTGGGGCGGCCGGCTCATCCGGGGCTGGACCGAGGGATGGGTCGACCTGCCCGAGCAGGTCGGTGACCGGCTGGGCGCTGC
>DASQMN010000294.1:0-7089 GCA_035645475.1 Nocardioidaceae bacterium
GACGAGGCCGCGTTCCTCGCTGAGTTCGGCTACCGGGCCAACCTGTTGGCCGGTGGCACCTGCCCCCAGGGCCACCGGTGGCTCGTCGAGGTGTTCCTGGATTCCATGAGCATCGAACCCGAGGACCCCGATCGACGCACGCAGGAGGTGATCGAGGCGGTGGCCCGCGCCGTCGCCGGATGAGCACCCCCGTCCCCCTCAAGCCCGCATGAGGGGCTCGCGTGCCGCCTCGCCGCGGGATCAGTCGCTGATGGCGATGACCGGCAGGGCACGAGGGCGCAGCCAGCTCAGCACTCGCCGCTGCAGTGGCCGCGGAACCGACACGCAGCCCGCCGTGGCACCGCTGCCGTTGACGTGCAGGAAGATGCCTGACCCGCGGTAGCGCACCGCTTTCGGGGGTCGGTTGAAGTCGATGACCACCGACCACGCGTACTGCTTGGGATAGTCACGCAGCCGCTCGGAGGAGCTGGCGGCTCGGCTCGGCAGGCGCCACCGGAAGCCGCCCTGATGCTTGTTGCGCAGGGTGTTGTAGTACCGGGAGGCGTTGTCCTGCACCCAGAAGTCGCCGGCGCGGACGTCGTGGAACGGCAGCCGGGTGCCGCTCGGAGCCGATTCGTTGCCGAAGGACTCGGTCAGCTCGAAGGTGCCGCGTGGTGTCGTCCCTGTGCCCTGTCTGCGCTCCCGGGCTCTGACCAGACCGCCGTAGCCGATGCGGCCGTCGGTCGTGCTCCGGCCGCGCACCCAGGTCGCGTCTGCCAGGCGCCACAGCGACACGCGAGCATGCCACCCAGTGGTGTGGTCGACGGTGATGACCTGACGGGTGCAGGCCCGAAGGCGTACCGGAATGCCGCCCAGGAGGATCCGCTCGGCCGCATCGTCGACCGACTGCCGGCTCCGCTGCACGGTGGCTGCCGCTGCGTCGGAGCCAACGGCGTACGCCGCGGACGGTGGAACGATCAGGGTGGCGACCAGCAGGAAGGCCATGACCCGTTGCGTCCGGATGCTGCTTGCCATTGCGCCTCCGTCGAGATGTCGCTCGCTGCCGGCCGCATCCACCCCGCGGCGAGGTGACTCGGTCCGCTCGGGGATACGGCTTCATACTGGCGGCATGTCGTACCTGCGTCCTGCCCTTGGTCCGGTCCGTGCTGCTCTCATCGGCGTCGGTGCCATGGCGCTGGCGGCGTGCTCCCCGGTAGACGACGAGGCCGACACGACCAACGCCTCCGAGGAGCCCAGCGCCAGCGAGACGAAGGCAGGCGAGCCCGAGCCGGACGCGTGCGCTGTGGACTCGCTCCCGCTGTACCGGGACGGGCAGCTGACCGTCGCCACCGACTCACCGGCGTACTCACCGTGGTTCGTGGACAACGACCCCACCAACGGCAAGGGGTACGAGTCGGCTGTCGCCTACGCCGTCGCTGACGAGCTCGGGTTCGCGCGCGGAGACGTGACGTGGGTCACGGTGCCGTTCAACGCCAGCTATCAGCCCGGCCCGAAGGACTTCGACTTCGACATCAACCAGATCTCGATCACCCCGCAGCGCGCCGAGCGGGTCACGTTCTCGCGTGGCTACTACTCGGCCGCGCAGGCGGTGGTGACGCAGGCCGACTCACCGTTCGCATCCGCCACGTCGCTGACCGACCTCGCCGATGCGAGATTCGGCGTGCAGGTCGGCACGACCTCGCTTGAAGCTGTCACCGGCGTCATCGCTCCCGCGGAGGCCCCGATGGTCTACGACGACAGCAACCTCGCCACCAAGGCACTGGAGAACGGCCAGGTGGACGCGATCGTCGTCGACCTGCCTACCGCGTACTACATCACCGCCGCCGTGCTGGACGACGCGGTGATCGCCGGGCAGTTCCAGCCGACCGAGGGCAAGACCGAGGAGTTCGGCCTGCTGCTCGAGAAGGACAACGAGCTGGTCACCTGCCTGAACACCGCGCTCGACGCCCTCGATGAGGACGGCACGCTCGAGAAGTTGGAGAAGCGCTGGCTGTCGCAGGTGACCGACGTGCCCGAGCTGTCATGAGCCCGGCATTGTCGTGAGCTCGGGCGTCACCACCGGCCCGCCGGACCCACCCCAGGCCGAGCACGACGGCATCAGCCTCAGGCAGCAGGCCCGGACGCGCTACCGGCGCAACCAGTCGGTACGTCGAGGGGTGCTGGCGGCTGGCTCGACTCTGGCGGTTCTCGGTCTGCTCGTCGCCGCGGTGCTGGCCAGTCCCGGTTGGGACTCGGTGCGCACGACCTATCTCGACCCGAGCGCTGCGCGCGAGGCGCTGCCGCTGGTCGCGTCGGCATTCGTCACCAACGTGAAGCTGTTCTGCATCATCGAGGTGCTGGTCCTCGCGCTGGGCCTGCTCGTTGCGGTGGTACGAGTGGTGCCGGCTCCGGCGATGGCGCCGCTGAAGCTGCTCGCCGTCACCTACACCGACCTGTTCCGCGGCACTCCCACGCTGCTGGTCGTGCTGCTCGTCTGCTTCGGGCTGCCGGCGCTGGGACTGCAAGGCGTGCCCACCGACGTGTTCTGGCTGGCCGTCATCGCACTCACGCTGTCGTACGGGGCGTACGTCGCCGAGGTGATCCGAGCCGGCATCGCGTCAGTACATCCCAGCCAGTGGGCATCGGGCCGCTCACTGGGGCTCTCCTACACGCAGACGCTGCGCACGGTGGTGCTTCCACAGGCGCTGCGCCGGGTCGTGCCGCCGCTGCTGAACGACTTCGTCTCCCTGCAGAAGGACACCGCGCTGGTCTCGGTCGCCGGGGTGGTCGACGCGGTGCGGCAGGCGCAGGTGCTCACGTCGGCGTCGTTCAACTTCACTCCGTACGTGGTGGCGGCGGCCTTCTTCATCGCCCTGACCGTTCCGCTGGCCCGGTTCACCGACTGGCTGGCGCTTCGCCAGCAGCGACGACAGGCGGGCGCCTGATGGTGCTACTGCAGGCGGACCGCCTGGTGAAGTCGTTCGGCGAGGTACCCGTGCTGCGCGGTGTGGACCTGGCCGTGGATGCACATCAGGCCGTCTGCCTCATCGGCGCCTCCGGCTCCGGCAAGTCGACGCTGCTGCGCTGCCTCAACCTGCTCGAGCGGGTCGACGACGGCACGGTGTGGTTCGCGGGCAGAGACGTCACCGACCCCCGGGTGGACGCTGACGCCGTACGGCGCCAGATCGGCATGGTGTTCCAGGCCTACAACCTCTTCCCCCACCGCAGCGTGCTGGACAACGTCATGCTGGCGCCTCGCCTGCTGTCCGTGGCGTCCCGGCGGGCGGCCCGCGAGGAGGCGCTGTCGCTGCTGGGCCGGTTCGGGCTCGCCGACAAAGCGCAGGCGTACCCGGACAGCCTGTCGGGCGGCCAGCAGCAGCGGGTCGCGATCGTTCGCGCGCTCGCAATGCACCCTCAGGTGCTGCTGCTCGACGAGGTCACCTCAGCCCTCGACCCGCTGCTGGTAGGGGAGGTCCTGGCGGTGATCGCCGAGCTGACCGACAGCGGCATGACGGTGGTGATGGCCACTCATGAGATGTCCTTCGCCCGCGACGTCGCTGACACCGTGGTCTTCCTCGACGGCGGGGTGGTGGTGGAGGAGGGGCCCGCCGCTCAGGTGCTCGACGCCCCCACCCACCCCCGCACGGCCCAGTTCCTCGCCCGCTTCCAGGCCCGCTGAGCCCGCTGGGCCCCGGAACCGGACCGGTCACCTTCCGCGGTGGGTGGCCGGCGGATCGCTCAGCCGTCCACGCGGCTGGACTTGTTCTGCAGGCGGTCGATCTCGTCCGAGGCCTGCGCCTTGGTGAGCCCCTCGGGCACCTCCTCGCCGGCCTCGCGAGCGAGCGTCGACAGGTAGCTGGCCTGGGGACCCGTCATCGGCTCGTCGCCCGTCGCCCACTGGCTCGTCGGCTTCTCCGCCGACTGTCCACCGGTGGGTGCACCGGCCGGCTGCTCCTCGGTGGCGGTCGTCTGGTCGGTCTGCTCCGGCGAGCTCGGCTGCGGCTCGGGCATGTCGGTGTGCTGAGTCATGACGGCGACGCTAGCCGTCTCCCCCGACAGTCGCTCCCCGAGCCCTGCGCCACCTGTGCAGAGGCGCCGTACGGTCGCCCCGCCGTCGTCGATCTATCGACATCTGCGTCGCTCCGGCTACCCGTATGTCGATAGATCGGACGCCACGGGGACGTGGGACGGGGACGGGACGCGCGACGCGGGCCGGGACGCGGGCCGGGGCCGCTGGACGCGGGCATGGCCGGTCACCAGGTCAGCCGGTGTAGGCGACCGCCGACAGCTCGACCTGCCGGTACGCCGCAAGCCGCTCGGCCTGATCGCTGATCGCCTGTCGCAGCGAGGTGGAGTCCGACGTCCACAGCTCGACCTGCACGGTGAACCGGCGGCCGGTGCGCCGGGGACGCCACGTGCCGACGATGTCTGAGTCGCTGAGGACGGCGCCGGGCCGGCCGAGCGCTGGCCACAGCACCTTCGCCCGGAGGGGGTCGTCGACCAGCATGGGCCGGTCCCTCGCCTGCAGGAACAGGTCGAACGGTCCGAGCAGCCGCGTCCCGTCTGCGGTGTCCGTGTCCAAGTGGTCGGCGTCGTCGGCCAGGACCCAGCGAAGCTCACCGTGCACGGACACCTCGGCCACGTCGGACGGCCACGCGGCCTTGACGTCCTTCAGGGGAGCGTCGAGATAGTCCGCGCCGTGCTTGGGGGTCGCCGGGCCCAGCAACCGCAGGTAGGCGCGCACCAGGTCGTGCCTCGGCGAGGCAGCTGAAGCCCGTTCGAAGCCGGGAATGGGCTGCAGCACCGGTGGAGACGTCGCGGCCTGCAGCTCCAGGCCGGCGCGGAACGCAGCGAGGCGGAACGGCATCTCGTACAGGTGCGTGGCGTCGCAGGGGCGGCAGAAGCGCAGGTAGGGCTCGCCCATGATGGCGGTCAGGCGAGCGGACACCTCGCCCTTCACCATCGGCTCGGTCACGACCGACCGCATCGCCGCAGCGACGGCGTCGAGAGCAGCGAGATTGCTGATGCCGGCAGCCGTGAGTGGCTTCGACGCGTCGTAGATCCGCCTGCCGGCATCCGCGTCCGAGAACGGCTCGACGGCCGCCGCCACCTGTGGCAGGTCGTCTCGGCGGTACAGGTGCGGTGCGCCGCGAATCGTCCAGACCGTCGCCAGCGCGTCGTCCGCCAGCCCGGACACGTCGAGTCCGCGGAGCGCCAGCGCCCACAACCCGCCGTCCGGTCCCGTGTTCTGTACTCCGATGTCCAGCACCGCCGTGTCGGCCAGGTCCCCGGCCGCACGACCGAGCTGCTGCGCTCGTACCCGGAAGGCGAGGACCTGCGAGCGCGTGATCGGAGTCGCCACGCCGCTCAGGTTACGACCGACGGCTCCTCGAAGCCCTGCTCGGTCAAGTCGCCCTGAGGGTCCGCCGAGGCACGGATGGACTCGTTGAGGCCGCCCCGGGCCACGCGTGAGTCCTCGGTGTCCTCGTGCGGGGCCCGGAACTCAGCCAGATAGCCGCCGATCTCACTGAGATCCCAGGCAAGCGAGTACAGCGTGAGCAGGTCGCGGTTCACCCGGTGACCGGTGGCGGCCAGGTACAGCCGCTCCAGCACCTCATCGCCACGCTCCGGGATCAGCATCCACAGGTCCCGCTCCGGTGGCGCGGTCATGACGGTGTCCCAGTCGATGACTCGCAGACCGTCCTCGGTGCGCAGCACGTTGCGACTGTGCGGCTCTCCGTGGGTGACCGTCCACCCGACCGGCTTCCGCAGCGCGTCGCGAGCGAGCTCGTCGTACTCCGCCAGCAGCCGTCGTACCCCCACGACGTCTCGGCGAAGGAGGGCACGGGCGGGCTCGGAGTAGAGGCCCCCGGTCCACATGTCGTCAACGCAGGCCAGGGCATCGAGGAGGCCGTCTCGATGTGGCAGCGAGAACGTCTCGCGCCGGGCGACCGGCCGGACCGGTCCGGACCGCTCATGGAGCTCGACAAGGAGCGTCACGACCCTCGCCCGTTCCGCATCGGACTCGAAGCTGTGGTGGGAGGTCCCGTCGACGTGCGGGAACACCGCGACGGAGTACCGCTCGCCGAGCCGCCTCAGGACACGCCCGTCCGGCGTACTGAGCGGAGCGACCACCCACTGCAGATCCAGGTCCCTCAGCGCCTGCGCCACGGTGAACGCCCGGTCCACGGCGTCGAAGCTGCTCAGCGGCTCATCGCAGACGAGCTCTTTGGCCCTGAGGTCGTCGACCGTGACGAACCAGCGGTCGCCGCCGGCCGAGGCAGCCACCCAGTGATGACTGCCGAAGCCTGCCGCCAGGTAGTCCGCCGCGTCCGGCTCGAGTCCCCAGTCACGGCGCACCGCAGCGACGATGTCGGCGTCCCGCACGCCTTCTGGCCGGGTGAACATCGAGCCACCGTAGGCGCGCCCGTGGCCGACAGCACGACCATTTCGAGTCGGCCGTGGGCATCCAGGCGATGATCACAAGCGTGAAAGGGACAGCCGCGCTCGTCGGTCCACCGACGGTCGTCGTGGTCACGGGCGTCCCGGGCGCTGGCAAGACGACGCTGGGCGCCGCGCTCGCCACGGAGCTGGATGCGCCATTCATCTCGCTCGACTCCATCAAGGAACGTCTGGACCCCGCGGGTGGGTGGGACCCGAGAGAACTGCGCCTCGCGGCCGAGAAGGAGCTCAGCGCCCATCTGGACGCCGTGCGAGGCACCGTGGTCGTCGACATCTGGATCGCTCCACACCGCGACACCGCACGGATCGCCTCGCTGCTGAGTCGGAAGGCCGTCGACATCGTCGAGGTCCTCTGCCGCGTGAGCGCCGACATCGCGGTTGGTCGCTATGCGGAGCGATCGCGTTCTGCACCCCATCGGCCCCCGGACGCAGCCGCTCTGGCCCGCATTCGTGCCGCTGTGGATGAGATCGAGTCACTGCCCGTCGGACGGTGCATCGAGGTCGACACATCGGAACGGGCCGACGTGAAGCGACTCATCGAGCGCATCAATCGTTGAGGGTGGCCTCTCGTTCCACCGTCCTTCGAGCATCTGATGGCCTGCCCGATGCGCTGGTGACCGGGCCTTCGGACCAATACCTGAGCCGTAA
>DASQMN010000295.1:0-4462 GCA_035645475.1 Nocardioidaceae bacterium
CGGCGCTGCAGCCGTGCTCGGCCGTGGGGAGCGCGTGGTCCTGGTGGACCTACCCAGCGGTGAGATCGCAGCGGAGCGCGTCATTCCCGGCGAGCCGACCGTGTCCCTCACCTGGGCCGCGGACGGGAAGGAGATCGTGGCCGGCGGCCTCGCGGGTCGGCTGCACTTCCTCGCGGCGGACGAGCTCGCCCAGGTGGCGCCCACCCGGCTGGTCACCGGAGGCTTCGTGGTCGACCTGGAGACGAGCCAGGACGGGCGGCTGGTGGCCAGCATGGGATCCGACGGCGACGTCACGCTCTGGGACACCGCGACGTGGCGACCGCTCGGTCAGCCGATCACCGATGACGAGGAGTGGGGCTGGTTGCACTTCGGTGACGACCGGCTGAGGATCTTCTACGAGAACGGCACGCTCGTCGAGGTTCCGGTCGACCCCTCGGTCTGGCTACAGCGCGCCTGCCAGGCCGCGAACCGTGACCTCACAGCCGAGGAGTCGGCCATCGTCCGACCAGGACAGCCGCTGCGCTCGACCTGTGCAGGGGTGCAGTGAGCGGCGCATGACGCCGCGACCAGACTGCGACCTCCCTGCGACCGCCCCCACCCACGGTGGATCCACCGAAGGGACGTTCCCTTCGGCTCGATCCTGAAGGGGATGACCATGTCGAAGCTTCGCAGCGCTGCCCTGGCCACCATGTTGGCGGCGACGACGGCAGTGACCACCGGATCACCTGCCTCGGCCGCCGGGCCGACGCACAGCGTCGAAGAGCTCGAGTTCACCCTCGCCGAGCATCCGTACTTCACGGAGGTCTGCGGCTTCCCGGTGTCCCTGCACGTGTGGGGGAGCTGGAACGTGGTGAGCTGGACCGACGCGGACGGGGACCTGACCAAGGAGATCCGCAACTTCCGGTTCCGCAGTACCACCACCGCCAACGGGGTCTCGATCAACGGCAGCACCATGGGTCCCGAGATGTGGACCTATGCCGAGGACGGGTCCAGCACCGGCCAGCTCCGCGGTGTGGTCAACCGCCGGATCCCGGGCCAGGGCACGGTCGTCCTCTATGCCGGCTACGAGATCCAGCAGCTGTCAGGCCCCGACGCTGAACCGGTCGTGACCTTCTCCGCCGGTCCTCGGGAAGAGGCCGAGCTGATCTGCTCGGCGTTCATCTGAGCCAGGAGATGTCTCCCTGCGGGAGTGACGTTTCTACCGCGACACGCAGGCGTGTCCGTCGAAACGTCACTCCCGATCGGGCCGGCTGGACTGGCCGCACGGGTCAGTCCGCGAGCGCCAGTCGGCAGCCACCTGGAGGAAGCGGTCGTTGCCCGCCTGCTCGCCGACGCTGACCCGCACGCCTTCGCCGGCGAAGGGGCGCACCATCACCCCGGCCCGCTCGCAGGCGGTCGCGAAGTCGACGGTGCCTGCTCCCAGAGCCAGCCACACGAAGTTGGCCTGGGTGTCCGGCACGTCCCAGCCCAGTGTGCGGAGGGTGTCGAGTACCCGGGAGCGCTCGGTGACAAGGGCTTCGACCCGCTCGAACAGTGCCGCCTCAGCCTCCAGGGAGGCGACGGCCGCGGCCTGGGCGATGGCGCTGACGCCGAACGGCAGCGCGACCGTACGGATGGCGGTGGCCAGTGGTGGCGGAGCGACCGCGAAGCCCACCCGCAACCCCGCCAGGCCGTACGCCTTGGAGAAGGTACGCAGCACCACGACGTTGTGGCGGCCCTGCGCCAGGTCGATGCCGTCCCACGGGTCGGTGCGGACGAACTCGCGGTAGGCCTCGTCCAGCACGACAAGCACCGATGGCGGCACGGAGTCCAGCAGGTCGACCAGCTCGGCGCGTCCCACGCTCGGGCCCGTCGGGTTGTTGGGGGAGCACACCACCAGAACGCGGGTGCGGTCGGTGACGGCGGCTCGCATCGCCGTCAGGTCGTGCCGCGCGTCGGCGGTGAGCGGCACCCGAACGCCGGTGGCCCCGGTCATGCCGACGGCGATCGGGTAGGCCTCGAAGGAGCGCCAGGCGTAGACCACCTCGTCGCCGGCCTCGCAGGTCGCCTGCAGCAGGTGGTAGAGCACCGCCACCGAACCGGTCGCCGCCGCCAGCCGCTCGACCGGCACGCCGAGCCGGGCCGAGAGCGCGGCGTACAGGGCGGTCGCTCCCATGTCGGGGTAGCGGTTCATCACCCCGACAGCCCGCTGAGCAGCCTCGATGACCCCGGGCAGCGGCGGATACGGGTTCTCGTTGCTCGACAGCTTGTACGTCGGCCCGGCGGCGGCGGCCGGTGGTCGACCCGGCACGTACGCGGGGATCGACTCGACGGCCGGTCGCACCCGGGGCGCGGCGCTGGAGGAGTCCGACATGCAGGCGAGGCTAGTGGGCTGGGCGGTGCGCCCTACTCTCGCCGGCATGACGCGGCGGCCTGGACTGGGTTACCTGCTCGTCGTCATCGCTGCGGTGCTGTTCATCCTCAACGTGGGCGTGTCACGGGTCGTGCTGAGGGGCGGCATCGACCCGGCCACGCTGACGTCGCTGCGGATCACCGGTGCGCTGCTGGTCTTCGTGCTGTGGGCGCTGGTCCTGCAGCCGGCCTCGCTGCGTCCGCCGCGTGGCCGTGAGCTGGCGTTGGTGATGACCCTCGGCGCCATCGGCGTGGCCGCGCTTCAGTGGACGTACTTCGTCGCCGTCGACCGGCTTCCGGTGGGTGTGGCGCTGCTGCTCGAGTACACCGCGCCGGTGCTGGTCGCTCTGTGGGCTCGTTTCGTCCGCCACGAGAGTGTCCGCCGGCGCATGTGGGTGGCGATCGTGCTGTCGCTGACCGGACTTGCCGCTGTTGCCCAGGTCTGGGAGGGCCTGACCCTGGACGCCATCGGAGTGGCGGCAGGGTTCGGGGCGGCGGTGTCGTTCGCGGCGTACTTCCTGCTCGGCGAGACCGGGGTCAGCGCGCTGGAGCCTCTGCGGGTCAACGTGTGGGCTTTCGGGGTAGCAGCGGTGCTGATGAATCTGCTGGCGCCGGTGAGCGGGGTGGGCGACACAGGTGCCAGCACGTCGATGCTGGGCTCATTGGACGCCCTGTCCGCGCCGATGTGGCTGCTGCTGGGCTGGGTGGTGGTGCTGGGCACGGTGGCGCCGTACGCGCTGGAGCTGTACGCGCTGCGGCACCTGGCGGCCACCGTGGTCGTCGTGGTGGCGATGCTCGAGCCGATCGGTGCCGTCATCCTGGGCTGGGCATGGTTCGGGGAGCAGCTGAGCGGCGTGCAGCTCGTCGGCTGTGGCGCCGTGCTGGGCGGCATCCTGCTCGCGCAGACCGCGCGGGTGCGCGCGGCCCCGGAGCCTGCCCCGATCAGCTGAGCCGCCTCGCCGCGATCACGTCGCGTCTGCCTCCACCATGTCGAGCGGCACGCTCGCGGGTCAGGCCACTCCCAGGTGCGCCAGAGCGGCGTCGGTCAGCCTGTGGGCGGCGCTGCGCACCCGAGCCCGATGCTGCTGCGAGTACGCCGCCACCGCAGCCGGGTCGGCGCCCACGGCGGCGACGTCGTCCGGACCGGCAGCGATCCAGCGCTGCAGCGTCTCGGGCGTGACCTCCGGGTGGAACTGCCACGCGACGAGCCGGTCGGTGACGTACCCCTGCACCCCCGAGGCACTGTGGCCGAGCACGCGCGCGCCGGGAGGGGGTACCAGTGCGTCGAGGTGGTACTGAGCCCACGGTCCGGGTGGGCACAGCACCGGGTCGGCCGACTCGACCTGGTACCAGCCGATCTCCGGAGGCACCGCAGCCGTCACGTGACCGTCCAACGCGTGGGCGGCGAGCTGAGCGCCGTAGCAGATCCCGATCGCGGGCACGCCGGCCTCGAGCGACGCCGTGAGCAGGCCGGCCTCGGCTGTGACCGCCTCCGCGGCTGGGTCGGCGCGCACGGAGCGGTCCGAGCCGAGCAGGAGCAGAAGATCGATGGCTCCCAGCTCCGCGTACGTCGGCAGACGCTCGCGGTCGATCGGCACCAGCGTGGCTCCGCGCTGCTCGAGCCGCTCACCGACCCAACCGGGGTCGCCGTCCCCGACACCGTGGTCACCCACCACCGCCACCCGCACGGGCAGCATCCTCTCAGTACCTGGAACCATGGCCGCATGCGCACGATCCTCGCCAAGGTCGTGGCCAATGCCGGCGCACTCGCGGTGGCGGCCTGGCTGTTCCAGGGCATCCGCCTCGGTGGCGGCACCACCACCGACCAGCTGGTCACCCTGCTCGTGGTCGCTGTCGTCTTCGGTGCCGTCAACGCGTTCATCGCGCCGGTGATCAAGCTGCTCTCGCTGCCGTTCATCGTGCTGACGCTCGGGCTCGCGCTGATCGTCATCAACGCGCTCATGCTGCTCCTGGTCTCGGAGATCGCCGGAGAGTTCGACCTGGCGTTCCGGGTCAACGGGTTCTGGACTGCGTTCTTCGCCGCCATCGTCATCTCGCTGGTGAGCGCTGC
>DASQMN010000296.1:0-4832 GCA_035645475.1 Nocardioidaceae bacterium
CCGATCCCGATCTGCTGCGCGTGGTCGCTGAAGCCGGCTGCCCCGTGGTGCTGATGCACTGGCGTGCGCACGCCGCGTGCATGCAGGACGTCGCGACGTACGACGACGTGGTGCCCGACGTCATCGACGAGCTCCGCCGGCGCGTTGACGCGGCCGTCGACGCGGGCGTCGACCCGGCCAGAATCGTGGTCGACCCAGGGCTGGGCTTCGCCAAGACCGCTGAGCACAACTGGGCCATCCTGCAGCGGCTGCCCGAGCTGGACGTCCTCGGCCTCCCGCTGCTCGTAGGAGCCAGCCGCAAGAGCTTCCTGGGCGATCTCCTCGCCGACGACTTCGGTCCCCGTCCGGTCGACCAGCGTGACGCGGCGACTGCGGCGGTGACCGCCCTGGTCGCCCAGTCCGGAGCCTGGTGCGTCCGGGTGCACGACGTACGAGCGAGCGCCGATGCCGTGCGGGTGGTTGAGCGGTGCCGCCGTGGCTGACTCGGCCGCCCGCCAGCTGGAGACCGTGCTCGCGGCCAACCGCGCGTTCTACGACGCCCTGGAGGCCGGCGACCTGGACCTGCTGGGTGCGTTGTGGCTACCCGGGCCGCACACCGTGTGCGTGCACCCCGGTGCCGAGCCGCTTCGCGGCACCCCGGCGATCCTGCGGTCATGGGCGGCGGTGATGTCGGCCATGCTCTACATGCAGTTCTTCCTCACCGACGTCGAGGTGGCCCTGGGTCCGGACGACGACGGGACCGGCCGGGTGGCGATGGTCTCCTGCACGCAGAACCTGCTGACGGCCGGCGAGTCCGGCGAGGAGACGTTCAGCGGGGCCAAGGCAGTCGCCAGCAACGTCTTCGTGCGCACCGGCACCGGTTGGCGGATGTGGAGCCACCACTCCTCACCAGTGCTGACGATGGTCGCTGACGAGGACGAGGACGACGACGAGGACGACCACGGGGACGACCACGGGGACGACCACGGGGCCGCCGAGGAGGACGAGCGATGAGCACCGACCTCATCTCGCTGCGAGGCTTGCAGGCGTTCGGGTACCACGGCGTCCTGGCCGCGGAGCGTCGCGACGGGCAGACCTTCGTCGTCGACCTGGACCTGGCCCTCGATCTGCGGCCTGCTGCCGCGGCCGACGACCTCTCCCGTACTGTCGACTACGGGCGGCTTGCCGCGGCTGTGCACGACGCAGTGGCGACCGAGCCGGTCGACCTGCTGGAGACCCTCGCAGAACGGCTGGCCGGGCTGGCGCTGTCCGAGCCCCTGGTGTCCTGGGTCCGTGTCACCGTCCACAAACCGCAAGCGCCCCTGTCCGTACCCCTGCATGACGTGGCCGTGACGATCGAGCGGAGCCGACCATGACCGAGACACCCAACCCCTACATCGTCGACGCCGACACCATGACCGGCGAGATGCGGCCGATCCGACAGGCCGTGCTGTCGTTGGGCTCCAACCTCGGGGAGCGGTTCGCGACTCTCCAGGGCGCCGTGGACGCTCTGCTGGACACTCCTGAGGTCAAGGTGGTGTCGGTGTCTCCCGTCTACGAGACCCGGCCGGTGGACGCCCCGGCGGAGTCGGGCGACTTCCTCAACGCCGTGCTGCTGCTGGACACGACGTTGTCGGTGCACACGCTCCTGGACCGCTGCCGCGCCGTCGAGGACGCTTTCGGGCGCAAGCGCGACGGGGTGCCGCACGCGCCGCGCACCCTCGACGTCGACCTGATCGTGGTGGGTGACCGGGTCGTCGATGACTCGCAGCTGGTGCTACCGCATCCGCACGCGCACGAGCGGGCCTTCGTCCTCCAGCCGTGGCTCGACGTCGACTCCGACGGTTGGGTGCCGGGCGTCGGGCACGTCGCCGACCTGCTGGCCACCATGGATCTCTCCGGCGTGAGCAGACGCGACGACCTCGCCCTCGTCCTGTGAGCCGAGGCGGCGGTGCCTGAGCCTGTCGGCACGATCCGGACCACGTCGGCGACGACGCTCGCGGTGGCTGGCGCGCTCGGGTTCGTCGCGGGGGCTGCAGTGCGCCCGTTGGTGGACCGAGCCGGTGGCATTCCCCCGACGGTGCCGTGGTCGGCCGTCGTCACGTTGCTGTTCCTCGCCGCGGTGCTCGGGGCGCTGGCCTGGGGCACGTACAGAACCCTGCACGTGCGGCAGGAGCCCGTCGAGCCCTCGCGGGGCGTGGCGCTGCTCGTGCTGGCGAAGGCCAGCGCTGTAGCCGGGGCGCTGGTGGCCGGGGCCTATCTCGGCTTCGGGCTCAGCTTCGTCGAGTCGTGGGAGGTGGCTCTGCCCCGTCAGCGTGTCGTCCGCTCGGCGGTTGCGATGCTGTCCGCAGTCGCCGTCGTCGTGGCAGCCCTGCTGCTGGAGCGGGCCTGCCGGGTACCCATCGATCCGGAGGACGAGCTCGCGACCTGACCCTTGTCGCGGCCGATTCGACCGGACTAGGTTCCGAAGGACGAGGAGGCACGTCATGTCGACAACGTCTTTCGACTCCGAGCTCAAGGCCAAGCACCGCGCCATGTGGGCCTCGGGTGACTATCCGGCCATGGTGGAGACCTTCCTGCTCCCGCTCGGTCCGACACTGGTGGACGCCTGCGGGATCGAACCAGGTATGCGCGTACTCGACGTCGCGGCCGGCACCGGCAACGCCGCACTGCCCGCTGCCGCGCGCGGAGCCTCCGTGGTGGCCAGCGACCTCACGCCGCAGCTGCTGGACGCAGGCCGCACGCACGCCGAGGCGCTCGGCCTGGAGCTGGAGTGGGTCGAGGCTGATGCCGAGCGGCTGCCGTTCCCCGACGACGACTTCGACGTGGTCATGTCGTGCATCGGAGCCATGTTCGCCCCGCACCACCAGCAGGTGGCTGACGAGCTGATGCGGGTGTGCCGTCCAGGAGGCACGATCGGCATGCTCAACTGGACACCCGAGGGCATGATCGGTGGGCTGTTCCGCACCATGGGGCCGTTCGCACCAGCGCCGCCGCCGGGCGCGCAGCCGCCGCCGCTGTGGGGTTCTGTTGAGCATGTGCGGGAGCTGTTCGGCGGCTCGGTCACCTTCTCGAGCCTCGAACGCGACAAGCACCGGGTGACCGCCTTCCGGCGCCCGACCGACTTCGCCGATCACTTCAAGCAGTACTACGGCCCGACGCTGGCCACGCTCGCCAACGCCCGAGCCAACGGCCGCGAGGTCGAGGTGGTGGCAGCGCTCGACGGCTTCTTCCGTTCCGCCAACTCAGGGAGCGAGGACCGGGCGTTCTTCGAGATGGAGTACCTGCTCGCAGTTGGTCGACTCGCCGACTGCGACCTCGATGACTGAGCACTCGACGGCTGAGCACTCGACGACTGAGCAGCGGGCTGCCGCGAGCCTGCCGGGGACCGGAGCACCGGGCACCTAGGCTGCGCCCCATGCCGGAGGCGACGCATCACCGGAGGCCCACCAGGCGCAGCACGCTCGCCGTGGCCCTGCTGTTGTTCGCCGGTGCCGTGCTGGTCGCCGCCGTGGTCGCCGCCGTGGTCGTCGCTTCGACGGCTGCACTGCTCGTTGCTGCGGTGACGGCGTACGTGGCAGGCGTCGCCGCGACTCGTGTGCTGGCCGAGGAGCTGGCCAGGTCACGTCGCGATGCGGCTCGAGCGCGGGCAGACCAGGCGCGCGCCGACAGTGAGCGCGCACAGGTGGTCGCGAGGCAGCATCGCCTGACGGTCACGACACTGGCTCGTCGCCTGGCCGAGTCCGAGGCGGCCGCGACAACACTGCGTACCCGCTTGGCGCTGGCCCGGGAGCAGGTCAGCGACACCTCCGCGCGCCTCGTCCGCGAGAGCCGGCGTACGGCGACACGAATCGCGGTACTGCAGGCGGAAGTCGACCGGCTGCAGGATGAGCTGGCCGCGCTGGCTCCCGACGACATGCTGGCGACCTGGGACGGTGCTGAGGACCTGTCGCCGGCGGAGGCGGACCATGCCGGTGTGGTGGACCTGATGACGTGGGAGCAGCGGGCCACTCCGCCCAGCACCCGCCGCAAGCACGCCTGAGTCTCACGCCACCTCGGCGCCTGAAGCACTCTCCGCTCGCACCGACCGACGCAGCGCCGCGTGCAACGTGTCCGGGGTCAGGACGCCGACGAAGCGCCCGGCGGACTCGACCCCCACCCATCCGGCGTCGTGCCGCAGCATCGTCGAGAGCGCTTCCTTGAGGTCGGCGCCCATCTCCACGAACGCCGCCAGCCGGCGTGCCCGACCGGCGACCGTGCCCTCGCCGCCCGTGACGCTTCCGGTGTCGGACATCGACACCCAACCCCGCAGCCCGCCGTCGGCGCCGATCACCACTGCCCACGCGGCCTTCTCAGCCAGCATCTTGGCGCGTGCTGCGCTCAGCGGTGCGTCCGCGGGCACAGTGGGCGGCTGCACCAGGTCCTCGGCGCGGATGGGCGTGACGGCCAGCCGGCGCAGCCCGCGGTCAGCGCCGACGAACTCGGCGACGAAGTCATCAGCCGGGGTACCCAGCACGCGAGCCGGTGTGTCGTACTGCGCCAGTCGGCCACCTTGGGCGAAAACCGCGACGAGGTCGCCCAGCCGGACGGCCTCCTCGATGTCGTGTGTCACCAGCAGCACGGTCTTGCCCAGATCATGCTGCAGCCGGGAGAACTCGTCCTGCAGCCGGCCTCTCACGACCGGGTCCACCGCACCGAACGGCTCGTCCATCAGCAGCACCGGCGGGTCGGCGGCCAGCGCCCGGGCGACGCCGACCCGCTGGCGCTGACCACCGGAGAGCTGAGCGGGGAACCGGTCACCGTAGGTCGCCGGGTCCAGTCCGACCAGGTCCAGCAGCTCGTCGGCTCTCGTG
>DASQMN010000297.1:0-9925 GCA_035645475.1 Nocardioidaceae bacterium
GAGGCGGTCAGCATCCACGACTCCGAGCCGGCCGCGCTCAGCGCCGCCGGCGTCGGATAGGAGGCGGACATCATGGGCGACCAGAGCGAGGCAGCTGTCGGCGAGAAGCAGGCAGCCGCCCGAGACGCGAACTACTGGGCCAAGGCGGTGTCGAGGCTCAAGGTGTCCGATGTGCCCGAAGGGGCCATCAACCTCAATGTCACCGGCAAGCGGCTCGCCGGGCCGATTCAAGGCTTCGGCAAGATGTGGCAGAAGACGTACCAGGTGAGCCTGCCACGCGAACGCGTCGGCGCCGCCGACCTGATTGCCACCTGGAAGCAGCAGTTCCCCGACTTCTGGCCCGCCGGCAACCGGTTCTACGCGCCGCTGACCGGGATAGCGCCCGGGGAGGTGGCCCTCCTCAACATGGCGCTGCCCGGCAAGATGACGCTGTCGACCGGGGTCATGGTGCTGTACGCGGATGACGAGTCGTTCACGCTGATGACTCCGCAGGGTCACATGTTCGCGGGTTGGATCACCTTCAGCGCAGTGGAGCGCGGCAGCGAGACGGTGGCACAGGCGCAGGTGCTGATGCGTGCGTCCGACCCCATCTTCGAGCTGGCCCTGACGCTGGGCGGGCACCACCAGGAAGACGTCTTCTGGGCGCAGACCCTGCGTGCGGTGGCGTCGCACTTCGGCGTGTCGGCCGAGGTGGACACCCAGGTGGTGTGCGTCGACAAGCGTCGCCAGTGGTCGAAGTGGAGCAACGTGTGGCACTCCTCAGCGATCCGATCGACCGGATACATGCTCGCCGCCCCGGTTCGCGGCGCGCGGAGCGTGGCGCAGCGCGGCAAGGCTGCCGCTTGAGCGAACCCCCGGCCTCTCAGCGCCTTCTCCTGGCTTGTCGTTGTAGCAGTGCTCGTCCCCGGCGAGTGAGACGATGAGGCTCCTCACACGAAGGAGTGCGCGTGGCGAACGCGTCGTTACAAGACCGCGGCGAATTGGCAGCGCACCGAGTACGCCACAGCAAGGCGCTGCACGTCGGCGTCCAGGTGGGTCTGGTCTCGTACGGAGTCGTCCACCTGCTGATCGCCTGGCTGGCGCTACAGCTCGCGTGGACCCGGCAGGACGAGTCGGCGAACAGCACCGGAGCGTTGCGTCAGCTCGCCGGTGGCACGCTCGGCACGGTCCTGCTCTGGGTTGTCGCGATCGGGCTGGTCGCGCTGGTGGTGTGGCAGCTGGCTGAGGCGATCTGGGGACACCAGCACGAGGAGGGCAAGAAGCGGCTCGTCAAGCGCCTTACGTCGGCGGCCCGCGCTGTGGTCTACGGCGCGCTCGCGTTGAGCGCCTACCGTTTCGCCATCGGTGAGGCCTCCGGTGGGTCGAGCGCAGACTCGATGACTGCCACCCTCATGAAGCAGACCGGCGGTCAGATCCTCGTCGGGCTCGTCGGAGCAGCCATCGTGGCGCTCGGTGTCGCACTGGTCGTACGCGGGATCAAGGCGTCGTTCACCCATCACCTGCTGCCGCAGGCGACGTCGGGCAACGGTGGCGGCACAGTGGTTCGGCTGGGTCAGGCCGGCTACATCGCCAAGGGAGTCTCGTTCGCAATCATCGGTGGGCTGGTCCTGTGGGCGGCGTGGACACACGACGCCGACAGGGCCGGTGGACTGGACGTCGCGCTGCAGTCGCTGCTCGACCAGCCGTACGGCGGATGGCTGGTGTCGGCCGTCGCGGTCGGGCTCGGGTGCTTCGGGGCGTAC
The DNA here is from genome assembly GCA_035645475.1 of Nocardioidaceae bacterium. Classification (GTDB taxonomy): domain Bacteria; phylum Actinomycetota; class Actinomycetes; order Propionibacteriales; family Nocardioidaceae; genus DASQMN01. The sequence continues at coordinate 1,743 of DASQMN010000297.1, forward strand.
TGCTTCGCATGGGCGCGGTACCCCAGGGAGTAGCAGCGCCCGCGACCTGTCCCCCTGCCGACGCGCACCGGCGCAGCGGTGATGACAGGCACCTCGCTGGTGAGCGGCTACAAGCCTCGTAGTGCGCGCAGCACCGCTCCCCCGCCGACCTGCTCGATGAAAAGAGGGTCCCCGCACACGACGAGCTGGTCGCGTGCTCGGGACAGGCCGACGTACAGCCGCTCGCGGGAACGCTCGCTGGGCTCCGACTCGTTCAAGGCCAGCACAACAGCCCGACGCTCGAGGCCCTTGAAGCCGAGCACGTGGCCGTAGAACACCTGCTCGGTGTCCCAGAACGACTCCCAGTACAGGTTCTGGCCCGCTGCCTGTCGACTGGCCTGCTCGGGGTGCCGGCTGCCGGTCGCAAGCAGCGCGACGTCCTCGGGTCGCCATCCATCGTCGATCAAGGCCTCCACCTCGTCGTCGGCACGGTCGAGCGCTTCGGCGGCTGAGCACTCCACGAGCCGTAGGGCCGGACCGTCTCCACCGAGTAGCCGCATCCGGATCGGCGTCAGAGTGCTGAACGACTCGGCGATCTGGCGGGTATTGCGCAGGTTGTGGTCGAGCACGATCGGGACCAGCTGGGCGGGTGCGCCGCCATATCGGGAGAACACACGCTGGCCTTCGTCGGAGAAGGCGTACAGCCGCCCCGTCTCCTCGTCCTTGAGCGCTGCGAGCAGGGCCGGCCACCAAGCATCGGCGAAGTCTTGCGCCTCGTCGACCACGACCGCGTCGAACCTGCGGCCGGGCGGCTCATCGCGCGCGAGCGCGACCATCTGATCGGGCAGTCGGCGTTCCCAGTAGTCACTGTCGTCGTCGCTACCTGGTGCGGCACCCCATAACGCCCCTAGACCGTGGAACGTGCCCACGTACGCGGGCACGTCCCTGCGATGTGGAAACGAGGCCACCCGCCGGGCGAGAAAGGCAGCCAGCCCCCGCGAGTAGCAGAGCAGGGCGACACGACTGCCCGCATGACTCAGGCGGCGCGCCTGCTCGACCGCGAGCCAGGTCTTGCCGCTGCCGGCGCCACCACGCACCTCGACCCGCGACAGCAGCCGGATGGCATCCAGAACGGCCGTCTGCTCCTGCGTGAGCCGATCGACAGCGTCCTCGCGTTCGACTGCCTCGCCGAGCAGGTCTCGCTGCGGCAGGCTACGGCCACGGAGGATCGTCGCGATGGTGTCCACGTCGTCCAGAGTCGGGACCCGGTGTCCGGTGTCCTGCTGCGTGCCAATGCGGCGGAGGCGATCGACGAGGCCTGGCATGTCTTCGCGCCCCACTGCGGCCCAGCGCGGGCAGTCAGGAGTGGAGAAGTCGTCGGCGAGCGACAGATACGGGAGAACGATCGCATGGCCCCAGCGAACTCTGGACCGGCTCCCCCACCTGGGTGCCGTCTCCACGTAGGCGCGCAGCGCATACTTCGCGTCGCGGGCTTGCGTCACCGGGTCGATGTCTCGCTCGATGCCGTCGCGGTTCTGCCGCCATGAAGTGCCGTTGTGGTGTACGCCGCTGCCCTTGACCTCGATGACGATCAGGCCGGCCCCCGGCATGGCGACCGCGATGTCGATCTCGTGGTCCTTGCGGTGGTCGGTGACCCGCTGGTTCGCGATCAGCAGGTCATCGCCGCCGAGGTCTGCACGAAGCTGCTGCCACACCTTGCGCTCGCTACCAGTGGCGAACTCCGGGTGCTCGGGCCACAACACCGGCATGGATCAGGCGTCCAGCACCACGGGGAACGGCGTCTGGCCGTCGAAGACCGCAGCCAGGAAGATACTGAGGTCGTCCGCCGTACGGCCCACGCTCAGGCATGCCCGCTCCAGGGACTCGGCGTCGACCCGCTGAGCGTCGATGCTCGTCTCCACCACGACGAAGCCGCCACGCCAGTACACGCGGCCGTCGACGAGGCCCCAGTTGGCCTCGTTGATCTCGCGCAGCAACTTGGCCGACGACTTGACGCCGTGGGCGGCGTAGGCGAACACCTCGAGCCGCAGATACGGGCACTCACGCACCGCCACCCAGCCGGCCGCGGCGCCGTGGCGGAAGGCCCAGTCGCCCTCGGCGTCGCGCGACACGTCACCGTCCCACTGCTCACGCAGCAGCGACTCCACGTACGCCCTGAACCACTCGAGCTCCATGTCGGACCACCTCGACCGTCTCACTGCTCGACCGTCTCCTTGACTGTGCTTCGCATCTTGCCGCAGCCCACTGACAGTTCCGTGTATTCACGGTTCCCGGGCCGTGACATCGGTGACCAAGGGTCCAGGAGCACCGAGGCGGGCACGTGGCAAGACGGCCAAGCATCGGACAGTGGTCACTAAACGCAATACGCTTATAACACAAAGTGACATTGCTGCCACTCGAACCCGAGTTGGCGACAGAGGTCGCCGCCGATCTGCGCTCCCGGACCGCCCGCGAGACACGCTCCGCTCGACGGAGCCCGGCACGATGGGAAACCTTCACATGGCTCGACGTCCGCTCCCCACCCAGGCCCCCGCGCCTTCTGCCGAGACCCAGCAGGCCCCAGCCAGTCCGGCCACTCCAGCCACCCAGGTGGTGTCGGCCGCCAGCCAGTCACTGCTGGCTTCCCTGCTGCTTGAGCGGCGGGAGCAGGTGCTGGACGCCTGGGTGCAGGCCCAGGCCCGCAAGCTCGAGCGCCGTTCCGGCCGCCGGCCGGACGCTGACGTACGCGCGGAGTGCGAGGCGCTGCTCGACGCGCTGCAGTCGGCGGTCGCCAGCGACTCGATCGACGTCAAGAGTCCGGAGTACGTGGAGGTCACCCGGCTCGTCGACTTCATGTCCAAGGATCGGGCCCGTCAGGGCTACTCGCCGACGGAGACGGCGATCGCCGTCTTCAGTCTGAAGGACTCCCTCCTCGGGGTGCTCGAGGAGGTCTGCGGCGACCAGCCGGAGCTGCTGGTCGGTGAGATCAAGAAGATGAACGCCCTGGTCGACGACCTGGGGCTGCAGACCTTCGAGGCCTACATGGCGGGCCGCGAGGAGGTCATCGTGAGCCAGCAGCAGTCGATGCTGGCGCTGTCGACCCCGGTGGTGAAGCTGTGGGACGGCATCGTGGCGCTGCCGCTGATCGGCACGCTCGACACCGAGCGCACGCAGACCGTCATGGAGAACCTGCTGCAGGCCATCGTCGAGACCGAGTCGCAGGTGGCCATCATCGACATCACCGGCGTGGTGACGGTCGACACCTCGGTCGCGCAGAACCTCCTCAAGACCGTGGCCGCGACCCGGCTGATGGGTGCCGACTGCATCATCAGCGGTGTCCGTCCGCAGATCGCCCAGACGATGGTCTACCTCGGGGTCGAGCTCGGTGACGTGGTCACGAAGGCGACGCTGGCGGACGCGTTCCGAGTCGGGCTGAAGATGGTAGGCGCGAACGTCGGCGCCGTCGCCCGGGCGTAGGGCTCACCCATGGAACGCATTCCGATCCTGAAGCTGGGCCGCAGCTTGTTCGTCACCGTCCAGGTCGACGTCGACGACCGCCTGGCCACGACGCTCCAGGACGACCTGATGACCCAGATCGTGGCCACCAGCGCCAAGGGCGTGCTGATCGACATCTCCTCCATGGAGGTGGTCGACTCGTTCCTCGGACGCATGCTGGCCGGTATCGCGTCGATGTCGCGCATCCTCGACGCGGAAGTGGTGGTCGTCGGCATGCGGCCGGTCGTGGCCATCACGCTGGTCGAGCTCGGCCTGTCCCTTCCCGGGGTGCGGATGGCCCTCAACGTGGACCGCGGCATCGCCATGCTCGACGACGCGCTGACGGTCGGGGGTGTGGCAGGTGATGGCGGCCACGACAACGGCTGACGGTTCAGCGCAGCAGGGCCGGCTGTACTCGATCGTGTCCGACGACGACGTCGTCCAGTTCCGCCACGAGGTCAGGGCAGCAGCCATCGCTGCCGGCTTGCGACTGATCGACCAGACGAAGCTGGTGACCGCGGCGAGCGAGCTCGCGCGCAACGCGCTCGAGCACGGCGGCGGCGGCGTCGGCGAGATCGGGTCGCCGGAGACCGCCGGGCGGAGCGGTGTGCGCGTGATCGTCGAGGATGACGGGCCGGGCATTCCCGACATCGACCTCGCTCTGACCGACGGCTTCTCCCGAGAGAACGGGATGGGTATGGGCCTCCCGGGCAGCCGCCGCCTCGTCGACTCCTTCGACCTGTGGTCCGAGGTCGACGTGGGCACCTGCGTGATCGTCGAGAAGTGGACACTGTGACCGCTGGCCAGCGCGTGCTCGCGGGCTGGCCCGTCGCCGCCGTGCCGGTCCAGTACGACAGCGACGTCGGCAGGGTGCAACGCCTGGCCGCCAGCGCAGCAGCTCACCAGGGCCTGGCACCTCCTGTCGCGCAGCGGCTGAGACGTACGGCCGCGACCATGGCGAGCTCGCTGGCGACGCACGGCCGGGCCGGTCGGATGCTCGTCCGGCTCACCGAGGAGGGCGAACGGCGGGGAGTCGAGCTGCTCGGCATGGACACCGCGGGCAACCACGTCGAAGCCGAGCTGAAGCCGGCCGCAACCGCGTCCGACGTCTTCGAGATCTACACCGTTGCCGGCAAGGGGACGGTCATGCTTGCCCAGCTGTGGAACGGCGACCCATCGGATGTCGGTGCCGGCCACCTCGTCGGATCGATGGTCGAGCCGATTCCCGGAGAGACCGTCACCGGCGACGCCTGGGCCATCGAACAGCACGGCGCCCGAGTCATCGTGCTGGTAGCCGATGGCCTCGGTCATGGTGAACAGGCTGCGGTGGCCTCGAGGGCCGCTGTCGCAGCTTTCCGGCAGCATGTCCGGGAACCGGTCGAGGACATCGCCTCCTCCATGCACGAAGCCCTTCGGCGCACTCGAGGTGCCGCCATCGCCCTGGCCGACGTCGACCTGGACGCCGGAAGACTGCGGTTCTGCGGCATCGGCAACATCACGGCCCGACTCCTCAGCGCCGGCGGTGTGCACGAGCTGGTCAGTCTGTACGGCATCGCCGGGTACCAGACCCGCCGCATCCAGAGCTTCGTTTCGACCTGGCCCGACGACGCCATGCTCGTGATGCACAGTGACGGCCTGTCGTCGAAGTGGGACGTCGCCACGTACCCCGACCTGCGGCGTCAGCATCCCCAGCTGGTCGCGGCGACGGTCATGCGCGACGCGACACGCGCCTCGGACGACGCCCTGGTCCTGGCCCTTCGCGGTGTGCATCAGGTGCCGCGGCCTCCGCATCCGGGAGCGGACTGATGGGCGAGTTTCTCCGGCTTCCCCTGTTCACCTCGGACGACGTCGTCGCGGCTCGCCGCCTCACCAGCGACGTCGCGCGCGAGTCCGGGATGGCTGCCCTGGACCAGACCAAGCTGGCCACGGTCGTCTCCGGGCTCGCCCGCCGTACGTTCGCCTCCTCCGGCCGCGGTGAGGTCGTCTTCTCGACCGAGGAGACGGCTCAGGGCGGACTCAACCTGATCGTCGCCGTGTTCGACGCCGGCACCGACACCGAGGTGACGGTGACCGGCACCGTGCCGGAGGGGAACGCCGGCAGTGGTCAGCCGCGGCTGGACACCGGCAATCTTCGGCGTCTTGTCGGCGAGCTCGAGCACGTCACAGCTCCCGGCGGCGGCAGCTACGTGACCGCGGCGGTCGCGCTGTCCGACGACGTGGCCCGTGACCCCAGTCTGCTCCAGCGCCTGGACGCGCTGCGCCCGCGCCTCACGCGTCGCACCGTCGGCCTACCCGGCCACGCCTCGGCCGACCTCCTGGACCTGCTGGCCTCGCAGTCCCGTGAGCTCTCCCTGGTGCACGGCGAGATCAAGCGGGTCAACGCGGAGCTGGCACTCACCAACCGCGGTGTGCTCGACCTCGTCGCCGAGCTGTCCGCCGCCAACGAGTCGCTGGTGCTCAGCGGGGCGGGCGAACGGCAGCTGGCCGACCAGCAGGCCGCCCTGGCCGACCTCGGCCACCGGGCCGTCGCCTCGCGCGACCTCGGGCTGCTCGCCATCGGGCTGGTCGGAGTGCTGCGACGGGTCCTCGGTATCCAGGCCGTCGCCGTCCTGCGCTTCGATCCGCAGCGGCTGGGACTGGACATGATCGCCAGTGAGGGATGCAGGCCAGAGCACCGACTGTCGATCGGCTTGACCAAGGCGCAGGCACGCAACCTGCGCCGGTCCGGCACCCTGGTCGCCGACCCGAGCACTGCGCGGAGCGACTTCGCCCTCGATGTCCCTGACGATGCTCGCAGCAGTGCCGTGGTGGCCGTGCACACACCGGTCGGCCCATGGGGCGTCCTGGTCGCCTGTGACATGGAGGAGGGTCGCTTCAACGAGACCACGACCACCTTCCTGGAAGCGGCGGTGTCGCTGTTCGCGTTCTCGATCGCGCGGATGGCCTTGGAGGAGGCCACCCAGCACTCCGCGTCGCACGACGGTCTCACCGGCCTGCCCAACCGCTCCCAGCTGCTCGATGACCTCACCCGCTTGCTCGACAAGGACGACGACCGGGACGAGGCGGAGGCCGACGACGCGACCGACGTCGATGGCAAGAACAGGACCGAACAGAACGATGTGGGCGACAGGCCCCGCCGGGGTCGCGGTCGCGACGGCATTGGACAGCGGCCACGGCTGGCCGTGATCTTCATCGACATCGACGGCTTCAAGCAGGTCAACGACACTCTCGGGCATGCTGCCGGGGACTTGGTCCTCGTCGAGGCCACCGAGCGGCTGCGCAACCGCGCGCGCCCGAGCGACGTCTTGGCCCGGCTCGGCGGAGACGAGTTCGTCGTGCTCTGTGAGGGCGGCGCCCAGGCTGCTCCGGTCATCGCGAAGCGTCTTCTCAGCGCTTTCGACGACCCGTTCGACATCGAGGGTCGGGACATGTTCCTGTCCGCCAGCGCCGGTATCGCGCTGGCGGACGAAGGCGTGACGTCCCAGCAGATACTGGCCGACGCCGACATCGCCATGTACCGCGCCAAGCAGACAGCCGGATCCGCGAGCGTGGCCTTCCATCCCGACATGCGCGCCCTCGCCGAGTCGCAGAGCCGGCTGCACAACGAGCTGCGGCGGGCTCTCGTGCGCGGTCAACTGCGCGCGGTCTACCAGCCCATTGTCGATCTGCGCGACGGGCAGGTGCGGGCTGTGGAGGCGCTGTTGCGCTGGCGCCACCCTGACCTGGGAGACGTGCCGGCTGACGTCGCCGTCGCTGCCGCCGAGCGCATCGGGATGGCCTGGGACCTCACCTGCTGGATGGCCACCGAGGCCGCAACCGCCGTGTGTGGCTGGAACGCGGCGAACTCGGCCCACCCTCCGCTGCGACTGGCGGTCAACTTCACCCCGCTGCTGCTCGACGACCCGAATCGCATCCCCGAGTTCGCTGCGCATGTCACCGAGGCCGGGTTGCCGTTCTGCCTGCTGGACGTCGAGCTGACCGAGACCGCCTTCGCCGACCCGACCCCGGACGTGCTCGCGTCCATCGCCGAGCTGCGGCGCAGAGGAGGTCGGCTGGCCATGGACGACTTCGGCACCGGGTACTCGTCGCTGATCGCTCTCGCGAACCTCCCCCTCGACGTGCTCAAGATCGACCAGAGCTTCGTCAGCCCGCTGGACCGAGGTGGCGACAACGTGCTGGTGTCGGCGATGACGCTGATTGCGCAGGGGCGTCACCTGGAGACCATCGCCGAAGGCATCGAGACGGAGGCGCAGCTGGTGGCGCTCATCTCCGCCGGGTGCGACCTCGGCCAGGGCTACCTGTTCGCCAGACCGCTGGAGATCGACCAGCTGGCCGGCCTGGCGGGGTACGAACACGGCTTCGGCGACGTCGTCGGGCGCGCACGCCTGGGGTCGCTGGCTGCGCCGCATGCCTCGTCGACGGTTCCCTCCGCGGTGTGACGTAGCCGCGGGACGAGTGACTTGCTACCGGCGATACACCCGCACACGTCGCCATGTCGTGAGGGTACGGAGCTATTCGTTTCTTGTGAGTGAGCACTCACTCCGCTAGCGTCAACGGCGTGAGTGACGCGTCTGCGCATGTTTGCCGACCTCCTGGTCGGGCTGCTGCACTGCCCCCGGACAAGCGCCGCCGGGCCATCATGGACGCCGTTGCACCGCTGCTGCTCGAGCACGGCGCGGGCGTCACCACCCGGCAGATCGCAGAGGCCG
>DASQMN010000298.1:0-9273 GCA_035645475.1 Nocardioidaceae bacterium
CGAGTTCCAGGGGCTGCAGTTCCTGCTGGCCGACATGGCCGCCGCGACCGGCTCGGCCCGCGCGGCGTACCTGCACGCGGCCCGGCTACGCGACGGCGGCCGGCCGTACTCGCAGGAGGCGTCCGTCGCCAAGCTGGTCGCCAGCGACGCGGCCATGCAGGTGACCACTGATGCTGTGCAGGTGCTCGGCGGCTACGGCTATACGCGCGACTTCCCGGTCGAGCGGTACCTGCGGGAGGCGAAGGTGACCCAGATCTTCGAGGGCACCAACCAGGTACAGCGCCTTGTCATCGCCCGGGGTCTGCTCCGTCGCTGAGGCCGGCCGACCTCAGTAGACGATCGCGTCGTCGTCGACCCGGGTGAACGCCTGCGAGATCTTGGCCGCCCGGTCGGGGAGTACGTCGGCGACGTAGGAGCGCGCGACATCGAAGAAGTCGACCTCTTCCCCGGCCCGCTCCGACAGCAGCCACTTGTGCACGAGCACGTCGTGGAACACCTCAGCCGGTTCGAGCGTGTCGAGCTTCTCCCGGGGCACCAGCGCCAGCAGCGGCTCGTAGACCTCGGTGAGCCACCGGTGAGCCACGATCATCGGGTCCTCGTTCTGCAGCTCGTGCGCGGCAGCGAAGCCGTGCATGTCGTTGAGCAGCCGCCGCGCCTGTGGCTCCTCCACGTCGAGGCCGGTGAGGCCGGACAGTCGCCGTGCGTGGTGCCCGGCCTCGACCACCTTCGGCTGGATACGTACGGTCGCGCCGCCCAGGTCGGTGACCATGTCGAGCTCGTCCACGTCGAAGCCGAGCTCGTTCAGCTCCTCGATGCGGTGCTCGATACGCCACATGTCATCGAGGTCGAACTCCTCCTCCATGGTCAGCGTGGCCCACAGGTCCTCGTAGCGAGCGTTGACGCGGTCGACCAGCTCCACCGGGTCGACCGCCTCGTCGAGCAGTCCTCCGGCTTGCAGGTCGAGCAGCTCGCCGAACACGTTCGTACGGGCCAGGTCGAGGTCGTACGCGCGCTGACCAGGCGACAGCTGACGGTGGAGCTCTCCGGTCTCGGCGTCGACCAGATAGGCAGCGAGCTCACCAGCGGTGCGGCGGAACAGGACGTTGCTCAGCGAGCAGTCACCCCAGAAGAAGCCTTCGAGGTGCAGCCGTACGAGCAGCACGACGAGCGCGTCGACGACACGGTCCATGGTGTCGTCCTGCAGCCGAGTGGAGAACAACGCGCGGTAGGGCAGGGAGTACTGCAGATGACGGGTCACCAGCGCCGGCTCGATCGGCTCGCCGTCAGGGGTGGCGCGGCCGGTGACGACCGCGACCGGCTCCACCGTCGGCAGCCTGAGGCGGCGCAGGTTGCGCAACATGGCGTACTCGCGCATGGCGTACGACTCGCGTGTCTCCTTGACGGCGTAGACCACCGAGCGGACCCGAACGAAACGCACGGTGTGCCGGCTGATGCCTCGGGCGAGCGGAACGTCGAAGTCGGCTCCCCAGTCGTCGAGGGAGCGGTCCCACGGCAGCTTCAGCAGCTCCGAGGTCGGCCGGGTAGCCAGGAAGTGGAGCGCCATGGGTCCAGAGTGCCAGTCCCGGCCGACACCGCCATGGCGAGGGCCACGGCGAGGGACCCGCCGAAGCAGGCCTCGACCACAAACGGCACGATTCAGCCGTGGAAGAGACCGACGTCGACGAGTACGGGGTGCAGACGACGTGGCTGGACGCCACTGACGCTCCGCAGCGTGCTGCGCCTGAGGCGGTCGAGGCGATGCACGCCATCATCGGCGCACCTCCGGAGGACCTCGAGCGGCGGGCGGCGATCGTGACGCGGCCGGGACGTCCGGTCGAGGCGGGCACCGTGCACTGCGAGGACGGCAGCACCGTCGAGGTTGACGGCACCCTGCCTGCGGACTTCCCGCTGGGGTACCACCGGCTGCACACTGCTGACGGGCGGCAGCGAGTGCTGATCGTCTCGCCTGGCCGCTGCCACCAGCCGGCAGGCGACCGGGCTTGGGGCTGGGCGGTGCAGCTGTACGCCACCCTGTCGGCGGAGTCCCAAGGCATCGGTGACCTCACCGACCTACGCACGATCCGCGAGTGGGCGCAGGGTCTCGGTGCCGGTTTCCTCATGATCAACCCGCTGCACGCGGTGGCGCCCACAGTGCCTCAGGAGCGGAGCCCGTACCTGCCGGCGACCCGGCGCTGGCGCAACCCGGTCTATCTGCGCGTGGACGGGCTGCCGCCCGGCCCCGACCGAGACCTGATAGACCGCGACGCGGTGTGGCGGGCCAAGCGCGCTGCGCTGGCCGCGGAGTTCGCCAGGGGCACCGACGAGCTGTTCGAGACGTGGCGTGCGCAGCAGGGTGGGTCGTTGCAGGCGTACGCCACCTGGGCGGCGATCGCGGAGGAGCACGGGGCCAACTGGCACGAGTGGCCACCGCAGCTGCACGACCCGACCTCGGGCGACGTGCACGCCTACGCCGAGGGACATGCCGAGCTGGTGACGTTCCACGCCTGGCTGCAGTGGTGCATGGACCGGCAGCTGCGGGCAGCGAGCGGTGACCTCACCATCGTGCAGGACCTGCCGATCGGGGTCGACGGCGGCGGCGCCGATGCATGGGCCGCACAGGAGGTGCTGGCCTCCGGCGTGTCCGTCGGTGCCCCACCTGACCGGCTCAACGCCTCGGGTCAGGACTGGGGGTCGCCGCCGATGGTGCCGTGGCGCTTGCGGATGACTGGTTACGACGCCTTCGTGCAGTCCGTGCGGGCGACCATCGCCGGTGCTGGTGGCCTGCGCATCGACCACGTGATGGGCCTGTTCCGGCTGTGGTGGGTGCCGCAGGGGAAGTCGCCGCTGGACGGCGTGTACGTGCGGTACCCCAGCGAGGACCTGCTCGACATCGTCGCGCTGGAGAGCTTCCGCGCCCGGGCGATCGTCGTGGGGGAGGACCTCGGCACCGTCGAGCCAGGGGTGCGGGAGGCCCTGACCGACCACGGCATCCTCACCTACCGGGTGCTGTGGTTCGAGGAGTCGCCGCCGGACCGGTGGCCGACTGAGTCGATGGCCACCGTGACGACCCACGACCTGCCCACGGTGGCCGGTGCGTGGAGCGGCGCCGACGTCCAGGCGCAGTACGAGGCCGGTCTCGGCGAGGTCGACGACCTCGAGAAGGCCCGCGACCGGCTGATGCGCCAGATACCCGGCTCCTACGACTCCGCCGTCGACGTGGTTCTCGCGGCCTACCGCCGCCTGTCGCAGGCGCCGTCGCGGCTGCTGTGCGCGACGTTGGAGGACGCCATCGCCGGTGAGTGCAGACCGAACATGCCGGGAACGACCGTGGCGACCAACTGGTCGGTGCCTCTGCCACTGGCCGAGGTCCTCGAGTCGCCGGTTGCCCGTGACGTGGCTGTCCTGCTCGCTTCCGCCGTCTCGAGCGGTGACGTCACCCCTGGATACGGAGAGTCCCGATGAGCGTGGAGTACACCCCCGAGCGCGACGGCGTACGGCTGGCGTACCAGACCTTCGGCTCGCCGGACGACCCGGCCATGCTGCTGGTGTCGGGGCTGGGCGGTCAGCTCATCGCCTGGCCGCCCGATCTGGTCGCGCAGGTGGTTCAGCGCGGCTTCTTCGTCATCGCGTTCGACAACCGCGACATCGGGCTGTCGACGCACCTGCACGACGCCCCGCGTCCTGACGTCCACGCCGCGATCTACGACGGCGACACGTCCTCGGCCAGCTACCGGCTCGAGGACATGGCTGACGACACCGCCGCGCTGCTGAGCCATCTCGGCATTCCGGCCGCGCATGTGGTCGGTGTCTCGATGGGCGGCATGATCGCCCAGACCCTGGCGATCACTCACCCCGAGCGGGTGCTCACGCTGACCTCCATCATGTCCACCCCGTCCCCCCGGCTCGGGGCGCCAACACGCGAAGCGTCCGCTGTGCTGCAGGCCCCGCCGGCGAAGAGCCGGGAGGAGGCCATCGAGCGCAGCCTGGCGGGAGCAGAGGTCATCGGCTCCCGGGGCTTCGAGCCCGACCTGGACTGGCGACGCCAGGTCGCTGGAAGCAGCTACGACCGCAGCAACGACCCGGTCGGCGTCGGTCGCCAGCTGATGGCGATCCACGCTTCCGGCGACCGCACCGAGTCCCTGCGCCGGCTGCGAGTTCCCACCTTGGTCATCCACGGCGCCGACGATCCGCTGGTGCAGGTGGAAGGTGGCTATGCCACCGCAGCGGCGATCCCGAGCGCGAAGCTGCTCGTCATTTCCGGCATGGGTCACGACGTGCCACGCGGGGTGTGGCCACAGGTGGTGGATGCCGTCACCGAGCACGCGCTGTCACACGCCGTGGGCGGCTGAGCCCGCACGACCGCTCGGTAGGCTCTGCCCGCACGTGCCGACGTGGCGCAACTGGCAGCGCACCTGTCTTGTAAACAGGCGGTTGGGGGTTCGAGTCCCCCCGTCGGCTCCACTCCTGACCTGCAGCGTTTGCTGGCTTAGGGCGGCTTGCGTCGATCAACGGTCAGCGCATGGCGCCGGCCGCCGTGGTCTTCGGGGCCGCCGCGATCGTCGCCCTGGCCATCGTGCTGCGGACCATCCCCGCCATCCTCAGCGCACAAGAGGACGAGGTCGGTGTCGCGAACGCTCGCCCCGGGACCTCCGACGGCAGCATCACCTTTCGCGAAACCGCTGTTGTCTATGCTGCCTCCCGTGGCTACTTCCGCCGACTGGACGTTCCTGTCCAACCACGGGCACGTGCTGGTCGCCTTGGCGCGAGACCCAGAGGCGACGATGCGGGAGGTGGCGCACCACGTCGGCATCACGGAGCGGGCAGTGCAGCTCCTGGTCCGTGACCTCGAGCAAGCCGGCTATCTGCAGATCACCCGCGTAGGGCGGCGCAACCGCTACACGATCGCCACGGAGCTTCCCCTGCGCCACCCGCTGGAGCGTGACACCGCGATCGGGGACTTCCTCGGCCTGCTGTCCCATCACGCGGTGCCCTGAGGCCTCGGTCACGACTCGCCTCGGCGGTTGACAGACGACATCGGATTCGTCAATACTGGTTCGTGTAAAGGGGAGTACCCCCCAGCGGCGCGTCGTCACCTCGGCCTGAAGTCAGGCCCGGCGCGACCGGCCCCGGGCCGATGAGTCCGCGGGTGGGAGAGACCTTCGAGCTTCTCGAAGGGACTCCATGAACGACCTCAGTTTCGTCGCGCCCCCGTGGGCTTGGGCCGCATTGACAGTCGGCATCGTGGCCATGCTTGCCATCGACCTGCTGATGCACCGCGACAACCACGAGATCAGCTTCCGGGAAGCCGCGATCTGGAGCGCGGTGTGGATCGTGATCGGTCTCGGCTTCGGTGTGCTGCTCTGGCTGTGGCAGGGCCCGGAGGTGGCAGCCACCTATTACGCCGGCTATCTGATCGAGAAGGCGCTATCGGTCGACAACGTGTTCATCTTCGCGATGATCTTCGCTGCGTTCTCCGTGCCGGCGGCCTATCAGCACAAGGTCCTCTTCTGGGGTGTGGTCGGCGCGCTGGCCTTCCGAGTGGCGTTCATCTTCGCCGGAGCCAGCCTGCTCGATGCCCTGTCCTGGACCGCCTTCCTTCTCGGCGCACTGTTGATCTACACCGCCTACAGGATGGCGTTCCACCACTCGACCGACATCGATCCTGAACGCAACATCCTGGTCCGCCTGGTGCGCCGACTGCTGCCGACCACCCCGAACTACCACGGTGCCCGGTTCTTCGTCCGCATCGACGGGCGGCGCACCGCCACCCTGTTGTTCGTCGTGCTCGTCGCGGTCGAGGGCACCGACCTGATTTTCGCCATCGACTCCGTCGCAGCCGTCCTGGCCATCACCACGAACACCTACCTGGTGTGGGCCGCCAACGCGTTCGCCGTACTGGGCCTGCGCGCCCTGTACTTCTGCCTCGCCGGGCTGCTGCGCCGTTTCGTTCATCTCCACTACGGGCTGGCATTCCTGCTCGCCTTCGCCGGCCTGAAGTTGATCCTCGCCGAGACAGCCGTCGGCAAGCTGCCCATCCCGATCACGCTGGGAGTCATCGTCGCAACACTCGCCGTCACCATCGCCACGAGCCTGCGAAGCACCCGTGACCAGCAGCCGCTCGATCAGTCCGCCACCGACGTACCGACCCGGGCGTGACCGACTCCGCTCATTCCACCTCCCGGCAACACCATCACTCGACAGGAGATCCCACATGAGCATCACCGCCGTCGCCTCGGCCCCGAGCGAGTTCGCCGCACTGCCCTTGCCCACCGCGGCTGAAGTGGTCGCCTTGCAGGAGATATCGGAGTACCCGGCGGTCTCGGTGCTGTGCTCGACTGACCCCGCTCCACGGCTGGGCAGCCGCGACGCCACTCGGCTGACCGCCCAGGTCAGCAGCGCCGTGACGCGGCTGGAGCACGAGTTCGGTCAGGCAGCCGTCCGGCCGCTGGCAGAACGGCTGAGGGAGCTCGCGAACGATGCCGCCGAACGTCCCAGCCGAGCTGGTCTGGCCCTGTACGCAAGCTCGAGCCACTCGTCGTCATGGGCGCTTCCCGTGCCGGTACAGGACCGCGCCGTCGTGGATCCCACCTTCGCGACCCGAGACCTGGTCCGGTCCCTGCACCGCACCCCCCGCCACGTCGTCCTCGTCCTCACCGACCGTGAGGCGCGGTTGTTCGATGGGGTCGACGACCATCTGCTCCCCACGATCGGCGGCGCCTTCCCGCTCACCGCCAGCACGCGCGGCTCCCGCGCCGGGGGCCGCAGGCCTCAGCGAACCGGGGACCACTCCAGCGAGTCGAAGGACGCCTTCCTGCGCAGCGTCGACCGGGCTCTCGGCACGTACCTCCGACTTCACCCAGCGCCCCTGGTCATCGTCGGGGCCCAGCGGACCCTGGCCCGGTTCCTCGGCCTGTCCCGCAACACCGGCCGACTCGCCGGCACCATTCCCGGCAGCCACGCCCGGACTCCGCTCCCGGTCCTGGTCGGCCTTGTCCGGCCGGTGCTGGATCGCTATCTACGCTCCCGCCAGGACGAGGCACTCGCCTTGCTGGACGCCCGAACCGACGCAGGCCGAGTGGTCAGCGGAGTACCGGCAGCTTGGCTCGCAGCCCGAGCCGAACGCCCCGAGATGCTCGCTGTCGAACAAAGCCTGTTCTACCCCGCCCGTCTCAGCAGCGACGGGGATCTCCTGACACCGGCTGACGACGTCGAGCATCCGGAAGTCATCGACGACGCGGTCGACGAGCTGATCGAGACCGTTCTCAGACGCGGCGGGTGGATCGCCATCATCGAGGACGGTCTCCTGGCCGCACACAACCGGATCGCCCTCGCCGTGCGGAACTAGCCGCCCGAACAGACGGTTGTCTGCGCCTGATGCCGTGTGCTGACCTGTCTCTACGGGTAGGTGACTAGGGGGCGCAGTACCGTGCCGCGCCCCACTGACGAGAGAGAGAGTCAAGCGTGCCCGACGTACCGCAGCCCCTCACCGATGACAGCATCCAGGTCCGCCAGCTGAGCCACTACCAGTTCAGCTGGGTTCCTGGCGACGCCGGCAGTTCCGGCACCTGGACCCTGCAGCTCGTACTCGACCAAGGCGCGTGGGAGGAAGTCCTCACGATCAACGCCGACGACGCCGACAACTTGCAAGACCTGTTGTCCACGGCCTCCACGGTCTACTACGACGTGGGGCGCCGCGTCCTGATGTTCGGCACCACCAAGGTGGGTTCCGCCTAGACCGTTTGTCGTCGGCGGAACCGGGGCGGTGCTCCTCCCTGCGTGTAGCTCACGCCCCGGTCCGCCGACTGCCCACCGGCCGAGAGTCAGCTCGTTCGCCTCTGCGTCCTGGCCTGTGCAGGCATCGCGACGGCGTCTGGGCGAGCGGCCAGACCTCGATGACGCCATGAGCTACGGCGCAGGGAGTGCCTGAGACCAGCTCGATCGCCTCCTCCATGGTGTCGGCATCGATGGCCGCGAAGCCGGCTACGGGTAGCGGTGGCCGTACCCGATCGTCAGAACCTGGCCATCATGAACTCCCCCATGGGTTCTGGCGGACTCGGTGGCGCCATTTGAGGATGCGACTGCAGCTACGGCGCTGCGACGACAAGGAACGAGTTGCCGTCGGGGTCGCGCAGCCGTACCTGCGTGGGGACGCCGGCGAGCGGAGCGCCGCTCCACCAGACCACGTCGCCCTCAGGCAGTGGTCGCTCGTCCACGTCGACCCCTTGGGCGCGGAGGGCCGCTGAGTCGGCGAGGACGTCGCTGCTGTGGAGTACCACGCCGGTCTCGATTCCGGCCGGTCTCTCCGGTCGGCTCAGCACGAGGCAGAGGTTCGCGCTCCCCTCCGCAGGTGAGACCTCCAGCCAGCGCTCCCCGGTCGGGTATGTGAAGTCCGAGACCTTCGCCATGCCGAGAGCCTCGACGTAGAAGCCGAGAGCGGCGGCCTGATCCGAGACTGGCACCACGATCGTGGCGACCTTCCCGATGTGCGTTGCGTCTTGGCTCATGTGAATAGGACTCCGTGGCGAGCTGAAAGTGATCGCTGGTCGAGTCAGGCCAGCTTGGGTGGCCGGGTGTCCGGGTGAGCTGGACCGGTCAGACGATGTGGCAGGACTGACTCATCCGCATGACCGCGGGCAGCGCTGATGAGGCGACGAGGTCCGCAGGCTGTCACGAATCGAGCTCGGCCGGTGTCTTGATGTCATCACCCAGCGACGAGGAGACGACATGACAAGCGACACCCGGATCCCCAAGGCCGAGATCACCGGCGTCTACGGCGCCGTCCTGAAGCGAGTCGGCAAGAAGATGTTCGGCGAAGTACCCGAGCCGCTCGAGGTGATGTGGCACAGCAAACCGGTGCTCAAGTTCTACCTAGGCCTCGGCCAGAAGGCCCAGAAGTGGACCGAGTGCGACGAGAACTTGAAGTCCTATGCGCACATGGCTGTGTCATCGCTCGTCGGCTGCACCTGGTGCCTCGATCTCGGCTACTTCCAGGCCGCCAACGCAGGGCTCGACGCTGGTAAGGCGCGCGAGGTGCCGCGGTGGCGGACGTCCGATGTCTTCACGCCGCTGGAGCGCGAAGTCATGGAGTACGCCGAGGCGATGTCGCAGACACCACCGACCGTCACCGATGAGCTGTCGGCACAGCTCCTGGAACAGCTCGGCGCGCCGGCCATGGTGGAGCTCACCGCATGGATCGCGTTGACCAACGTGTTCACGCGCACGAACTCCACACTGGGTATCGAGGCGCAGGGGTTCTCGGCAGCCTGCGGCCTG
>DASQMN010000299.1:0-8676 GCA_035645475.1 Nocardioidaceae bacterium
ACTCCCACGGTTCGCCGGCACCCGCCAGGAGCCCCGCCAACGTCATGGGGTGGTAGCCGGCACACGCACCGCCACTGGCGAGCCGGTGGCGAGCTGACCGATGACCGCGTCGAGCCCGTCATCGTCGGGAAGGTCGACGACGAGCTGTCGGGTGTCGCCGACGGTGGCACCGGCTGCGCTGACAGCCGTGACCCGCACGTCGCGCAGCACCCGGACCGCCTTCGCCGGCATCGGCTGACCGGGCGTGGCAACCGCACCGCTGGCGTCGGACAGTCCTGGAACGACCCACACATCGACTCGGTCGCCGACGGCCAGGTCGAGGGGCACCGACCCCGCCGGTACGGCGAGCGGAACCTGTGCGGCGCTGCGGCCGTCGGCGGGCACGACGTCGGCGACCGAGAGCAGCTGCCCCGCGGCCAGTGGGCGCGTGACCACCCCCGCCGTGGGCAGCGGCTGGTCGGCCGGAAGGTACGCAGCCTCGGTATCGGCATCGTGGAAACGCACCGCCACCGCCCGCACCTCGAGATCGGCAGCTGGGCTGCCCGCCCGGGCGGAGCTCTCCAACCGCCAGACCAGCACGCTGTCGTCCAGCGCGGCCAGCGCCCGGGCGCCCAGGACCATGGCGACCGCCACCAGGACGAGACCGAGCACCAGTCGAGGCTGCCGCCAGCGTGACGATGTCAACCGCTGCGCCGCGACCGGGCTGGCCGGATGCACGCCGTTGCTGGCGACATCGGGCGTTGGCCGCAGGCGGGTCGACGCTGGCATGGCTCTAGTGTGTGCGTTTCGCGAAAACGGTCCAGACGTTGTCCACAGGACGTCCTCCACAACTGCCGGTGCGGTTTCCGGCCGGATGGCTGAGCGCTGGCAGACTAAACCCATGCCGCTGGGGTCCGAGGAGTCCCGATTCATGTCGCTCACCGACGTCGCTGAGGTGCTGTCCATCTCGGCAACCCAGGCGTACGCGCTGGTCCGCCGCGGCGAGCTGCCGGCCATCAAGATCGGCGGCAGGGGCCAGTGGCGCGTGGAGCGGGCCGAGCTCGAGGCCTACATCGAACGGCAGTACTCCTCCACCCGCTCCTTCATCACGGCGCACCCGTTCCGCGAGACCGAGGACGAGGTTCAGCTGGACTGACCGGTCAGGTCCCGGTCCGCACCCCCACCGCGGCGACCGCCGCGTAGGGGACGATGCTCAGCCGCGGAGTCCCCGCTGCCGGTTGGCCGACGGGCGTCTCGTCGTCGCGCTCCCACACCTCCACGAAGTCGCGCCCGACCCGGGCGGGCACCCCGCGTACCGCAGCTCCGTCGATGCGACGGACGAGCACGACCTCGCGGTCCCGGGACAGGCTGCGAAACGCCGAAGCCCAAGTGGCGCGTCCTGTTGACGTTCCGGCGGGCTGAGGGTGGGCGGCGGCCTGCAGTCCCTGCACCCCCGTGATGGCGCTCAGTGAGACCGCCCAGCCCTGACGCGAGTCGACGTCGAGCAGCAACCAGACCGGGCCGACCCGACTGATGCGTCCGGTGATCCTGCCCGCGCCCAGAACATCGATGCCGACCCGCTGGCCGATGCCGGCGCGCAGCCGGTCCAGCAATGCCAGGGACGCGAGCTCGATGCGGGTTCGCTCGGCGATCTCGGCGTCGCGTTCGCGCTGGGCCAAGCCGTCGGCATCGACCTCGAGGTCGGCGAACAGCTCATCCCAGCGCACGACGCGACGGTAGCCGGGGCCTCGATGAGCCGTCTCCTTGGTACGCAGGACAGGGCAGCCTGAGCAGTGGCGCCTGTGGACGGGTGGTTGCCGAGCGTCCTCTCCATCGCGTACAACATGCAAATGCAGGCAAACGCCGTCAAACGCATGAATAGTGCGCCGCGTATGCGATGGGTTACCGCCAGTGCCATGGCAGCAGTCGCGCTGGTTCTCGCCATCGGGTCCCTCCGTCGAGCGTTCGACCGGCTCGTGGTGGCGATGGATGCCGCGGTGCCGGAGCCGGCCTTCCTGGCCGTCGCGGAGATCGTCGCGGCCGCCGGCGGCTGCTGGCTCGCCGTCGGCACGCTGTGCGTCCTGCTCGGCGAGACACCGTGGCGCGGGAGCGGCAGCACGCGACGACTCGGGCGACGCTGTGTCCCCCGCTGCTGGCGGGCTGGGGTGCTCGCCGTGGTCGGCACCGGTCTGCTGACCGGTCCTGCACTCGCGTCGGCTGCGGGCACGCAGACGCGTCCGCCGGCTGACCAGCACACCCACCAACCGAGGGGTGCACTTGGCGTGCTCGATGGTCTGGTGTTACCCGATCGCGCCAGCGGTGGCTGGCATGGCCGGTCGACCGTGGTGGTGGAGCGGGGCGACTGCCTGTGGTCGTTGGCCGCGGCCGCCCTGCCGAGAGCGGCGAGCGACGCGAGGATCGCTCGTCACACCCAGCGCTGGTACCGGGCGAACGCCGGCGCGATCGGAGCGGACCCAGACCTGCTCCTGCCTGGCACGCGCCTGCATCCGCCGGGCCAGCCCGCCGACTGACTGCTCCCTGTTGCCTTCGCCTGCCCCGACTCGTCCGACCACGCAAGTGCCATCCCACTCAGGAGGCGTCCATGTCCGCATCAGGATCCGACCGGAGTTCCAGCCCGGCTGACGCCTTGGGCCTGCGGCGGTTGAGCCAGCTGACCGGTGCCACCGAGGGCAGCAGCGCGTTGAGGCTGCACGAGTGGGGCCTCTCGGCTCCCCGGCGCGTCTCCCCCGCCGCAGGCCCGGCCGTTCTCAGCCTGGTGCAGGCCGGCGCTCCGGCTGACGGGAGACCGCCGCTCGGGCCGGCCCCGAAGCAGTCAGCCGGGTGTGCCAGGCCGCCTGTCGTCGCGGACGACGTACTGCGCGAGCAGGCGCACGGCTTGGCACAGGCCCTGGTGGAGATACTCGCCGGCGACCGCACCTTGACGCAGCTGGTGCGGTGGACCAGTGCCGAGGTGTACGAACAGCTGCACCACCGCGTGCAGACCCTGGCCTCCTGCCCACGACCGGCGCCCGCCGTCGTGGCGTCATCAGCGAAGCGGGTGCAGCGCCGCCGCCCGCGCCCCCGAGTAGCCTCGATCCACGTCAGCAACCCCACCGAGGATGTCGCCGAAGTATCGGCTCGCATCGACCACGGCGTGCGGTCCACCGCCATCGCGCTACGTCTGGAGCGCCGACCAGCCGCACGTCGCGTGTCGACCGCCGCACACGTGCGCGTGCCCCAGGAGCGGTGGCTGTGCACGGCGGTCACCTGGGCGTGACCGCCCCCGCCTGCCCTGTCGCAGGCTCTGTCAGCTGCTCCCGCGAGCGGCACGTGCTGCTGCGTCACCGTGGCATCGCTTGTACTTGCGCCCCGAACCGCACGGGCACGGCTGGTTGCGCGTCACGCCGTTGTACTCGTCGACCGGCTCCTCGACCACCTGCTGCACACCGCCGGCCTCGTCCCCGTCCAGCGTGGGGGCGGTGTAGGCGAGCCGTCTCGGCGAGTTCGACGAGGTGAGCCCCTTGGCCTTGACCTTCGGTGCGACAGGTGCGACCGGGAGCTCGACGTCGGGTGCATCGCCGTCGACCGAGCTGACCCCGGCCAGACCGTGCGCGGGCTGACCGGGTGCCGCGCCGATCGACTCGCCGTCGGCCGGGCCGAAGGAGGGATCATCGGTCTCCGGCACGCTCGCAGGCTCGTCCTGCCCTGCCCCAGGCACGAGGTCGGTGTCTGACGTGCTGTCCGATGCCCCGGCCGCGAGCGCGCTCGACGCCCCGGCAGCCGCGGCGACGGGCGCACCCAGCAGATTGGCGGCGCGTACGCCGAGCCCCTGGGCGGCGGCGGCCAGCTGCGCATCCGCCGGCGTCGACTCCTCGACCTCCACCTCGACGTTGAACAGGTAGCCGACCGACTCCTCCTTGATCGCGTCCATCATCGCCGCGAACAGCTCGAAGCCCTCGCGCTGGTACTCCACGAGCGGGTCTCGCTGGGAGTACGCCCGCAGGCCGATGCCCTCGCGGAGGTAGTCCATCTCGTACAGGTGCTCGCGCCACTTGCGGTCCAGGACGCTGAGCAGCACGCGACGCTCGAGCTCTCGCATCACCTCGCTGCCGAGCTCTTCCTCGCGCCGGGAGTAGGCGTCCAGAGCATCGGTGCGGACGCGCTCGGCGAGGTCGTCGCGATCGAGCCCATCGGCCGCCACCTCCGCCACGATCTCCTCGCGGTCCAGGCCGACGGGGTACAAGGTGCGCAGCGCGGTCCAGAGCTGATCGAGGTCCCACTCCTCCGGGAACCCTTCCGTGGCGCCGCGCACGTAGTCCCCGGTGACGTCGGTGACCATGCTGGTGACCTGGGCGTGCAGGTCCTGACCCTGCAGGACCAGGCGGCGCTCGGTGTAGACGACCTCGCGCTGGCGGCTCATCACGTCGTCGTACTTGAGGATGTTCTTGCGCATGTCGAAGTTCTGGGCCTCGACCTGGCTCTGCGCTGAGGCGATGGCGTTGGTGACGCGCTTGTTCTCGATCGGGACGTCGTCGGGGATCTTCATCGTCGTCAGCACCCAGTCGACCCAGTCGGACTTGAACAGGCGCATGAGGTCGTCCTGCAGCGACAGGTAGAACTGGCTGAGGCCGGGGTCGCCCTGCCGCCCGGAGCGTCCGCGCAGCTGGTTGTCGATGCGCCGCGACTCGTGCCGCTCGGTGCCGATGACCGCGAGGCCACCGAGGTCGACCACCTCGTCGTGCTCGGCGCGCACCTGCTCCTCGATCGCGTGCAGGGTGTCGGCCCAGGCGGCCTCGTACTCCTCGGAGTCCTCCAGCGGGTCGAGCCCACGGTCGCGAAGCGCCCTGTCGGCGAGGAACTCGGTGCTGCCGCCGAGCATGATGTCGGTGCCGCGCCCAGCCATGTTGGTGGCCACGGTGACCGCGCCACGGTGCCCTGCCATGGCGACGATCGCCGCCTCCCGGTCGTGCTGCTTGGCGTTGAGCACCTCGTGTGGCACACCGCGCTTCGCGAGCAACGTGGACAGTCGCTCGGACTTCTCCACGCTCGTGGTGCCGACCAGCACCGGCTGGCCCACCGCGTGCCGCTCGGCGATGTCCTCCACGACGGCGTTGAACTTGGCGTCCTCGGTGCGATACACGAGGTCGGCGAGATCGTCCCGGGCGATCGGCATGTTGGTGGGGATCGCCACCACACCGAGCTTGTAGATCTTGTCGAACTCACTGGCCTCGGTCATGGCCGTGCCTGTCATGCCGCCGAGCTTGTCGTAGAGCCGGAAGTAGTTCTGCAGCGTGATGGTGGCGAGCGTCTGGTACTCCTCGCGAATACGGACGCCCTCCTTGGCCTCGATGGCCTGGTGCAGGCCCTCGTTGTAACGACGGCCCTCCAGCATGCGACCGGTGTGCTCGTCGACGATGAGGACCTCGCCCCGCATGACGACGTAGTCCTTGTCGTTGCGGAACAGCTCCTTGGCCTTGATCGCGTTGTTCAGGAAGCTGATCAGCGGGGTGTTGACCGAGTCGTAGAGGTTGTCGATGCCGAGGTGGTCCTCGACCTTCTCGATGCCCGGCTCGAGCACCGAGACGGTCCGCTTCTTCTCATCGATCTCGTAGTCCTCGTCGATGCGCATCTTGGCCACCAGGCGCGAAAACTCTCCGTACCACTTGACCTCCTCCTGCGTCGGCCCGGAGATGATCAGCGGCGTACGGGCCTCGTCGATGAGGATGGAGTCGACCTCGTCGACGATCGCGTAGAAGTGGCCCCGCTGCACACAGTCGGTGAGCGAGGTGGCCATGTTGTCGCGCAGGTAGTCGAAGCCGAACTCGTTGTTGGTGCCGTAGGTGATGTCGGCGGCGTAGGCGGCGCGACGCTGCGCGGACGTCAGTCCCGGCAGGACACATCCGACGCTGAGCCCGAGGAACTGGTAGACCCGCCCCATCCACTCGGCGTGGTAGCGCGCCAGGTAGTCGTTGACGGTGACGACGTGCACACCCTTGCCGGCCAGGGCGTTCAGGTACGTCGGAAGCGTCGCGACCAGGGTTTTGCCCTCGCCGGTGCGCATCTCCGCGATGTTGCCCAGGTGGAGCGCAGCTCCGCCCATCAGCTGCACGTCGAAGTGCCGCTGGCCGAGCACGCGCCGAGCCGCCTCCCGGACCGTTGCGAAGGCTTCGGGCATGAGGTCGTCGAGGGACTCCCCGGCCTCGTGACGGTCGCGGTACTCGCCGGTGAGGGCACGCAGCTCGTCGTCGGTCAGGCCGGTGTAGTCCTCCTCGATCGCGTTGACCTGGTCGGCCACCGCCTGCAGGGTGCGAAGGATCTTGCCCTCGCCCATGCGGAGGATCTTGTCGAGCAGTGCCACGTTGACCGGACTCCCGAAGACTCGTCGATGAGCACGCCGCCGTACGCGCCGCGCTCGCCCATCGTAGACATCGCCCCGACCGCTCAGGCAGTTACGAGCCAGCGCTCGAGTGCGTCACCAGCCGGTGCCGTTTGCGACGACCGCCGCGGCGAGTGCCGGCGCCAGCGCTCCGCGCGGCTCGACCACCACGTCCTGGAGCCCCTGCCAGCCGGCGGCTCGGCTCAGCTCCGCAGCCAGATGCGCCGCGGTGTCCGCCGGGGCATGCGGCTCGGGGTGAGCGGAGCGGACCAGCAGCCTCCCGGTCGGCCGGTCGGCCTTGAGGTCGACACGGGCCACCAACCGGTCGCCTAGGAGGAACGGCAGCACGTAGTAGCCATGCACCCGCTGCGGCTCGGGCACGTAGATCTCCAGGCGGTATCGGAAGTCGAACAGGTCCTCGGTTCGTCTGCGCTCGAAGACCAATGGGTCGAAGGGGCTGAGCAGGGCACGCGCGTCGACCCGCCGGGGCGTGCTGACCGCGGCGGAGAGGTACCCCGGCTGGCGCCATCCCTGCACGGCCGCCGGCACCAGCTGCCCCGCCTCGACCAGTTCCTGCACGGCCTGCTGCGACTCGGCCGGCTGAAGGCGGAAGTAGTCGCGCAGTGCCGGCTCGGTGGCCACCCCCAAGGCCCGCGAGGCGTGCAGCACCAGTGTCCGGACCGCGTCGGCCGGATCCGGCGTGGCAGCGGCGAGCACTCCGGAGGGCAGCACGCGCTCGGGCACGTCGTAGCGCCGCTCGAAAGCCGAGTTGCGACCCGCGGAGGTGACCTCGCCGGCATAGAACAGGAACTCCAATGCCTGCTTGACGATCGACCAGTTCCAGCCCCAGTCGGAGCGGTCGCGGCGCTCCTGCAGCTCGAGCGCAGCATCGAGCTCACGGGCGGTGACCGGTCCGCGGTCACCCACCTCCGCGCGTACGCGGGCCAGCAGGTCCGGGCGTTCCCTCGCGACCCGCAGCGGGCCACCCCATGCCTTCGTGGCCGCCCTGGCCATCCGGTGCCGGAGCGCCGGCTGCAGGTCCACGCGTACCAGGGAGGCCTCGTGCGCCCAGTACTCGAACAGGCGCCGCGGCGCTCGGTTGAAGGCCCGGTCGAGCAGCGTCGGGTCGTACGGGCCGAGCCGTGAGTACAGCGGCAGGTAGTGCGCGCGCGCGAACACGTTGACCGAGTCGATCTGGAAGAACCCGAGCCGTGCGCTCACCCGGTCGAGCGCTCGCGTGCTCGGCTGGATCGCCCGGTCGGTGAAGCCCTGGGCCGCAAGGGCCGTGCGCCGCGCCTGCAGCCGGCTCAACGCGACCGGCGCAGGACCGGCGGCAGCGAGCACTACAGGTCCAGGAGGTTCTCGCGCACGGCGTAGACGACCACCTCGGTTCGAGAGTGCAGCTGCAGCTTCTCCAGCATGTTCCGCACATGGTTCTTGACGGTGTTCTCACTGATGAACAGCGTCCGGGCGATCTCGCGGTTGTTGTGACCGCGCGCCACCTGCACCAGCACCTCGAGCTCACGAGCGGTCAGCCGAGGTGTGTCGGGCACGCCGGGGTCGGGGCGGGCCAGCTGCTTGAACTCCTCGAGGAGCTTGCTCGCCATCGCGGGACTGATCAGGGACTGGCCGTCGGCCACGAGACGGACCGCCTCTGCCACCTGGTCGATCGAGGCGTCCTTGAGCAGGTAGCCGGACGCACCGCTCTTGATGGCCTCGTACAGGTAGGCCTCCTCGTCACTCGCTGTGAGCATGACGATCCGTGCGCTCGGCACCTGCGCCGCCATCAGGGCGCAGGTGGCGATTCCGGACAGACCCGGCATCCGCACGTCGAGCAGCACCACGTCAGGACGGGTGGACGAGGCGAGTCTGACGGCGCTGGCACCGTCACCGGCCTCGCCCACCAGCTCGATGCCCTCCTCGCCGGAGAGGACGAGCATCAGCCCGCGCCGGAACAGCTCCTGGTCGTCGACGACGAGCACCCGTACGGGCTCACGAGTATCTGACGTGTCTTCGTCGACGCTCACGGTGGCATCCGTCTCGGCGTCGAGGTCCGGGACGATCTTCATGTTCCGATCATCGCAGAGCGCCGGTGGCCGACGACTGCTTCGCAGAGTCGGCGGGCCGGCTCACAGCGACAGTCGCACGACTCCGTAGTCGTAGCCGCGCCGCCGGTAGACCACGCTCGGCTCGGCGGAGTGCTGGTCGACGAACAGGAAGAAGTCATGGCCGACGAGTTCCATCTCGTGCAGGGCCTGGTCGAGCGTCATGGGCACCGCGGCGTGGGTCTTCTCGCGCACGACGAGCGGGCCGTCGCCGTC
>DASQMN010000300.1:0-25809 GCA_035645475.1 Nocardioidaceae bacterium
ACGCCCGGGTGATGGCCAGTCTGGTGGCTTACCACCGGGGGGAGTGGGACGAGGCCGACCGCCTGACCGACACTTCGACCGAGAGCCCGCCACCTCTGGCTTGGGCGGTCCTGACCGCCGCAGGTCTGGGCCCGCCCGCCGGGCGAGGCGAACCGAAGGCGTTGTCTCGGCTGCCCGAGCTCCGCCGGCTCTGGGGCAGCGAAGGCATGATCGCCGTACTGGCCGGCGGCGCTGCCATCGACCTGTACGGCGACGCACGCGACCTGGCAGCCGCACTCGCACTACACGACGAAGTGGTGTCGACGGTGGGAGCGTTGTGGGACAACAAGCAGTTCCAGGCGCAGGTGCGCCTCAGCGCGCTCGCGCTCGCTCAGCTCGCCGGTGCCAGCGCCAGCACACCCTTGCGAGAGCGCGGCGCTCTCGTCGACCGGGGGCAGGTCTACCGGGACACGGCTGCCGACGTCGCGGCCCACGCGCTGAGCACCAGACATCGCCTCGGTCTGGAGATCCAGGCGTGGCAGGCGCGAGTGGACGCAGAGCACGCCCGGCTCCGTTGGCTGGCCGGCGTCGACGCGCCGAGCGAGGACGAGCTGTTGACCAGCCGCGAGCATGACGTCGCGGCCTTCGAGCGGCTCGGGCACGTCTTTGAGCTGGCTCGGTCGAAGGCTCGGCTGGCGGTCGTCCTGCGTGCCGTCGGGCGCCCGGACCAGGCGGCAGAGGTGGCACGAGAGGCAACCGAGGTGGCGACCCGGCTGCGAGCAACCCCACTGCTGGCCGAGCTCGGCGCCTCACCGGCGCGGGTGGCTCGCGCGCGCACGGGCGAGTCGACCCGACTGCTCACCGACCGCGAGCTCGAGGTGCTGGGTCTGGTCGCTCTGGGCCGCACCAATCGGGAGATAGCCCAGCAGCTGTTCATCAGCACCAAGACGGCCAGCGTGCACGTCTCGCACATCATGGCCAAGCTCGGCGCCGGCGGGCGGACCGAAGCAGTGGCGGTGGCACGGAGCCGGTCGCTGCTGCCGGGCGATGAGTCGACCTAGGACGAGCCCCGGAGTCTCGACCTCGGCCGGCCTGCGGCATCCGGCCACTAGTGTTCCTCCATGGGCAACAGTGATGCGTCCACAGGCACGAATGGCGCCACGTCGGGCTCGGCCACAGCCGCCGCCGGCACCGTCCAGTCGGTCGACCGTGCGATCTCCGTCCTCGAGATCCTCGCGCACGCAGGTGAGGCAGGGGTCACGGACATCGCCGCCCAGCTCGGGGTGCACAAGTCGACCGCCTTCCGCCTGGTCTCCTCCCTGGAGCACCGCGGTCTGGTGGAGCAGCACGTCGACCGGGGCAAGTACCGGCTCGGTGTCGGCATCCTGCGGCTCGCCGGCGCGACGACTGCCCGGCTTGACCTGGTGCAGGAGTCGCGCGCGCTGTGCCGGGAGCTCGCGCTCGCCACCGGTGAGACGGTCAACCTCACCGTGCTCTCCGATGGAGCGGCCTTGTACGTCGACCAGGTCGCCGGCTCCTCGGCGCTGCAGCCGCACAACTGGGTGGGCCAGCGCATTCCCCTGCACGCCACCTCGAACGGCAAGGTGCTGCTGTCAGCGATGAGCGATGCCGAGGTCGCGCAGACCGTCGGTCGCAGCCCGCGGACCTACACCGAGCGCACGGTGCCGACCACCGCGGCGTTGGTGCGCCAGCTCGCGGGCGTTCGCGAGAGCGGGTACGCGGTCGCGGTGGACGAGCTCGAGGTCGGGCTCACCGCGGTCGCCGCACCTGTTCGCAACGCGGCGGGCGATGTGGTGGCCTCGGTGAGCGTCTCAGGACCGACGTTCCGGCTTCAGGGAGAGCCGTTGGAGCAGGCGACCGCTGCCACTGTCGACACCGCCGCTGGGGTGTCCCGCCGCTTGGGCCACCGCGCCGCCGTGCCCGCATTGTGATGCGCGCCGGCCCGGATCGCCTTGACGCCTCTATGTTCCCTGGACATGCTGTTGCGTATGACCTCCGATGTTGCGTGACACGCAACTAACGGAGAGCAACCACTACCTCCAGGCAAGCAGCGGCTAGCTGCTTGACGTCCCCGGTGGCGACCGTGCTGGCCGTGGCCAACCGCGCAGCCCCAAGCTGAGAGCGAGGCGACGTGCAGGATCTGTTCATCGGGGGTCGGTGGACCCGTGCCCGCGGCGGCGCGACGCGGGAGATCCGGTGTCCAGCGGACGGACAGCTGGTCGCGACGGTGGACGAGGCGGACCGGTCAGACACCGGGGCCGCCATCGCCGCGGCTCGCGTGGCGTTCGACGGAGGCCCGTGGCCGACCACTCCGGCCGCCGATCGCGCGGAACTTCTGTGGCGCGTCGCCGATCTGCTGGTCGAGCGCAAGGACGAGTTCGCCCGCGCAGAGTCGCTGGACACGGGCAAGCGCCTGGTCGAGAGCGAGTACGACATCGACGACGTGGTGGCGGTGTTCCGCTACTACGCGTCCCTGAGTGGAGCGGAGTCCGGCCGTGTGGTGGACACCGGCCGGCCGGAGATCGTGAGCCGGGTCGTGCACGAGCCGATCGGGGTCTGCGGTCTGATCACACCGTGGAACTACCCGCTGCTGCAGACGTCGTGGAAAGTGGCTCCGTGCCTGGCTGCCGGCAATACCTTCGTGCTCAAGCCGAGTGAGCTGACTCCCGCCACGGCGATCCTGCTCATGCGCGTGCTCGCCGAGGCCGGGCTCCCGGACGGAGTGGGCAACCTGGTCCTGGGGGCCGGTGCCGAGGTGGGAGCGCCGCTGAGCGAGCACCCCGACGTGGACATGGTCTCCTTCACCGGGGGGATCGTCACCGGCCGGGGCATCATGGCGGCCGCGGCCCCCACCGTGAAGAAGGTCGCGCTCGAGCTGGGCGGCAAGAACGCCAACCTGGTGTTCGCCGACGCCGACCGCGCCGCAGCACTCGACCTGGCTCTGGCGGCCGTGTTCCTGCACTCCGGTCAGGTGTGTTCCGCCGGGGCTCGTCTGCTGGTCGAGGCGTCCATCCGCGACGAGTTCGTCGATGCCTTGGTGGAGATGGCGTTGAGGATCCCGCTGGGTGGGCCCTTCGATGAGAAGGCGCGAACCGGGCCGCTGATCTCCGCCGGCCATCGCGACAAGGTCGAGGCCTACGTCGCCGACGGGCTCGCCGCCGGTGCCGTGCTGCGATGTGGCGGCGCCCGACCCGACGACCCCGCCCTGGCCGACGGCTACTACTACCTCCCGACGATTCTCGACTCCTGCACGCCGGACATGAGCGTGGTTCAGGAGGAGTCCTTCGGGCCGGTGCTGACCGTCGAGACCTTCACCGACGAGGACGACGCCGTGAGCAAGGCGAACGCCACCTCCTACGGCCTTGCCGGCGCGGTGTGGACCTCGGACATGGGCCGTGCGCACCGTGTGGCGGCGAGACTTCGGGTCGGCACCGTGTGGATCAACGACTTCCACCCTTACGTCCCCCAGGCTGAGTGGGGCGGATACAAGCAGTCCGGGTTCGGTCGCGAGCTCGGACTGGCCGGCCTGGAGGAGTACCGCGAGACCAAGCACGTGTGGCAGCACACGAGCCCGGCCCCACAGGGATGGTTCCTGGGATGACCACACGCAGCCTGCGCCGAGAGGCGACCGGACGCCACTACGACTACGTCATCGTGGGTGGCGGGTCGGCGGGCTGTGCGCTGGCGAACCGGTTGAGCGCCGACCCAGGAACGTCCGTGCTGGTCCTGGAGGCCGGGCACTCCGACTTCCGCATCGACCCCTTCGTGCACATGCCGGCTGCCTTGCCCTTCCCGATCGGCAGCCCGCTGTACGACTGGCGCTACCACACCGAGCCGGAGCCGGGACTCGGTGGACGCCGGGTCTCGCATGCTCGCGGCAGGGTCCTCGGCGGCTCCAGCAGCATCAACGGGATGATCTTCCAGCGCGGGAACCCGCTCGACTACGAGCGCTGGGCGGCCGACAAGGGCATGGAGACCTGGGACTGGGCGCACTGCCTGCCGTACTTCAAGCGCATGGAGCACTGCCTGGCCGGTGCCGACGAGTGGCGCGGTGGCTCCGGTCCTCTCGTGCTCGAGCGAGGGCCGGCGACAAACCCTCTGTTCGGGGCCTTCTTCGAGGCGACCGAGCAGGCCGGACACCTGCCGACCGACGACGTCAACGGCTACCGCCAGGAGGGGTTCGCCCGCTTCGACCGCAACATCTCTCGCGGGCGACGGCAGTCGGCCGCACGGGCCTACTTGCACCCGGTGCTCGATCGGCCGAACCTCACCGTGGAGACGCTCGCCTTCACCACCGCGATCCGCTTCCAGGGCCGTCGGGCCGTCGGCGTCGACTACGTGCGCGCCGGTCGCCTGCAGCGCAGCGTCGGTGCCGGGGAGGTGCTGCTGTGCGGCGGGGCCATCAACACTCCGCAGCTGCTCCAGCTGTCGGGGGTGGGCAACGCAGAGGACCTGCAGGCACTGGGGATCGACGTGGTGGCGGACCTGCCGGGGGTCGGCGCGAACCTGCAGGACCACCTCGAGGTCTACGTCCAGTACGCCAGCAAGCTGCCCGTCTCGATCGCCCCGGGACTGAGGTGGCGGCACCGCCCCTCGATCGCAGCGAAGTGGCTGTTCCTGCGCTCCGGGCCGGGTGCGACCAACCATTTCGAGGGGGGCGGCTTCGCGCGCAGCAACGAGCTCGTCGACTACCCCAACCTGATGTTCCACTTCCTGCCCATCGCGATCCGCTACGACGGAACGGCTCCTACCAAGGGGCACGGCTACCAGGTGCACGTCGGTCCCATGTACTCCGACGCCCGTGGCTGGCTGCGACTCAAGTCCCGCGACCCGCGTCAGCACCCGGCCATGCGGTTCAACTACCTGACCACCGAGCAGGACCGGCGGGAGTGGGTCGAGGCGATCCGGGTCACCCGAGAGATCCTCAACCAGCCGGCGTTCGCGCCCTTCAACGGCGGGGAGCTGTCCCCGGGTGCCGATGTCGAGACCGACCAGCAGATCCTGTCCTGGGTGGCCGCCGACGCCGAGACCGCGCTGCACCCCTCGTGCACCGCACGGATGGGCGTCGACGACATGGCCGTGCTGGACCCGACCAGCATGCGCGTGCACGAGGTCGACGGTCTGCGCGTCGCCGACGCGTCGTCCATGCCGTACGTGACGAACGGCAACATCTACGCGCCGGTGATGATGCTGGCCGAGAAGGCCGCGGACCTCATTGCCGGCAACACGCCCCTTCCCCCTTCGCCCGCACCCTTCTACCGTCATCGAGACGGGTCGCTGCCTTATCCGATCGCGGACCCCCGCAACGAGAGAGTCGGTCGACGATGAGTCCCAGTACCTCGCAGACGACCAGCGCCTCCGAGACGACGACCTCGAGCACCCCCCGTCCCCGTCAGCCATCCGGCACCACCGGCACCGAACCGGCCCTGTCGGTGCGCGGGCTGTGGAAGGTGTTCGGACCCAAGGCGGACCGCATCGTCGGAAGCCCGGACGCCGACCTGCCCCGCGCCGAGCTGCTGGCCAAGACCGGTTGTACCGCCGCGGTCAAGAACGTCTCGTTCGACGTGGCACCCGGCGAGGTCTTCGTCGTCATGGGCCTGTCCGGGTCCGGCAAGTCCACGCTGGTGCGCTGCCTGACCCGGCTGATCGAGCCCACCGCCGGTGAGGTGCTTCTCGCCGGTGAGGACGTGGCTGCCATGTCGGACGCACGGTTGCGGGAGCTGCGGCGCACGCACGTGTCGATGGTGTTCCAGCACTTCGGTCTGCTGCCGCACCGTCAGGTGATCGACAACGTCGCCTACGGCCTCGAGATCCGGGGGGTCAAGAAGAAGGAGCGGCACGCGCGGGCGCAGGAGATGGTCGACCTGGTCGGGCTCGCCGGCAACGAGCGGTCCTACCCCGACCAGCTGTCCGGCGGCATGCAGCAGCGAGTCGGACTGGCTCGGGCGCTGGCGGTCGACCCCACCGTCATGCTCTTCGACGAGCCTTTCTCGGCGCTGGACCCCCTGATCCGCCGCGACATGCAGAGCGAGGTCATCAGGCTCCACCACGAGGTGGGCAAGACGATGGTCTTCATCACCCACGACCTGCAGGAGGCGCTCAAGCTGGGTGACCGCATCCTCATCATGCGCGACGGTGCGGTCATCCAGGTGGGTACTCCGGCCGAGGTCGTCGCGCATCCCGCTGATGACTACGTCCGTGACTTCGTCAGTGAGGTGCCTCGCTCGCACGTGCTGACGCTGCGATACGTCATGCGCGAGCCCCGCGCCGATGACTCATCGCAGGGCCCCGTCATGGCTCCCGACACGATCGTGCGGCAGGCGGCGAGAGCGGCACTGGCATCCCAGCATGTCGTACGCGTGGTCGAGAACGACAAGCTCGTGGGCGTCGTGGACGACGACGCGCTCCTGCGCATCGTGGTCGCCGAGGAAGGGGAGCCCGCATGAGCTCGGTGGCGGTACGGGGGTCCGGCGTCGCTTCCACGGGAGCCGTCGCCGCTCTGCGTCGCCGCGGCCGGCTGTGGCTGCTCGCGCTCACCGTGGTGGTGTGGATCGCTGTCTGGGCGGTCACCCGCGGCAGCAACACGCTGGAGATCGGAGGGGCCACCCTCACCGACGCACACACGTGGTTCCGTGCCCGCGCCACCTGGGTCGAGGACGCCGCCACCGCCGGCACCAACCCCGTCTTCGCCCTGGCCAACGGCATCTCGGACGCGCTCAACAATGCGATCGCCTTCCTGCAGCGGCTCTTCACCGTTCCGGAGTTCCCCCGGCCCCTACCCGAGATCGGGTGGCTCGGTGTGGTCGCGATCGCCGCCTGGGTCGCCTACGCCGTCGCCGGGTGGCGCAGTCTGCTGATCGTCGTGCCGTCGTTCCTGGCCTTCGGGTTGCTGGGGTACTGGGAGGACAGCATCGACCTCCTGATCATCACCTTGGTCTCGGTGGCCATCGCGATGGCCATCGGCATCCCGCTGGGTGTGGGAATGGCGCACAGCAAAGCGCTGTCGGCTGTCATCACGCCGGTGCTCGACGTGATGCAGACGATGCCGTCCTTCGTCTACCTGCTCCCGCTGAGCATCATCTTCGGGATCGGCTCAGCTGCCGCCGTCATCGTCACCTTCATCTACGCGACCCCACCGGTCATCCGGATCACTGCGCACGGCATTCGTGCGGTGTCGCCGTCGACGCTGGAGGCGACGCGCTCGCTGGGCCAGTCGACCTGGCAGCGGCTCAAGGACGTGGAGCTGCCGATGGCCAAGCCCACCATCATCGTCGGCATCAACCAGACGATGATGGCGGCGCTCTCCATGGCCACCATCGCTGCCTTCATCGACAGCCCCGGTCTGGGGCAGCCGGTGCTTGAAGGTCTGCGGCGCGGTCAGCTCGGCGCCTCGGCGGTCGCCGGACTGGCGATCGTGATCATGGCGATCATGCTGGACCGCACGACGACGGCCGCGAGCGTGCGCTCGGAGCGCGCCGCCCGTACCGGGAGCGACGACGCTCGGCGCCGGCGACTGGTGCTCGCAGGCGGCGGGGTGCTCACGCTCGTGGCCATCTGGGTCTCGCACAACCAGGTGTGGGCCAACTCCTTCCCCACCAGCCCGGACCTCGGTGCGCCGATCGCGGACGCGATCGACAAGTTCGCCGACTGGCTGCGCAGTGACCTGTCCGGCGTCACCACATCGCTGCAGGAGAGCTACACCACCTTGCTGCTCAACCCGGTTCAGGACCTCGTAGCCAACTCGCCCTGGTTCGTGACAGCGGCCGCCCTGCTCGCCGTCGCCGCCATCGCCGGGGGATGGCAGGCGTTCACGGCGGCTGCGCTGTGCCTCTCCGGCATCTACTTCCTCGACCTGTGGAACAACTCGATGGTGACGCTCACGTCGGTCGTCGCCGCCACGGTCGTCACGATGGTCGTCGCCACGCTGCTCGGCGTGTGGATGGGCATCAACACCATGGCCGATCGCGCCATCCGACCCGTGCTCGACGCCGCGCAGACCATTCCGCCGTTCGTCTATCTCATCCCGATCCTCATCCTTTTCGGGGCGAACCGGTTCACCGCCATCGTCGCCGGCATCATCTACGCCGTGCCTCCGGCGACCAAGCTCATCGCCGACGGCATCCGCGGGGTCACCGCCTCGTCTGTGGAAGCGGCCGAGTCGGCGGGCAGCAGCCGGATGCAGATGATCACCAAGGTGCAGATCCCAATGGCTCGCGGCGCGTTCCTGCTGGCGGCCAATCAAGGCCTCCTGTACGTCCTGTCCATGGTGGTGATCGGCGGCATGGTGGGTGCCGGCGCTCTTGGGTTCGACGTCGTCACCGGCTTCAGGCAGACGTCCATGGTCGGTCGAGGGCTCGCTGCGGGCGTCGCCATCGTCCTGCTCGGGATCATGCTCGACCGCATCACGACCTACAGCGCACGCCGGTCTGGCTCATGGGCCTCCGCAGCGCGATGAACGTGTCAGCCAACCGAAGGAGACAGATGAAGATCAGGCTCGCCAAGGCGCTCGTCGCCGGAGTGGTCGGTACTGCCGTACTGGCCGGATGCGGCGATTCCATCGAGGAGGAGGCGACCACCGCAAGCGGGGAATCCGAGTGCGGCACGGTCGACATGGCTATCAACCCGTGGGTCGGGTACGAGTCGAACGCCCACGTCGTCGGGCGGGTGGCCGAGACCAAGCTCGGCTGCACCATGAACTACGTCGACCTCGACGAGCAGACGTCCTGGAAGGGGTTCGAGACCGGGGACGTCGACGTGATCATCGAGAACTGGGGTCATGAGGACCTCATCAAGAAGTACGTGGAGGGCAACGGCACCGCGCAGCTCGCCGGCTCGACCGGAGTCGAGGGCATCATCGGCTGGTATGTGCCGCCGTGGATGGCCGAGAAGTACCCGGACATCACCGACTGGGAGAACCTCAACAAGTACGCCGACATGTTCGAAACACCCGAGTCGGACGGCAAGGGTCAGCTGCTGGACGGCGACCCCGGTTACGTCACCAACGACGAGGCGCTGGTGAAGAATCTCGACCTCGACTACAAGGTCGTGGTCGGTGGCAGCGAGACGGCTCTCATCGAGGCGTTCCGCTCGGCGGAGGAGAACAAGACTCCGCTGCTGGCGTACTTCTACGAGCCGCAGTGGTTCTTCAATGAGATGGACCTGGTCAAGGTTGATCTCCCGGCCTATGAGCCCGGCTGCGACGCTGACCCGCAGAAGGTTGACTGCGACTACCCGGTGTACGACCTCAACAAGGTCGTGGCCACCGACTTCGCCGAGTCGGGAAGCCCCGCCTACGAGCTGGTCGAGAGCTTCGAGTGGACGGCCGAGGACCAGAA
Source organism: Nocardioidaceae bacterium (assembly GCA_035645475.1). Lineage (GTDB taxonomy): Bacteria > Actinomycetota > Actinomycetes > Propionibacteriales > Nocardioidaceae > DASQMN01. The sequence continues at coordinate 9,336 of DASQMN010000300.1, forward strand.
CACCGTCTCGCAGATGATCGCCGAGGAGGGCATGGAGCCTGACGAGGCGGCTGACGCGTGGATCGAGGACAACCCCGACAAGGTGGACGCCTGGCTGCCCAGCTGATCGCGGAAGTACCGACGGGGCCGGAGCCTGCTTGACGGGCGCCGGTCCCGTTGTCATGCTGGTGTTGCGTATAGAAGGAACGCGTTCTGCTATACGCAACACCGTGTCGACGAGAACAGGCAAGGAAGCTCATGGCGACAGTTCCTCCCACCGCCCGCGTCGTGGTGATCGGTGCCGGCATCGTCGGCAACAGCCTGGTTCACCATCTGGCCCGTCTGGGCTGGCGCGACATCGTGCAGATCGACAAGGGCCCGCTGCCCAACCCGGGCGGCTCCACCGGTCACGCGTCCAACTTCATCTTCCCGGTGGACCACTCCCGGGAGATCACCGACCTGACGCTGGACAGCGTCCGCCAGTACCAGGAGATGGGCGTCTTCACCCAGTCCGGCGGCTTCGAGGTGGCTCGCACCGAGGAGCGGATGGAGGAGCTGCGCCGGCGGATGTCATCGGCGCGCGCCTGGGGCATCGAGTCGGAGCTGGTCACGCCTGAGCAGGTCGTGGAGAAGGTGCCCTTCCTCGACCCGTCGATGATCGTCGGCGCCTTCTGGACCCCGACGGTCGGTGTGGTCGACTCGCTTCGCGCCGGCACCATCATGCGCGAGCGGGCCCTGGAGACCGGTGCCCTGCAGGTGCTGGCCACTGTCGAGGTCACCGGCCTCGACGTGGAGGACGGCCGCATTCGGCGGGTACGCACCAGCGGCGGCGACATCGAGGCGGAGACGGTGGTGATCGCGGCCGGCGTGTGGAGCCCCAAGCTCGCTGCCATGGCCGGCGCCCGGATCCCGCTGACCCCGGCCGTGCACCAGATGATCAGCGTCGGCCCCATCCCTGAGCTCGCCGACCGTCCGGGTGAGATCTCCTACCCGATCGTGCGCGACATGGACACGTTCTGCTACGAGCGTCAGCACGGCAGCGACATGGAGGTGGGCTCCTACGCCCACCGGGCGATCCTGCACGACCCCGAGGAGATCCCCTCCATCGAGCAGGCCGCGCTGTCACCGACCGAGCTGCCCTTCACCTCCGACGACTTCGACCCACAGCTGGAGCAGGCCTTCGAGCTGATGCCGGAGGCACTCGGCGCCGACGGTGCCGCGATCCGCTACGCCATCAACGGCCTGCTCTCCCTGACCCCGGACGGGGCCCCGATCCTCGGTGAGACCCCGGAGGTGAAGGGACTGTGGTCCGCCGCCGCGGTGTGGATCAAGGAGGGACCCGGTGTCGGTCGGGCGGTCGCGGAGTGGATGACCGACGGCAACCCCGAGATCGACCTCAGCCACTCCGACATCGCCCGGTTCTACCCGCACCAGACGACCCGCGCGCACATCCGTGCCCGCACCAGCGAGGCCTTCAACAAGACCTACGGCATCGTCCACCCGGGCGAACAGTGGTCCAGCGACCGTAACAAGCGGCTGGCTCCGATGCACGCCGCGCAGCAGCAACAAGGTGCGGTCTTCTTCGAGGCTGTCGGCTGGGAGCGTCCCTTCTGGTACGCGAGCAACGAGTCGCTGCTGGGCGACTACGGCGCGGCCGTGCTGCCTCGAGAGCACGAGTGGGACTCACGCTGGTGGTCTCCGATCATCAACGCCGAGCACCTCGCCATGCGCGAGCGCGCCGGAGTCGTCGACCTGTCCGCGTTCGCCATCTTCGACGTCACCGGCCCGGGCGCGATGCAGGCGCTGCAGGGCATCGTGGTCTCCCAGGTCGACGTGGCCCCCGGCCGGGTGGTCTACACGCCGGTGCTCGACCAGCGCGGAGGGTTCCGCTCCGACCTCACCATCATGCGGCTGGCACATGATCACTACCGCGTCGTGACCGGCGGCGCGCACGGCATGGTCGACCGCAAGTGGTTCGCCGACCGCATGCCGGCCGACGGCACCGCGCACGTGGTCGACCAGACCTCGGCGTACACCACCATCGGGCTGTGGGGGCCGGCTGCTCGCGACATCCTGTCCTCGATCACCGCGGCCGACGTCAGCTCGGCCGGCTTCGGCTTCGGGCGGTGCCGCGACATCGAGGTCGACACCTTGTCGGTGCTCGCGTCGCGCATCTCCTACGTGGGTGAGCTCGGCTGGGAGCTGTACGTGCCGATGGAGCAGGGCGCGAGGCTGTGGGACCTGCTGCACGAGGCCGGTCGCCCGCACGGTGCGGTGCCCGTCGGCATCGGCGTGTACGCCACCACCGGACGCCTGGAGAAGGGCTACCGCGCGTTCGGGTACGAGCTGGACAGCGAGCGCACGGTCGTCGAGGCCGGCATGACCCGTCCGAAGGTCAAGGACGCCGACTTCGTCGGCCGCGAGGCTTACCTGAAGCACCGGGCGTCGGACCCTGCAACGGTGCTCTGCACGCTCAGCGTCGACGACCACACCTCCTCGACCGGCGTCAAGCGATACATGCTCGGGGGCGAGCCGATCCTGAGCCGGGACGGCGAGCCGCTGGTCGACGGCCACGGCCACCGGCCGTACGTCACCAGCGCCGGGTCCGCTCCCTCGCTGGGCAAGCATCTGCTGATGGCGTACCTGCCGCCGGACATCGCCGAGGTCGGCACCTCGCTGAGCGTCAGCTACATGGAGGAGCGGTACCCGGTCACGGTGGCGGCGGCAGACGCCACACCTCTGTTCGACCCGACCAACGAGCGGATCAAGGGGTAGCGATGGCGAACGTACTGGTCTGCATCAAGCGGGTGCCGGGCAGCTCCGGTCAGATCCTGCTGTCCGAGGACGGGCAGAGCGTCGACGCACGGCACGTGGGGTGGACGGTCAGCGCCCACGAGGAGTGCGCCGTCGAGCTGGCGACCCAGGTCGCGGGCGCCACCGGCGGTACGGCGACGGTGCTGACCGTCGGCTCGCCGGAGGCCGTCGAGCAGCTGCGCGACGCGCTCGCCGTCGGTTGCACGAGTGCGGTGCTCGTCGAGGCACCCGGCGAGAGCTACGGACCGGCCGACGTCGCCGCGGCGATCGCCGACGTGGTCCGTGCCAAGGAGGCCGAGGGCGCGGGCTTCGACCTCATCCTGCTGGGCAATGACGCGGCCGACACCGGCGACTTCCAGGTGCCGGTGCGCCTGGCGTACGCACTAGGGCGCCCGGTCATCACCGGGATCGCGGCGTGTGCGGTGGCCGGTGGCACGCTGGAGGCCACCGGTGACGGTCCCGATGGGCCCGAGGTGTACGAGCTGCCGCTGCCTGCCGTGGTCTCCATCCTGGAGGGAGGGGTGACTCCCCGCTATCCGTCCGTGATGGGCCGCATGAAGGCCAAGAAGATACCGATCGAGACCGTGACACCTGAGCGGCAGCCGGTCGGCTCCGGACGGCTGAAGCTCGCTCTGCCTCCGGAGCAGCCGAGCGAGGTGCAGATCCTGGGGTACGGTCCTGAAGCCGCCCCCGCCGTGGTCGATCTGATGGAAGAGCTGGGAGTGGTGTCACGATGATCGTCGTGCTGGTGGAGACCGACGACGCCGGCGTCGCCGAGGTGTCGCGCGAGACGCTGACGGTGGCGCGCGATGTGGGGCAGCGGGCCGGGGGCATGCCGGTGCACGCTGTGGTGGTCGGTCCGCCCGAGCGCGACCTCACCCCGGTGGCGATGGCACATCTCGGTGAGCAGGGGGTCGCGCACGTGCACCGGGTGGTCGACGAGCGGCTCAGCGCCTACTCCGCAGCTGCTTGGGCCTCAGCGCTGGTGGAGGTCGCCCGCACCACCGGCGCTCGGGTGATGACAGCGGCCGGGACGCATCGCGGCAACGAGATCCTGGCGCACGTTGCCGCCCGCACCGGGCTCGCGATGGCGGCCAACGTGGTCTCGGTCGACGGCCTCGACCCGCTCGTCGTGACCCGGCAGGTGGTGGGTGGCGCGGCGCTGGAGGCGATGCAGCTGAGCAGCCAGGCCGCCGTCTTCTCCGTCGCCGGTCACGCCTGCGAGGTTGTTCCAGCCGAGCAGCCGACGACCCCGCCGGTGACGGTGTCGGCCGCGCCGGTCACCGACGCCGACCTGCTCGGCAAGGTCGTACGAACGGGAGAGAAGGCGGCCGACACCACGGCCGCCCTGACCTCCGCCCGCGTCGTGGTGGGCGCCGGCCGCGGAGCCGGGAGCGCTGACGGGTTCAAGCCGCTGCTGCAGCTGGCTGAGCTGCTCGGAGGAGCGCTGGGTGTGTCGCGGGTGGTGACCAGCCTGGGCTGGCGCCCGCACTCGGAGCAGGTCGGACAGACCGGGAGCCGGATCGCCCCCGACCTGTACATCCCGTGTGGCATCAGCGGCGCGATCCAGCACTGGGCAGGGATCCAGGGTGCCAAGACCATCCTGGCCATCAACACCGACCCGGACGCCCCCATGGTGAGCCGTGCGCACTACGCGGTGATCGGCGATCTGCAGCAGGTCGTGCCGGCGATCAACGAGGAGCTTCAGCGGCGTCGCGGCTGAGCGGCTCAGGAAGCGGCCAGCTGGTCGAACCAGGCCAGGTCGGCGTAGGTGCCGTCACCGAGCGGCTCGGCCGCTCTCGCTCGGCCGTACTCGACGAAGCCGGCGCGTTGGGCGACATGCCGGCTCGCTGGGTTGTCCACCGCGGCCGCCAGCTGCAGCCGACGCAGCCCGAGGCCGCCCTCGCCAGTCGGGGAGAAGGCGTGGGCGACTACCAGCTGGCAGGCCTCGGTCATCACACCTCGCCCTCGCGCCGCGGGGTGCGTCCAGTAGCCGACCTCCCCGTCGGTCGGGTCCATGTCGTCGAGGTCCATCACCGAGATGTTGCCCAGCAGCTCGTCGGTGTGCGGGTCCGCGACGGCCCAGGTCACGGTGGCCCCGATCGACTGCTGCACCACCCGTGACGCGATGTACTCGTGTGCCTTCTCCAGCGAGTAGCCGGGACCGAGCGCGGAAAGCCACCGGCCGGTGCGCTCGTCGGCGCACGCCTCCTGCACCCGCATCGCATCGGTGTCGGCCAGCGGCCGGAGCACGACCCGCTCGCCGCGCAGCTCGGCCGGGGTCAGCCACCGCGTTCGTGGCGTGCCGTCGTCCGAGGGCAGCAGCCACCCGGTCCATGCGTCCAGCGCTTCGCCGCGCTCGAGCAGCAGTCGGGGCACGGTGGGGCCCAGTGTGAACCCGCAGGCCCAGGCCACGCGGCGGGAGGCTACGTTGCCGACCCGGGAGCGCCAGTGCACGACCTCGGCGCCGCCGGCCTCGAACGCCCACCGGCTCGCCAGCCGTACGGCGCGGGCGGTGATGCCTCGCCCGCGCGCCCACGGATGCAGCCCGAACCCCACGCTGGTGACCGGCGCCGAGCGAACGTCGACGGTGCCCGCGAAACGGGTGCGGCCGTCGTCGTCGGTCGCCTCGATCGTCCAAGCCCGGAAGCTCGCGTCCTGCCAGCCCGCGGGAACCACGTCGCGGATGAACCGCCTGGCGTCGTCCCTGGTGTACGGGTCCGGCACGCTGGTCCAGCGCGCGAACACCGGGTCCGAGCACATCTCGTACGTCGCCTCGACGTCGTCGTCGGTCGTGACGCGCAGCGTGATCAGCCCGTCGGTCAGCCGCGGTACCTGGATCGCACGAGCCATGGCGCACATCCTCGCTGCTGCCCGGCCGGCGGCAGCAACCGGTTATACCCGACCGGCGCCTCGACCCGGTGCTACCAGGAAGATCTCCGGCGTGCCGAACCCGTGCCGCTCGAACGCATCGGCGCAGGCAGCCTGGACCGCGTCCACCGCCTCGTCGGGCAGCAGGGCGATCGCCGAGCCGCCGAAGCCTGCACCGGTCATCCTGGCCCCCAGCGCACCAGCTCCGAGAGCCGCCTCGACGGCGACATCGAGCTCGGGGCTGCTGACCTCGTAATCGTCGCGAAGCGAGACGTGCGACGCGGTGAACAGCGTCCCGACTCGTGCCCAGTCGTCGGCGGCCATCGCCTCGACGACCTCGTGCACGCGAGCCGTCTCCGTGACGACGTGGCGGGCCCGGCGGCTCAGCAGCTCGTCCTGGATGCCGGCGGCGTCGTCCTCGCTCGCCTGCGACAGCCAGTCGACGCCGAGCAGGCGAGCGGCCTCCTCGCTCTGCTCGCGGCGCGTCGCGTACCCGCCGTCGGTCAGCTCGTGCTCGGCCTTGGTGTCGATCACCAGCAGCGTCATGCCCGACGTCGACCAGTGCGCCGGCACCTGCTCGACCGACGGACCTCCAGGGTCGAGCAGCATGGCGTGCCCCTCCTGACCGCACATGGACGCGGCCTGGTCCAGGATGCCGCAGGGCATGCCCACGTAGTCGTTCTCGGCGCGCTGCGACAGCACCGCCAGCGTGATGTCGTCCACATCCAGGCCGGCGAGGTCACGGATGCAGACCGCGACGGCGCACTCCAGGGCCGCGGAGCTGGACAGCCCCGCTCCGCGTGGCACGTCCGACTCGACGTCGAGGTCGAGACCGGGCACTGCGTGCCCGGCTTCGCGCATCGACCAGACGACGCCTGCGACGTACGCTGCCCACCCCTCGACGTCGCCGGGCTCGGTGGACAGCGGGAAGCTCACCTCCTCCCCCTCCGACCTCGCAGTCACCTGGTCGTCGTCTCGCTGCCGAGCGGTGACGACCGTGTGCCGGTCGATAGCGATCGGCAGGCACGGACCCCCGTTGTAGTCCAGGTGCTCACCGATCAGATTCACCCGGCCCGGGGCTGACCATCGTTGCTCGCCGCCGGTGTCCTCGTTCTCGCTCACGGACCTCACCTTGCCATGCCGGTCGACTACCCTCGTGCCATGGACCCTGACCAACCTGGGCCCCCGATGGTCGGTCGACGCGTCGAGCGGCGTGCGCGCGCGTGAACCAGACCGTCCTCAACATCGCGCTGGTGATGGTCTTCATCGTCATCGGCGGGATCTTCGCCGCGGCAGAGCTCGCGCTGGTCTCTCTGCGCGAGGGCCAGATCAAGGCGATGGCCGAGCGGGGCCGCCGCGGTGCCGCCGTCGTACGCCTCACCGAGGACCCCAACCGGTTCCTGTCGGCGGTGCAGGTCGGAGTGACCCTGGCCGGCTTCCTGTCCGCGGCCTTCGGTGCCGCGACGCTGGCCAACCAGCTCAGCCCGTACCTCGCGGACTGGGGCGTTCCCGCGGCAGAGCCAGTGGCCCTCGTGGCGATCACGATCGTCATCTCCTACCTGTCCATCGTGCTGTCGGAGCTGACCGCCAAGCGCCTGGCTCTGCAGCGCAGCGAAGGCATCGCGCTGGCTCTCGCGCCCACGGTCGACCGCATCGCCCGCATCTCCACGCCGGTGATCTGGCTGCTCTCGCGCTCCACCGACGTCGTGGTGCGCCTGCTCGGGGGCGACCCCGGTGCGGCACGCGAGCAGATGAGCGACGAGGAGCTGCGCGAGCTGCTCTCCAACAACGAGACGCTCTCGGCCGAGGAGCGCCAGATCGTCGAGGACGTGTTCGAGGCCGGTGACCGCCAGCTGCGCGAGGTGATGCTGCCGCGCACGGAGGTCGACTTCATCGACTCGGCCATGCCGGTGCACAAGGCGGTCTCCCTGGTGGCCGAGCAGCCGCACTCCCGCTACCCGGTGATCCGGGGGTCCGCCGACGACGTGATGGGCTTCGTGCACGTCCGCGACCTCGTCGACCCGCAGCTGCAGGGCCGCTCGACGAGGGTCGGTGAGCTCACCCGCGAGACCGTCATGCTTCCAGACACCCTCAACGTGCTTGCCGCGTTGTCACTGATGCGCCGCTCCGGGCTGCACCTGGCGATCGTGGCCGACGAGTACGGCGGCACCGCCGGCATCGTCACACTCGAGGACCTCGTCGAGGAGCTCGTCGGCGACATCCGCGACGAGTACGACGTGGCCACCGACGTGGCCAGGCGCACCCGCACCGGCGACGTGGAGGTGGACGGCCTGCTCAACCTCGACGACTTCGAGGACGAGACCGGTATCGCGCTGCCCGAGGGCCCTTATGAGACCGTCGCAGGCTTCATCATGGCGCAGCTGGGGCACGTGCCGGATGCCGGTGAGTCGTGCATGGTGCCCGAGCACCAGCTGACGGTGCTCGAGGTCGACGGCCGACGCATCGCCCGGGTGAAGGTCAGCCGGTTGCCGAGCGAGCAGTCGGTGGACACTGCGCAGATCGAAGAAGCCGACCGGGTCGCCCCCCTCATCGGTGAGCCGGCCGCCGGAGAAGCGGCACCGGACGAACCGATGCCGACGCCGACGCCGACGGCGCCGGCTGAGCCGACGCCAGCGGCGCCAGGTCAGGCGCCGGTCGCCTCGGGTGCGCACCCGTACTCGCCGGGCTCCTAGCTCGGACTGAGACAATGGGGCATGCCCGACCCGACCCGACCCCGCGCGTTCTCGGCGATCAAGCCGACGGCCGACTCGTTCCATCTCGGCAACTACCTGGGTGCACTGCGTCAGTGGGCTGACCTGCAGGACGGCCACGACGCCTTCTACTGCGTCGTCGACCTGCACGCCATCACCGTCGAGCACGATCCGGCGCTGCTGCGCCGGCGCACGCAGGTGGCCGTCGCCCAGCTGATCGCCAGCGGCATCGACCCTGAGCGCAGCACTCTCTTCGTGCAGAGCCACGTGCCCGAGCACGCCGAGTTGGCATGGGTGCTGGGCTGCCTGACCGGCTTCGGAGAAGCCAGTCGCATGACGCAGTTCAAGGACAAGTCGGCCAAGGCGGGCACGGCTTCGGCGTCGGTCGGGCTCTTCACCTATCCGGTGCTGATGGCCAGCGACATCTTGCTGTACTCGACCAACCGGGTGCCGGTGGGCGAGGACCAGCGCCAGCACATCGAGCTGACCCGTGACCTCGCCCGCCGCTACAACGCCCGCTTCGGCGGCTCCATGACGCTGCCGGAGCCCTACATCATCCAGGCGACCGCCAAGATCCTCGACCTGCAGGACCCCGGCATCAAGATGAGCAAGACGGCATCGTCGGGGGGCGGCATCATCGAGATGCTCGACGAGCCGTCGCGCTCGGCGAAGAAGGTCCGCTCGGCTGTCACGGACTCCGGCCGCGAGGTGCAGTTCGACCCGGAGGGCAAGCCCGGTGTCTCCAACCTGCTCGTCATCGCCTCGGCGCTGACCGGCACGCCCGTACCGGCGCTGGTCGAGCAGTACGAGGGCCGCGGCTACGGCGATCTGAAGAAGGAGCTCGCCGAGGTCGTCGTCGACTTCGTCACGCCGTTCCGCGACGCCACGCACGCCCTCCTCGACGACCCGGCAGGGCTGGACGCCATCGTGGCAGCCGGTGCCGAACGCGCCCGCGAAGTCGCTGCCGTGACGCTGGCGGAGGTCTATGACCGGACGGGGTTCCTGCCGCCGCGATGACGGCAGCTAGTCGCTAGGGTCAGCGAGTGCCCTCGATCGGTGTCGCGATAGCCGTGCCGGAGCCGTGGGCCGAGCAGCTGCGGCGCCACCGGCTGTCCTTCGGCGACGATCAGGCCGACAGCGTGCCGACTCATGTGACGCTGCTGCCGCCCACCGAGGTCGACGAGGACCACCTCGAGCTGATGGAGAAGCATCTGGCCGACGCCGCCCGCACCGTGGAGCCCTTCGAGATCCACCTGCGCGGCACCGGCACCTTCCGGCCCGTCTCGCCGGTGGTGTTCGTAGCCCTGGCGCGGGGGATCTCCGAGGTGGAGGTGCTGGCTGCGGCCGTGCGAAGCGGCGTCCCCGACATGACCCTGGCCTATCCCTTCCACCCGCACGTCACCGTCGCCCACGATGTTCCCGACACGGCGCTCGACCGCGCGTTCGAGGAGCTCGCCGAGTTCGAGTGCTCCTTCGAGGCCGGATGCTTCTCGCTCTATCTGCATGACCCGGTCAGAGGCTGGGCGCAGCGCTCGTCGTTCCTCCTGCGCAGTGGCGACGTGACGTACGCGTGAAGGTGGTCGACCGGGTCACGGCCGGTCTGGCGCAGGCTCGTGAGCGGTGGGGCTGGCTGGACCACATCGTGCGCGCCGTCGCGCACTACCTCGACAACCAGGGCAACGTCTTCGCGGGCGCCGTGACGTACTACGGATTCCTGTCGGTCTTCCCGCTGCTGGTCCTCGCCTACTCGGTGCTCGGCTTCGTCACCGGCGACGACCCGGTGGTCACCCGCGAGGTCACCGAGGCCCTGGAGCAGATCTTCCCCGGCCTGGTGGGCACCACCGACGACGCGCCGATCAACGTGGCCCAGTTCCAGGACGCCGCCAGCACGGCCTCCGTCATCGGGTCGGTGACCCTGATCTACACCGGGCTGGCCTGGATGGGAGCCCTGCGCGTGTCGCTCCAGACGGTGTTCACGCTGCCGCAGTCAGCGCAGCCCGGCATCGCGCAGGGCATCTTGTTGGACCTCGTGTACCTGGTGGTGCTGGGGTTCACGCTGGTCGTGTCGGTGTCACTCTCGGCGGTGGTGACATCGGTGACCGACCGCGTGCTCGACGCGTTGGGGGTGGACTCGCTGCCCGGTTACGCCCTGATGCTGCGTCTGCTGAGCATCGGGCTGGGGATAGCCGTCAGCACCTTGCTCTTCTTCGCCATGTACAAGCTGCTGCCGCGTCCGGAGCTGCCCAACCGGGCACTGCTGGAGGGGGCGTTGCTGGCGGCAGTGGTCTTCGAAGGGCTGAAGCTGGTCGCGACCACCCTGATCGCCTTCTCCCTGCGCAGCCCGACTGCGGCGGTCGCCGGGACGTTCGTGGTGCTGCTGGTGTGGATCAACTACTTCTCTCGGCTGATCTTCTTCGGCGGCTCCTGGGCCGCCACCACACCGGTGGCCGCCCGAGCGCTCCCCGACCTGCGTGAGCAGGCCAGCGACTGAGCCGGCACGGCTGGGTCAGCGGCGGAAGACCAGCGCGCGCTTGACCTCCTGGATCGCCTTCGTCACCTCGATGCCGCGCGGGCAGGCTTCGGTGCAGTTGAAGGTGGTGCGGCAGCGCCATACCCCCTCCTTGTCGTTGAGGATCTCCAGCCGCTCGTCCGCCCCCTCGTCGCGCGAGTCGAAGATGAACCGGTGCGCTCCGACGATCGCCTGGGGGCCGAAGTACTGACCGTCGGTCCAGTACACCGGGCAGGACGTCGTACACGCGGCACACAGGATGCACTTGGTCGTGTCGTCGAAGCGCTCGCGGTCGGCCTGGGTCTGCAGCCGTTCGCGGGTGGGCTCGTGGCCGGTCGTGACCAGGAACGGCATGACCGATCGGTACGCGTTGAAGAACGGCTCCATGTCGACCACGAGGTCCTTGAGCACCGGCAGGCCCTTGATCGGCTCCACCAGGATCGGCTTGCCGGGATTCACGTCCTTGACCAGGGTCTTGCACGCCAGCCGGTTCTTGCCGTTGATGCGCATGGCGTCGGAGCCACAGACACCGTGGGCGCACGAGCGCCGGAACGTCAACGTGCCGTCCTGCTCCCACTTGATGGTGTGCAGGGCGTCGAGCAGGCGGTCGGTGCCCTGCACGGTCACCTGGTGATCACGCCAGTGTGGCTCGTCGTCGAGCTCGGGGTTGTAGCGACGGATCCGCAGGGTGACCTCGAAGGTCTCGACCGGGCTGGTCTGCTCGCCCTTCTCGCTCGCGGCGATGGTCTGCTGCGCCTCGGCTTCGTCCTGGGCCGACGGCTCGACCGGCTGCTCGGCCCCGTCCGGACCTGCGCCGTCGTCGCGCGGTGCCCCGGCCGGACCGGCCGGCTGCTGTGCGTGCCGTGGCTTGTCGTCGGGCGGGGACGACGTCTCGGGGTCCACCGGCGGAGTCGGCATGTGCTCCGAGAGGCGATCGTCTGCCATCAGTACTTGCGCTCCATCGGTTCGTATCTGGTCTGCACCACTGGCTTGTAGTCCAGGCGGATGGTGACCGCGTCGTTGGACTCCACCTGCCGGTACGCCATGGTGTGGCGCATGAAGTTGACGTCGTCGCGGGTCGGGTAGTCCTCGCGGAAGTGGCCGCCGCGGGACTCCTGCCGGGCGAGCGCCGAGGCCACCAGCACCTCGGCCAGATCGAGCAGGAACCCGAGCTCGACCGCCTCGAGCAGGTCGGTGTTGAACCGCTTGCCCTTGTCCTGCACGGCAATCGAGTCGTATCGCTGCCTGAGGACCTCGATGTCGGTCATCGCCTGCTTCAGCGACGCCTCGGTGCGGTACACCTGCGCGTTGAGGTCCATGGTCTCCTGCAGCGCCGCGCGTACCGAGGCGATCCGCTCGGTGCCCTGACGGGTCCGCAGTCCCTCGATCAGGGCCACTACGTCGCGCTCGCTGTCCGAGGCGATCTCGGCGTGCTCGACCCCGGCGGCGTAGGCCGCGGCGTTGATGCCACAGCGCTTGCCGAAGACGTTGATGTCGAGCAGGGAGTTGGTGCCGAGCCGGTTCGAGCCGTGCACGGACACGCAGCCGACCTCACCGGCGGCGTACAGGCCGGGCACGACATGGGTGTTGTCTCGCAGCACCTCGCCGGCGATGTTGGTCGGCACCCCGCCCATCGCGTAGTGCGCGGTGGGGAACACGGGGACGGGCTCGGTGTACGGCTCCACGCCGAGGTACGTGCGGGCGAACTCGGTGATGTCGGGCAGCTTCGCGTCGATCTGCTCCCGCGGGAGGTGGGTCAGGTCGAGATAGACGTAGGCCTTGTCGGGTCCCGCTCCGCGCCCCTCGCGTACCTCGTTGGCCATGGCGCGAGCGACCATGTCCCGCGGAGCGAGGTCCTTGATGGTGGGTGCGTAGCGCTCCATGAAGCGCTCGCCCTCGGAGTTGCGCAGGATCCCGCCCTCGCCGCGGGCAGCCTCGCTGAGCAGCACCCCCAGGCCGGCCAGCCCGGTGGGATGGAACTGGAAGAACTCCATGTCCTCCAGCGGGAGGCCCTTGCGCCACACGATGCCCTGCCCGTCGCCGGTCAGCGTGTGGGCGTTGGAGGTGGTGCGGAAGACCTTGCCGAAGCCGCCCGAGGCGAAGATGACAGCCTTGGCCTTGAAAACGTGGACCTGGCCGGTCGCGAGCTCGTAGGCCACGACGCCCGCCGCTCTCCCGTCGGTCATCAGCAGGTCAAGCACGTAGAACTCGTTGTAGAACTCCACCTCGTGCTTGACGCACTGCTGGTACAGCGTCTGCAGGATCATGTGGCCGGTGCGGTCGGCGGCGAAGCAGGAGCGTCGTACCGGCGCCTCACCGTGCTCGCGGGTGTGCCCACCGAAGCGGCGCTGGTCGATGCGGCACTCGGGCGTGCGGTTGAACGGGAGACCCATCTTCTCCAGGTCGAGGACCGAGTCGATGGCCTCCTTGCACATCACCTCGGCGGCGTCCTGGTCGACGAGGTAGTCACCGCCCTTGACCGTGTCGAAGGTGTGCCACTCCCAGTTGTCCTCCTCGACGTTGGCGAGGGCGGCGCACATGCCGCCCTGGGCAGCGCCGGTGTGGGATCGGGTCGGGTAGAGCTTCGTCAGGACGGCGGTACGGGAGCGCTTGGCGGACTCCAGCGCAGCCCGCATGCCAGCACCTCCGGCGCCGACGATGACGACGTCGTACTGGTGCGGGTGCAACGGCGCCGGGGGAGCCCCACCGGTGGCCACGAGGGAGGAGGGGTTGATCGTCGGCACCGAGGCAGGGACGGTGTCGGTGGGTCCGTCCGGGCGGGGGGTCTCAGCCATGAGTGATCCTCACCCGGTGCAGACGGACAGCGTCGACTCGGGATCGATGCAGGGGTCGAAGGTGAAGATCACCAGCGTGCCCAGGGCCAGGATGAGCGCCGATGCGGCGTACAGCGCGGTCTTGAGCGCGAAGCGGGTGCCATTGCGCTCGGCGTAGTCGTTGATGACGGTGCGCAGGCCGTTCATGCCGTGCAGCTGGGCGAGCCACAACATGAGCAGGTCATAGACCTGCCAGAACGGGCTCGACCACTTGCCGGCCACGAAGGCGAAGTCGACCTGCGATATGCCCTCACCGGCGACGAGGTTGACCCACAGGTGGCCGAGGACGAGGAAGACCAGCAGCACGCCGGAGCCACGCATGAACAGCCAGGAGGTCATCTCCCCGTTGGAGCGGGCACCGACCCGGCTTCGCGGTGCCGCGACGACCGGGGCCGGCGCTTGGGTCTGCATGGCCACGAGTCAGCCTCCGAACACGTGTGACAGGTGGCGGATGGTGAAGGGCACCATCAGAACCACGAAGATGGCCGCGACCGCCCAGCTCATCTGCCGCTGGTAGCGAGGTCCCTGGCTCCAGAAGTCGATCGCGATGATGCGCAGACCGTTGAACGCGTGGAAGACCACGGCGGCCACCAGGCCGAGCTCCATGACACCCACGACGGGGTTCTTGTACAGCTCCACCGCCGTGTTGTAGGCCTCCGGTGAGACCCGGACCATGGAGGTGTCGATGACGTGCGCGAACAGGAAGAAGAAGATGGCGACCCCGGTGATGCGGTGGGCCACCCAGGTCCACATGCCCTCTCGGCCGCGGTAAAGCGTCCCTGCGGGTCTGGTGGCCACTGCCTGCTCCTCCTCGAGCGGCGCAGCGGGCACGCACGAGTGCGCTGCGTCGATAGTGGGTGTCTTTGAAGCGTAGTCTCGGGCGGCGTTGGCGGCGTCCTGACTGTCTGTGACATCGCTCTCCACGGCGGCCGGGGGGCGCGCGGTCAGTGGCAGCGGTCATACGCTGCGAAGCATGAGCCCGCACACCACGGGGGCCGGCGACCCCGACCGCACCGAGTCCGGACTCCCGTTCGCCACGGTGTACGGCCCGGAGTCGGCAGCACACCGCGATGTGGAGAGCTCCCTGAGCCGGCCGGGCGCCTATCCGTACACCCGAGGTGTCTATCCGACGATGTACACCGGCCGGCCGTGGACGATGCGCCAGTACGCCGGCTTCGGCACTGCCGCGGAGTCGAACCGGCGTTACCACCAGCTCATCGAGGCGGGCACGACCGGCCTGTCGGTGGCCTTCGACCTGCCGACGCAGATGGGCTACGACTCCGACGCGTCGATCGCGGCGGGCGAGGTCGGCAAGGTCGGTGTCGCCATCGACTCGATCGACGACATGCGGGTGCTGTTCGACGGCATTCCCCTGGACGAGGTGTCGACGTCGATGACGATCAACGCCCCGGCGGCTCTGCTTCTGCTGATGTACCAGCTCGTGGCCGAGGAGCAAGGCGTGGGCGCCGACCAGCTCACCGGGACCACCCAGAATGACGTGCTCAAGGAGTACGTCGCCCGCGGCACCTACATCTACCCGCCGAAGCAGTCGTTGCGGCTCGTCACCGACGTCTTCGCCTACTGCAAGGCGGAGATGCCGCACTGGAACACCATCTCGATCTCGGGCTACCACATGGCCGAGGCAGGTGCCTCCCCCGCGCAGGAGGTCGCCTTCACGCTCGCCGACGGGATCGAGTACGTGCGTGCCGCCATCGCCTCCGGCCAGGGTGTCGACGAGTTCGCACCGAGGCTGGCCTTCTTCTTCGTCGCCCGCACCACGCTGTTGGAGGAGGTGGCCAAGTTCCGGGCCGCCCGGCGCATCTGGGCACGGGTGATGAGGGAGGATTTCGGGGCTCAGGATCCTCGCTCGATGATGCTGCGGTTCCACACCCAGACCGCCGGGGTGCAGCTCACCGCCCAGCAACCCGAGGTCAACCTGGTGCGCGTAGCCGTGCAGGGGCTTGCCGCGGTCCTCGGTGGCACCCAGTCGCTGCACACCAACGCCTTCGACGAGGCCATCGCGCTGCCGAGCGAGAAGGCAGCCCGGCTGGCGCTGCGCACCCAGCAGGTGCTCGCCTACGAGTCCGACGTCACCAAGACCGTCGACCCGTTCGCCGGCTCGTACGCGGTGGAGGCCCTCACCGATGACCTCGAGGGCGAGGCACTGCGACTCATGCAGCGAGTGGAGGACATGGGCGGCGCGGTGGCCGCCATCGAGCGCAACTTCCAGAAGGACGAGATCGAGAAGTCCGCCTACACGATCGCTCGGCAGATCGATGCGGGGGAACGAGTCGTCGTCGGGCTGAACCGGTTCCGGGTGGAGAACGACGAGCGGTACGAGCCGCTACGCGTCGACCCCGCGATCGAGGAGCAGCAGGCCAAGCGGCTGGCCGGCCTGCGAGCCGAACGGGACGGCGAAGCCGTCGCGCGCCATCTGGCCGCGCTGCAGGAGGCTGCCCGAGGAACAAACAACGTGCTGTACCCCATGAAGGAGGCATTGCGAGCGCGCGCCACGGTAGGCGAGGTGTGCGACGCCCTGCGCGAGGTCTGGGGCACCCACGTGCCGGCCGACGCGTCCTGACCGCTGCCGAGCCAAAGACTCGAACGACACCGCTAGCACGTTGGCCCTGCGGGCGATCTATCGACATGGCGGTCGTTCGGGCGGCTGCCATGCAGTGACATCGGCCTGCTCACAGCGGCGTCGTGCCTGCCTGTCGGGCGTGCAGTTCTGGCAATCTCCTGGGGTTCGGCCGCAG
>DASQMN010000301.1:0-6399 GCA_035645475.1 Nocardioidaceae bacterium
TGGGCGCAACCTATCCCGGCCGATACTCGCCGCCGTCAGCCTTGGGCGGAGACGATCACGCTGGAGCGGACGAAACACACGTGGCCCATCTCGTCGGTACGAACGACGTGTGATCTGTGTGCTCCTCGCGGTGAAACACGGTGGCCATCGTGGCGATAATCGACGGATGCCCGCTACCGTCCTGCGACAACGCCTCGGCGTGGAGTGGGAACCGTCGCGACTGCTGCGAGCGCTGCGTGACCAGCCCGGGTTGTTCGCGCTGATCGGGCGGTGGAACGCCCGGGCCGCCATCGTGGGGTTCGCACCGGTCCGCACGCTCTCCCCCGACGAGGACCCCTTCGAGTGCGTCAACGACCTCCCCGCGGTCGCACGCTCCGAGAGCTTCGGTGGCGGCTGGGTGGGCGCCTGGGGGTACCAGCTGGCCAGCTTGGTGGAGCGGCTGCCTGCCTCACCACCTCGGCCCGTTCCACTCGCCGACTTCTCCCTCGCGTACTACGACGCCGTGCTGGTCCTCGACCGCGACGGCTGGTGGTTCGAGGCGCTCGCGGACGCCGACAATCGCGAGCGCATCGACACCCAGCTGAAACTGGTCAGGCACCTGCTCGACGGTGGCGAACGAGGCCCCGTGCCGTACGCGTGCGGCGACTTCGAGGCGACTCCGGATGCCGCCGGTCATGAGAAGGCTGTCAGCGCGACGCTGGAGCACCTTGCGGCGGGAGACATCTTCCAGGCCAACATCTGCCGCCGGCTGGACGCCGACTTCGACGGCGACCCACTCGACGTCTTCTGTGCAGGGGTTGAGCGCCTCTCACCGCAGTACGCCGCCTTCCTGCGCACCGGTGAGGGGGCGATCGCCAGCTTCTCGCCGGAGCTCTTCCTGCGCCGGCAGTCCCAGCAGGTGCTGACGTCACCGATCAAGGGCACCGCCTCCTTGGACACCGACGTCGACCGGCTCGTCGACTCTGCGAAGAACCGGGCCGAGAACGTGATGATCGTCGACCTGATGCGCAACGACCTGGGCCGCGTCTGTCGGCCGGGATCGGTGCAAGTGGAGAGCCTCGTCCGGGCCGAACAGCACACCGGCGTGTGGCACCTGGTCTCCGACGTCGTCGGCGAGCTCGCCCACGGCCAAGACGATGCCGACCTGCTCAGGGCCACCTTTCCGCCCGGGTCCGTGACCGGCGCGCCCAAGGTGCGGGCGATGGAGGTCATCGCCGAGGTGGAGGCCACCGGACGCGAGACGTACACCGGAGCGATCGGCTACGTCAGCCCCTGTGCCGGGCTCGAGCTCAATGTCGCTATCCGGACCTTCGAGTTCTCCGCCGGGCGGGTGTGGCTGGGCGTAGGCGGTGGCGTCGTCATCGACTCGACAGCTGAGGACGAGCAGCACGAGACGCTGGTCAAGGCCGCTCCGCTTCTCGCGGCCATCGGGGCCCGCTTCGCGCCCGGCGTGTCGACTTCGACCCGTCCTGGTCCTGTTCGGGCTGGCGAGCAGTCCTCCGCACGGAGCGATGTCGACGTCGGCCAAGGTGTCTTCACCACCCTGCTGGTCGTGGACGGGAGACCGATCCACCTCGACGACCACCTGGCCCGGCTGGACCTCAGCCTCGCTGCCTGTTATGGCTCGCAGCTGCCCACCGACACCGGCCGGCGGGTCCGCGAGGCAGCCGCCCCACTGCGCGGTCGGCACCGGTTGCGGGTCACCGTGGTACCGGACGGGCACCGCGTCGCTGCGCTGACGCTCACCTCGGCTCCGCTGACAGGCCGCTCGCGACAGCCGTGGGAGCTGCGACCTGTCGTGGTCCCTGGTGGCCTGGGTGCCCACAAGTACGCCGACCGGCACCGCCTGTCGGCCCTGGAGTCCGACGGGCTCGTCTGGTCCGACGTCTGCGACGCCCTGGTGTGCGACTCCGACGGATCCGTGCTGGAGACCGGCCGAGGGAACGTCTTCGCGGTCACCGGTGACGCGGTGCACACACCCCCGCTCGACGGGCGAGTACTGCCTGGAGTGATGCGGCAGCGGGTGCTCGACGAGCTGGCGGCGGCGGGCATCGACGTCGTCGTCGGAACGCTCACGATGGATGACCTGGCTGCGGCGACGGAAGTCTTCACCACCAACTCACTCGACGGTGTACGACCAGTCGCTGCTGTCGTCGACGCAGGCGGCGCCTGGGCTGCCGGACCGGTCACGGCCTGGCTCCAGTCGCAGTTGGCGGCGCCGAGGTCACGCCAGCCGCGCCGCACGAGCAGCCGCCTGTCGCGCAGGGACCTGCGCGTGCTGCTGATCGACAACTACGACTCGTTCGTCTACAACCTCGACCAGTACGTGCGCGAGCTCGGCGCCACCACGGAGGTCCTGCGCAACGACGCGGCGACCGTGGACGAGGTCACTGCGGCAGTCGCCTCGGGGCAGGTGCATGGACTCCTGGTCTCGCCCGGGCCCGGCTCACCGGACGAGGCCGGTATCAGCAAGGCGCTGATCGCCCGCATCGGCGGAGCCGTCCCCATCCTCGGCGTGTGCCTGGGACATCAGTGCATCGCCGAGGTCTACGGGGCACGAGTACGGCGGGCTGACACGGTCGTGCACGGCAAGCAGTCGCTGGTGCACCACGACGGCGCCGGTGTGTTCGCCGGTCTGTCCGGTCCGCTGCCGGCCGGGCGCTACCACTCCCTCGTGGTCTCCTCGGCGCTGCCGCCCCATCTGGTGGCCAGTGCGCGTACCGGTAGCGGTGTGCTGATGGGACTACGCCACCGCCATGCCGACGTGGAAGGCGTGCAGTTCCATCCCGAGTCGATCCTGACCCGCGAGGGACATCATCTGGTCGGCAACTTTCTCCTGCGCTGCGCCGAGCAGCGCACTCACGTCAACGGGCACATCGGGCACAGTGGGCACAGCGTCACTGCCGGCTACGACGTGGCATCCAGTTGAGCGGGGGCATAGCGTCCTGCTCGTGATGACACTGTCGTTGGCCGCACGGATGACCGAGGCGGCGCTGCGGCGCGCGACCGACCTCGGTGCGGCGGTCTCCGCGGCGGTGGTCGACGCAGGCGGTCATCTCCTGCACTTCCAGCGCATGGACGGCGCAGAGATCGCGGGTCCCACCCTCGCGGTTGACAAGGCCTTCACTGCCGTCGCCCACCGGATCGACACAGCGGCCCTGACGAGACTGGCCGCACCCGGGGGAGATCTCGCCGGCCTGCATGCCAACGGATCAGGTCGCTACGTCACGTTCGGTGGTGGCGTGCCGTGCTGGTACGACGGCGCCGTGGTCGGCGGTGTGGGCGTCAGTGGAGGCACGGTCGACCAGGACATCGCGTGCGCCGAGACCGCCGCCGCGCTCTTTCGGACGTTCACGACAGATCCCCTGACTGGCTAGGGTGCGGCTGTGACTGAGCAGCCCGTCGGGCGCATCAGGTTCATGGACCAGCAACGGGTCAACCTCGACGGCTTCGCGCACGAGGACGTCGGACTGGGTCTGCTCGCCATGAACAGTCCGCACGACCCCCACCCATCGCTGCGAGTCGAGAACGGGCGAGTCGTTGAGATGGACTCTCGGCCCGTCGACGACTTCGACGGCCTGGACGCCATGATCGCCGCCCATGGGATCGACCTCTCGGTCGCTGATGAGGCGATGGGGCTCGATGATGTTGCCTTCGCCCGGCTCTTCGTCGACCCGGCCGTTTCTCGGGCGGAGGTGGTGCGGCTGGTGGCCGGTACGACGCCGGCGAAGCTGGCGAAGGTGGTCGCCCTGTTGCGTCCCGCCGAGCTGACGATGGCGATGACCAAGCTGCGGGCCCGGCGGACGCCCAGCAATCAGGCACACGTGACGAATCGGCTGGACGACCCGCTGCTGCTCGCCGCCGACGCCGCCACCGCTGCTGCGTACGGGTTCCGCGAGATCGAGACGACCGTGCCGGTACTCGCCGACGCCCCGTCGAACGCGGTAGCCGTGACGGTGGGAGCGGCGGTGGCATCCGCCGGAATCCTGGTGCAGTGCTCCGTCGAGGAGGCGATGGAGCTGGAGATGGGCATCCGCGGCCTGGTCTCCTACGCGGAGACCGTGAGCCTGTACGGCACCGAGTCCGTGTTCGTGGACGGCGACGACACGCCCTACAGCAAGGCCGTTCTGGCCGCCGGCTACGCCAGCCGGGGCGTGAAGATGCGCGTGTCCTCCGGTGCGGGCGCCGAGGTGCTGATGGGCGGCGCCGAGCGCTGTTCCATGCTTTACCTGGAGTCGCGCTGCGTTTCGCTCGCCCGGGCGATCGGCGTGCAGGGCGTTCAGAACGGCGGCATCGACGGCGCCAGCGTCGCAGCCTCGGTGCCGCGCGGCGTGCGCGAGCTGATGGCCGAGAACGTGATGGTGATGGCACGGAACCTCGAGGCCTGCACCGGGAACGACGCGCTCATGTCGGAGTCCGACGTTCGGCGTACGTCTCGGACGCTGCCGATCCTGTTGGCGGGAAGCGACTACGTCTGCAGTGGCTTCGGCTCGATCCAGCGCTACGACAACATGTTCGGACCGTCACAGTGGAACGCGGAGGACATCGACGACTGGCTGGTGATGCAACGCGACTGGGGCGTCGACGGGGGCCTGCGCACCGCCGACCCCGCCACCGTGGGCCAGCTGCGACGCCACGCCGCTGAGGCCTGCCGTGACGTCTACCGCTGGCTGGGGCTGGCCGACTTCACCGACGAGCACGTCGACCTCGCCGTCGACGCCGTCGGATCCAAAGACATCGGAGATCCCGACCCCATGGTCGTGCTGGGGGCCGCGCAAGCCATTCGAAGCTCGGGGCTGGGATCGCTGGAGGTAGCGCAGGCGCTGGAGGAGTGTGGACACGGCGAAGCTGCCGGCCGGGTCCTCGACATGCTGAAGGCTCGCGTGCAAGGCGACCACCTGCAGACCGCGGCCATCTTCGATGAGTCGATGCAGGTACTGAGTCTGGTCACCGATCCCAATGACTATGCGGGCCCGGGCACCGGCTATGAGCCCACCCGCGATCGGCAGGAGCAGATAGACGCGGTTCGGCAGGCCCGCGGCGTGGACGACCTGCGCTCCGACCAGGCTGCGTGGGCGAGTGACGAGTTGCAGGTGGCCGGGCCGGCAGAGATGGGCAGTGATCCCCGCGAGGTCGTCATAGGTCTATCGCCTGGTGTCGGTCGAATGGTGTGGCGAACCCTGTCAGGACTTCTCGTGGTGGACGTTCTGCGTGAGCTGTTGGCCGGCCTGGAGGAGGAGGGATGCCGAGCACGCGTGGTCCGAGTCAACGCAACGCTCGATCTGGGCATGGTGGGGTTGACCGCCGCCCGCCTCTCCGGATCGGGCATCGGCATCGGCCTCCAAGGCAAAGGCACCGCCCTCATCCATCGGCGAGACCTTCCACCGCTGGCCAATCTGGAGCTGTACAGCATGGCGCCGGTCATCACACCGGCGCTGTACCGCCTTCTCGGCAGCAACGCCGGCCGCCATGCCAAGGGCGCGACGCCGGCGCCGGCACGCAACCCGTACACCGATGAGGCTATCGAGGCGAGGTACCACACCAGCGTCATCGCGCTGGTGGCGCTCGAGCGTGCCTGTGTCGACCGTTCCCTCGGCAACGAGGACATCGAGGTGCGGCTGTGACCCGCGCGGCTTCGGGGAGGGACTCCGCCGAGCTGTCCCTGGACAGGCTGGTCCGCGGCGAGCTCGGCGCAGACGACGTCCGCATCCACCCGGACACGCTGGAGGCTCAGGCGCTGGTCGCGGAACGGCACGGCAACCCTCAGCTGGCGGCGAACCTGCGGCGCGCTGCGGAGCTGGCTCTGGTGCCAGAGGCTGAGGTGCTGGCTCTGTACGAGGCCTTGCGGCCTCACCGGGCCACCGCGGCGGAGCTGTCGGCGCTGGCGACCCGGCTGGAGAAGTACCCGGCCCCCCGATGTGCCTCCCTGGTGCGAGAAGCCGCGGAGGTCTACGCCAGACGTGGTCTGCTGCGGTGACGCTCGTCGCCGGAGTAGACATCGGGAACGCCACGACCGAGGTCGTTCTCGGCGACGTGCGGGGCGACACCGTCGCCGTGGTCGCCACCGGTCGGGCACCAACGCGCCGCGCGAAGGGCTCGCCAGCGAGCCTGGACGGCGCCGCAACACTTGTCCACCGACTCGAGCGACAGCACGACGTACGCGTGCAAGCTGCCGCGATAGCACCGCTTCGCCCGGTGGAGACGATCACTGCCCTCATTCCGGAACAGCAGGCCGCCACAGGGCGGCTGTGGGTGGTGAAGGCAGACGCCCCGACGGCCGGCGGTAGCGGCGTCGGGGTCGGGCGGCCGGTGCTGCTCGGGACCGCACGTTCCGGCTCCGACCCGGTCGTGGTCGTCGTACCCCGCGGCATCAGCTTCGCCTCAGCAGCACGCGACCTT
>DASQMN010000302.1:0-2583 GCA_035645475.1 Nocardioidaceae bacterium
CGCGAACGTGATCACACGCAGCACCTGCCCCAGGACAGCGGCGACGCGTGCCACGGGTCAGTCCGAACCGGCGCGGTAGCCCACCCCACGTACGGTGAGGACCACCTGAGGCTGCTCCGGATCGTGCTCCACCTTGGACCGCAGCCGCTGCACGTGCACGTTGACCAGCCGGGTGTCGGCGGCGTGGCGGTAACCCCACACCTGCTCGAGGAGCACCTCACGGGTGAACACCTGCCAGGGCTTGCGCGCCAGGCACACGAGCAGGTCGAACTCCAGCGGTGTCAGGGCGATCACCTCGTCGCCACGGCGCACCTCGTGGCCGGCGACGTCGATGGAGACGTCGCCGATGCTCAGGTGCTCCGGTGGCACGTCGTCGAAGCGACGCAGGCGTGCACGCACCCGAGCGACCAGCTCCTTGGGCTTGAACGGCTTGCTGATGTAGTCGTCGGCCCCCGACTCCAGACCGACGACGACGTCGATGGTGTCCGTCTTCGCCGTCAGCATGACGATGGGGACGCCGGACTCGGCGCGGATGGCCTTGCACACGTCGATGCCGTCCAGGCCGGGCAGCATGAGGTCGAGCAGCACCACGTCGGGGCGCAGCTCCCGGAACGCACTCAGCGCCTGGTCACCGCGATGCACGGCACGTGGCTCGAACCCCTCCGTGCGCAGCACGATCGACAGCATCTCGGCGAGCGCCACGTCGTCGTCGACCACGAGCACACGTCCACGCCCCGCGGGGCGTGCAGCGCTGCTGTCGGCCACCTGGGTCCCCTTGCGTCGGTCAACGCCGCGGCACCCCCGGGTCGTGGGCGAGGCCGCATTGGCCTCCAGCGTACGGTCAGTACCGATAGGAGTCGGACTTGTACGGCCCGGCCGCGTCGACTCCGAGGTAGGCGGCCTGCTCCTTGGACAGCTCGGTCAGATGTGCCCCCAGCGCCGGAAGGTGCAGCCGGGCGACCTCCTCGTCGAGGTGCTTGGGCAAGGTGTGGACGCCCAGCGGGTACCGGTCGGCCTTGGTGAACAGCTCGATCTGAGCGAGCACCTGGTTGGTGAAGCTGTTGCTCATCACGAACGACGGGTGGCCGGTGGCGTTGCCCAGGTTGAGCAACCGGCCCTCGCTCAGCACGATCACGCTGTGGCCGTCGGGGAAGGTCCACACGTCGACCTGGGGCTTGACCGTCGTACGGGCGATGCCGGGAGTGGCGGCCAGGCCGGCCATGTCGATCTCGTTGTCGAAGTGACCGATGTTGCCCAGGATCGCCTGGTGCTTCATGCGGGCCATCTGCTCGGCGGTGACCACGTTGAGGCAGCCCGTCGCGGTGATCACGAGATCGGCGGTGTCGACGACCTGGTCGAGCGTGGCCACCTGGTAGCCATCCATGGCGGCCTGCAACGCGCAGATGGGGTCGACCTCGGTGACGATCACCCGGGCACCCTGGCCACGCAGCGACTCGGCGCAGCCCTTGCCGACGTCGCCGTAGCCGCACACCACGGCCACCTTGCCGCCGATCAGCACGTCGGTGGCACGGTTGATGCCGTCGATCAGCGAGTGCCGGCAGCCGTAGCGGTTGTCGAACTTCGACTTGGTGACCGAGTCGTTGACGTTGATCGCCGGGAACAGCAGCGTGTCGGCGCGGAAGCGCTCGTACAGCCGGAGGACTCCGGTGGTCGTCTCCTCGGTGACGCCCTGCACGGCTTTCCCGATCTCGGTCCAGCGGCGCGGGTCTTCAGCCAGTGACGCCCGCAGGATCTCCAGGACCTCACGAAGCTCGGGGTTGTCGGTCGAGTCGGCCGGCGGCACGACTCCAGCCGCTTCGTACTCGGCTCCGAGGTGGACCAGCATGGTGGCGTCGCCACCGTCGTCGAGGATCATGTTCGGGCGCTGTCCGTCCGGCCACAGCAGCGCACGCTCGGCGCACCGCCAGTACTCGGCGAGGGACTCGCCCTTCCAGGCGAACACGGGCACACCGGCAGGTGCCTCCACCGTGCCCTCACGGCCGACCACCACGGCGGCGGCGGCGTGGTCCTGGGTGGAGAAGATGTTGCAGCTCGCCCAGCGCACCTGCGCCCCCAGGTCGACGAGGGTCTCGATGAGCACAGCCGTCTGCACGGTCATGTGCAGTGAGCCGGTGATGCGGGCGCCAGCCAGTGGCTGCGATGCTCCGAAGCGCTCGCGCATGGCCATGAGACCGGGCATCTCATGCTCGGCGAGGCCGATCTCGAGACGGCCGAAGGCGGCCAGGGAGAGGTCGGCCACCTCGAAGTCGCCGTCGCCGGACGAGTTCGCCGGGTCGCTGGTCACGGGGCTGGAAAGGGTGTCGGACACGCGCTTCAGGTTACGTCACCGGCGGTGGCTGAGCCATGCGACCAAGCATGGCGACTTCCCGACCGAGCGCAGGACGCGCGCCGGGTCAGCCTCGCGGTGACTGACTCGAGCCGACGGCCAGGTAAGCCGCCGCCCACCCGCCGCGCGCCAGCAGAGCCGCGTACCGGGCCACTCCCGACCAGCCGGCCGTGTCCGCGGCTTGGACGGTGTGCACCGAGACACCGGCCGCGGCGGCAGCGCCGAGCAACCGACCG
>DASQMN010000303.1:0-3125 GCA_035645475.1 Nocardioidaceae bacterium
GACCCAGGTACAACGGCGGCGGGGCGTCCCCGCACAAGAAGTACTTGGGCTCCTTGACCGCACTGAGGGCGAGCCTTGGGTGCCGAGACAAGGCAGCATGCAGGGCAGTGGTGCCGGCCTTGGGAGCCCCGACGATGAAGAAGTCGGGCCAACGTCGCGTCATAGTGCAGCATGTTAATAGACAAACTTTGGATGGCAATGCCTGCCCACGGCTCGAGCGGCATCGCACCGACGCGGCCGTCAGTGCGGCCGCCAGGCGTCCTCACCCTTGGTACGCGCTGCGACCGGCCGGGGCAGGCGGCCGTCGACCAGGTGCTGGATGGAGACCGTCTCGAAGACCTCCCGGAGGCTGGCGCGCGCCGCGATCCAGACATGCTGCAGGACCATGGCGGAGTCGTTGTAGCTGACGGCCTCGGGACGCAAGCCGTACACGCTCACCAGTGGCCCGTCGACCGCGCGGATCACGTCGGCCACGCTGATGTCAGTGGCGTCGCGGGCAAGCCGCCAGCCCCCCGACTGACCACGTTGGCTCATCACGAGGCCGGCGCGACGTAGGTCGGCAAGGATGGACTGCAGGAATCCGTGCGGTATGTCCTGCAGCCGGCCCAGCTCCTCCGCCGACACTGCCACCGTCTCGATTCTGGCTGCGATCTCGACCAGTGCGCGCAGCGCGTAGTCAGACTTCGCTGAGACCCTCACGCTGCGAGTCTGTCAGAGCGTCTCGGTTCGCTGCGCTCACGAGGGCCGGCGGAGTCCAGGGGCGACCGCCGCCTGCTGCGTGGCCGAGCTCGTCACTGCCGCCGAGGTTTGTCCTAATCGCCAAGAATCGGCCGGCGGTGGTCGACACTGTTGAGGTGACTCGCCTCGCCTACGCACTCGCGACGCTTCTTGTCGTCCTTCCGCTCAGCGCCACAAGCGCTACCAGTACCGCCGTTGCGCATCGCGCTCCCGACGACACGGTCGCGGTCATCGGTGACTCACTCACCGATCAGCGCGACGCCGGACGGGCGCGCATCGAGGCCGCTCTGCACAACCGCGGACACGGTGGCGGCGGCATCTACTTCTGGGGCGTGGGCGGCAAGGACCTGTTGTCTCCCGACTCGATGGGCATGACGACGGTGCAGAACATCCGGGCCGCACGTGTCGAGCTCGGGCACGTCGACACCTGGGTCATCGCGATCGGAACGACCGAGCGCTTCTCCAGCACGACTGACATCCGGCGGGGAGTGCGCCGGGTGGTCAACGCCCTCGGCACCGACGACTTCGTGTGGATCGGCACCGGCTTCTATGACGCCGACAGCGCCAACAGCCGCAAGGTCAACGACATACTCCAGGCCAAGGTATCCGCGGCACCCAACGGGCGGTACGCCGACTGGAACGGATACATCCACAGTCGCCCACGACCTGCGAGCGAGCTATGGATCTTCCCACGGGACAGGCTGCACCTCACTGAGAAGGGTTACCTGATCAGGTCGCGCTACTACGCGCGGAAGGTGGGCTGAGGCGCCGTGCCCGCGGCTATTCGGCGGCGGCGTCTTGTCCCTGAAACGGCCGATGTGGGCAACGGCCCAACCCTGAGCGGCCGAGCCGTCACCGCTCACGTCAGTGCAGTTTGCCCCGTTTGAGGTCGTCGCGCCGGGACCGATCCTGGGACGGCCGATTTCCGTGGGTCTGTTGCCGGTCGAAGACGTAACGCATCGCGATGTACGCGACAGCCCCGAGCACCGCAAGCACGACCAGGCCGACCACCACGAGCGTGGTGACGGACATATCTGACATGGAGTTCATGCAACCCGCCTTCTGGAGTCGTCGTCATGCTAACCCCGCACACGCAGGGCGGAGGGCGTTGTGACCTGGCTGTGACGGGCAACCGTTGACCCATCGCGGCCGGGACATCCACGACCGCATCGTCGCCAACCCCAGCGAGGCTGACCGGCTTGGTGGCCACCGCGGTCGCCGTCGCGTCGCTCCTAGGGTTGCGGCGAACAGATCATGAGGTGGCGCGCTCGTAGCAGTCGGCGACGACCGCGGCGAAAAGCGAACCAGGCACCGTTGCGGCGACCTCCACCGCATCGGCCCACTCATCCACGTCCCGTAGACAGTCGAGCCGACCGACGACGTCGCCCACCAGGCCGGTGGCCAGCAAGGACGCCTCGGTGTCGGCGCCGGTGGTGGCGGTCGACATGCCCACACGGAGCAGAGCGGTTGCGGGCGAGGCGGAGTGCAGCCCCAGCGCCCACCAGCCGCCATCCACGGCGGGCCCGAGTACCGCGCGGTGAGTGGCGAGCCCCTCCTCGGCGGAGTGCAGCAGAGCGACGTCGAGCTGGGGGGTGTCCATGCCCACCTGCAGCAGCGGACCCGCCACGAGCTCGTGGGCCCGGCGATGCGCATGCACGAGTCGCTCGGCGAAGGAGCCGACGAACTGGCCGAACACGGTGCAGTCGGCAAGCGCCTCGCGGAGCTCGGCCTGCCGCACCGACTGCGACAGCTCGCCAGCCAGCGCCACCAGAACCCGCCGCCGATCGTCACGCAGGGTCGCGAGAAGGTCGAGCATCGCAGCCGCCGCCACCTCGGCGGCTGCGCGTGCACCGATGTGCGCCGCCAGCCGGGTCTTTGCCAGCCCCGGCACCGGCGCCTTGGCGACCACGAGCACGTTCATCGCTCGCTCGCGGCCCTGCGTTGTCATGGCAGCACCGACGCGAAGTCCCTCGCGGCGCGCAGCGTGCCGCGGACGCTGCCCGACACCTTGGATCGAGTACCCGCTGCGCGTGGCCGGTATTCGATGTCGACCTCTCGCAGCATCCAGCCAGCAGCCCCGGCCTTGACCAGCAGCTCCAGCGGATACCCGAACCGCCGGTCACGGATATCCAGATCGAGCAGATCCTGGCGCCTGCACACCCGTACCGGCGCAATGTCGTGCACGGGTACGCCGGCCCGTCGGCGCAGTCGCGCCGTGATGATGGCGTTGCCGGCCCGGGCATGCCACGGCCACACGCCCCGGCCCACAGGCCGGCGCCGACCGACCGCCATCGTCACCGACCCGGTCTGCACGATGTCGGCCAGCTGGGACAGCACCGCGGGATCCATCGAGCCGTCCGCGTCGATGACTCCCAGCAGAGGGGCGG
>DASQMN010000304.1:0-4324 GCA_035645475.1 Nocardioidaceae bacterium
GTACGCCACCGCACCCAGCGCGAGCGTCGCCGTCGCCACCAGCTGCCAGGCGACATCGAGCCCGATGGCGGCGGCCCCGGCGCCCAGCAGGGCACCGAGCACGGTGCCGACACTGAAACCGGCATGGAAGCGCGGCATCAACGGCCGGCCCAGCTGGTTCTCCACGTCAGCGCCCTCGACGTTCATCGCGACGTCCCAGACGCTGATGCCGAGCCCGACGAGCAACAGTCCCAGTGCGGTAAGCACGACCATGGTCAGGCCCAGCCCCGACGCCGCCAGGGAGAGTCCGGCGGCCACGGCCGCACCCCCGCCGAGGACGGTGCGACCGGGCCCGAATCGATGCACCAGCGCACCTGACAGCGGCAGCGCCACCAGCGAGCCCACGGCGCTGCAAAGGAGCAGGAGTCCCAGCTGCGTCGACGTCAGTCCCAACGTGTCCCGCACCGCCGGGGTGCGCGACACCCACGAGGCGAACGCCACGCCGTTCGCCACGAACGCCAAGGCCACCGCCCGGCGAGCGCGTTCAAGCGTGGCGGTCACGCCGCGAGGGTGTCACGCATACCCGCCTCGACAGGACACAGCCGTGGATAGTGTCCCCACGATGCAGAACGCCGGCCGCACCCTCGTGGAGCCACTCGCGCCGGGCTACCCGTCCGACGCCGGCGAGCGTTGCGTACCGGAGCCGGCCAAGCGCCCCGGTCGCACGGCCTTCCAGCGTGACCGTGCGCGGGTGCTGCACTCCGCGTCACTGCGCCGGTTGGCGGCCAAGACCCAGGTGGTGGGACCCGGAGTCGACGACTTCGTACGCAACCGGCTCACCCACTCCCTGGAGGTGGGTCAGGTCGCGCGTGAGCTGGGGGCCGCGCTCGGCTGCGACCCAGACCTGGTGGAGACCGCGGCCCTCGCGCACGACCTCGGGCACCCGCCCTTCGGTCACAACGGGGAGCGCGCCTTGGACGAGATCGCCGCCGAGGCGGGTGGCTTCGAGGGCAACGCCCAGACGCTGCGTGTGCTCACCCGGCTGGAGGCGAAGACCGCTCGAGCCGACGGAACGAGCGTCGGCCTGAACCTCACGCGCGCCTCGCTCGATGCCTGCGTGAAGTACCCCTGGACCCGTGACGAGGCACCTGATGCTCAGGGTGTGCACAGTGACGGCGCTGTGATGGGGCGCAAGTTCGGCGTGTACGCCGACGACGTGGAGGTCTACGCCTGGCTGCGCACCGGCGCCCCCGTCGGTCGGCGCAGCCTGGAGGCGCAGGTCATGGACCTCTCCGACGACGTGGCGTACTCGGTGCACGACATCGAGGACGCCCTGGTGGCCGGCTGGCTGGATCTGGCCCGACTGAACGACGTGGCGGAGCGGGTCGAGGTGTGGGAGGCGGTCCGCGACTGGTATCTGCCGGCTGCCGACGACGGTGTCCTGGAGGAGGCGCTGAGGCGCCTTCAGCACCAGCCTGGCTGGCCCACGGCACCGGTCGACGGGACCAGGCGCAGCCTGGCTGCCGTCAAGCAGCTCACCAGTGGCCTCATCGGCCGCTTCTGTGTCGCGGCCCACGACGCCACCCGTGCCGATTCCGGAGCCGGCATGCTGACCCGGTACGCCGCCGACCTGATGCTGCCGGTGCAGACGCGGGTGGAGATAGGCGTGCTGAAGGGCGTCGCCGCTCACTACGTCATGCGCCGCCATGAACGCGTCCGCGTGCTTGCCGCGCAACGCGGGCTGCTGCAGGGCCTGGTCGAGCGACTGGGGGAGCTGGGCCCCGACGCGCTGGAGCCCGAGTTCGCTGCTGACTGGTCCCGCGCCCCGGATGACGCCGCCAGACTGCGGGTCGTGGTGGACCAGGTCGCGTCGCTGACCGACACCTCGGCGCGGGCCTGGGCTGCCCGGTTGCTGTGAGCTGTGCTCGGGCGCTCCCGGCCTGAGCCGAACGTCTGTCGAGCGACCTAGACTCCTCGCCGTGGCGGGCCGGATACGTGAGGACGACATCGCGCTGGTGCGCGAGCGCGCGCGTATCGACGAGATCGTCAGCCAGCACGTCACGTTGCGCAGTGCCGGGGGTGGCAACTTCAAGGGGCTCTGCCCGTTCCACGACGAGAAGTCGCCGTCGTTCAACGTGACTCCGGCCAAGGGGGCCTACTACTGCTTCGGCTGCGGCGCCGGTGGGGACGTCTTCACGTTCCTGCGCGAGCTCGAGGGCCTGCAGTTCACCGAGGCGGTGGAGCGGCTGGCCGACAAGGTCGGGGTGCAGCTGCGGTACGTCGACAGCCCCGGCAACGCGCCGCGCCGCCACCCTGGTCAGCGGGCTCGCCTCGTGCAGGCGCACAAGGACGCGGCTGACTTCTACGTCGAGCAGCTGTCGGCCTCGGGGGATGCGGTCACCGGTCGCCAGTTCCTGGCCGAGCGGGGGTTCGGACGCGAGGCGGCGGAGCGGTTCGGCGTCGGCTTCGCTCCCCGCGGAGGCGAGGCGCTCGTACGCCACCTGCGGGCACGCGGATTCAGCGACGACGAGCTGGTGACCGGCGGGCTCGCAAGCCGAGGCAGCCGGGGTGCGTACGACCGCTTCCGGGGTCGGCTGCTCTGGCCGATCCGTGACCTTTCCGGCGACGTGGTCGGGTTCGGCGCACGCCGGCTCTTCGACGACGACCGGATCGAGGCGAAGTACCTCAACACCGCCGAGACACCCATCTATTCGAAGAGCCAGGTGCTGTACGGCATCGACCTCGCCCGGCGCGAGATCGCCCGCGCCTCGCAGGCCGTCGTGGTGGAGGGCTACACCGACGTGATGGCCTGCCACGAGGCCGGCGTGAAGACCGCGGTCGCGACGTGCGGCACGTCCTTCGGCGACGAGCACGCGCGCATCCTGCGCCGGCTGCTGCTCGACCACGACGAGTTCCGCGGTGAGGTCATCTTCACCTTCGACGGTGACGAGGCCGGGCAGCGGGCGTCGATGCGCGCCTTCGCCGGCGACCAGAACTTCGTCTCCCAGACCTACGTTGCGGTGGAGCCGAGCGGGCTGGACCCCTGTGACCTGCGGCTGAGCTCGGGCGATGCGGCCGTACGCGAGCTCGTGGCCCGTCGGGTGCCGCTGTACCGCTTCGTGCTCGGCAACGTCGTCGGCCGCTTCGACCTCGACCGCGCCGACCAGCGCGTCAACGCGATGCGCGAGGCGGCTCAGCTGGTCGCGAGCGTGCGCGACCGCTCGAAGATCGACGCGTTCGCTCGCGAGCTGGCCGGGCTGATCGGAATGGAGGTCGAGGAGGTGCGGCAGGAGGTGCGGCGAACGGCTGGTCGCCGCACCGGCTCGGCGTCGACGCAGGGGAGTGAGACGCTCCTCCAGCCGGACGACAAGCGGCCAGCGGCTCCGGACCCGCGCGAGCCCCGCTTCGCCGACGAGCGCGAAGCCCTCAAGACCGTCATCGCGGTGCCGCACCTGGTCGACTCGGCGGCCTCCCCGGTGGACGAGGACGACTTCACGCATCCATGGCTCCGCGAGGTATGGCACGCGATCTCAGCGGAACCTCGGCCCGCGCCGGGCGACACCGCCTGGATGTCGCGGGTGTCGCAGCGCCTGCTCGACGACCGGGTGCGTTCGGTGTTCACATCCTTGGCGGTGGAACCGCTGCACGTGGTCGGTGAGCCCGACGAGTCACTGCTTGAGTCGCAGCTGGCCCGGCTGGAGGAGCTGACGGCTTCGCGCCGGATCAGCACCTTGAAGTCGCGGCTGCAGCGCACCAACCCGGTCGAGCAGGTCGTCGAGTACAACCGCATGTTCGGTGAGCTGGTGGCGCTCGAGCAGCATCGTCGCGCCCTGCGCGACCGGGCCACCGCGTCCACGCTGCCCTGACGCCTGTGGACGATGCACAGCGTTGAACTAGGCGTCCACAGATCCGCCCCACCCCCTCCCGCACGACGCCTCGCGGCGATGGACTGCGGGTCCGTCGTCGTCGGGGGAGCCGCCATGTCGCAGTCGTCACGTCGCTCGGGCCGTACCGCCGCTGAGGACCCGCTCGCGGCTCACTTGCAACGCACGGCCAGCTGGTCGTTGCTGACTGCGGCCGAGGAGGTGGCCCTGAGCCGGGCGATCGAGGTTGGGGTCCTCGCCCGTGAACGGCTCGAGAGCGATGGTAGGGCCTCAGCCGACGACCTCGCCGTCCTCGTGGCCCAGGGAGAACGCGCGATGGCGCGCATGGTGGCCGCCAATCTCCGGCTCGTGCTGATGGTGGCCCGTGGCCACCGCACACCCGGCGTGTCCCTGCTCGATCTGGTGCAGGAGGGCACCCTCGGGCTGATCCGCGCCGTGCAGCGCTTCGATCACCAGCGCGG
>DASQMN010000305.1:0-15151 GCA_035645475.1 Nocardioidaceae bacterium
GGCGGGACTGGAGCCGGTGGCCGGCGTCCCGCTCGGCACGGCCGACATCCGTCCGCTCGACATGGCGGTCGGGTACGCCACTTTCGCCGCCAAGGGCGAGCAGGCCGACTGGTACGCGATCGAGAAGGTCGACAACAGCGACGGCAAGCTGGTCTACGAGCACGAGGTGACTGCCGAGCGGGCCTTCAGTGCCGACGTGGCGGCTGACGTGAGCTACGCCCTGCAGGAGGTCGTCACCAGCGGTACGGGAACGGAGGCCCTGGCGCTGGGATGCCCGGTGGCGGCCAAGACGGGTACTGCCGCCCTGCGACCCGACACAGTGACGTCCGCGTGGTTCGTCGGCTACACGCCGCGGCTGGCGGCGGCGGTCATGTACATCCGCGGGGACGGTCGGCGCGACCTGGACGGAGTGGGAGGGCTGAGCACTTTCTTCGGCGGTGAGTACCCGGCGCGCACGTTCACCACATTCATGACCAAGGCAGGGCAGGACGAGAACTGCGTCGACTTCCCCGAGCCGGCCTTCCTCGACGGCAACGCGGGAACACCCTCGGTAGCTCCCACCACTCCGGCGCCGACCACGACGACCACGACGACACCGCCGAAGCCCACCGACACTCCGACCCCGACGCAGGAGACGACGGAACCTACGACGCCCCCCACGACGGAGCCGACGGAGGAACCGACCCGCCAACCCACGCGCGAACCGACCGAGCAACCGAGCGAGAGTCCCCGGCCGACCCGCACGCCAAGCCAGGAGGCGACCGACACACCGTCGCCTTCTCCGAAGCCGACCGGGACACCTCGCCCGCCGTCACCGCCGTCGGAGTCGCCGGGCAACAGCAACGCCGGAGGCAACGGGGACCCTGGTGGCAACGGGAGCGGGGGCGGAAGCAGTAACGGTGGCGGCAGTGGCAACGGCAATGGCAACGGCAACGGCAATGGCAACGGGGGCCGGTGACCTGAGCAGCCCCCCACCGCGGCAGGCCTCGGGTGGTACCGCGAGGCGGGCCGCACCGCTGGCTGTGCCCACCCGCGAGGACGGGTGGGCTCGCTGGGCCTCTGCCGCCGTGGGAGGACCACCCGGGGCTCACGCCGCTCGACACCCGCGGATCAGCGCCGCGGTCGCAGCCATGGCCGTCTGCGTCGCCACGTTCACGGTGGGGCTGCTGCATCTCGCGCCCTGCGCTGCGGGCTCCTGGTGGAGCCCACCGGACCAGTACGCCGACCAGTGCTGGAGCGCGCTGCCGTACGACTACGCGACCGGCGGCCTGGCAGAGCGGACACCGCCGCTGCAGGAGGCGGCCGGCGCTTCGACGACATACTCCCCGCCGGTCGCGGTGGCGGCTTACGGCGCGGCACTGACGACCGCCGTGCTCTCCGGGTGGCCCGACGTCGGTGCGTCCGGCTCCCGACCGGTGCGCGCGGCGGCCACGACCGACGACGTCCGGGGCCAAGCCGTCACCTACACCGGGGTCGTGTCGCTGCTGCTGCTGCTCGCGGCTCTCGCGAGCGTGCTCGCGCTGGCGCGTACGCACCGCTCCCGGCCGTGGGACGCGATGGCCTTCGCGGGGGCACCGGCGCTGGTGCTGACCGGCGTCATGGGGTGGGACCTGGCAGCGGTGGCGTTGGCCTGCGCAGCGATGTGGGCGTGGTCGCGGAGGCGCGTGACCTGGACCGGCCTGCTCGCCGGGTTGGGTGCAGCGACCGCATGGTGGCCGGTGGTGGTGGCCGCTGCTGCGGTGGTGCTGTGTCTGCGTGAACGTCAGCCGGGGGTCGCCGGCCGAGTGGCGGCCGCCGCTGCGGCCGGCTTCGCGGTAGTCGTGCTTCCTGCCCTGCTGGTGGCCCGCGAGGGTGTCACCCGCTGGCTGAGAACAGCGACCGCTGTCGAGATCGGGGACGGATCGACGTGGCATATCGGCAACATCTAGGGAGGCCCTCCGCCGCAGTGGCTGGAGCCGGTCGGGCTGGCTGTCGTCCTGCTGGCGGTGACTGCCCTGACCCTGTGGGCGCCGCGGCGACCACGCCTGTCGCAGGTGGCCCTGCTAACCCTTCTCGGCGCCTTGCTCGTGCACGGCAGCCACGAGCCCCAGACCGTGTTGTGGCTCTTGCCGCTGGTTGCTCTGGCGCGTCCACGGTGGCGTGACCTGGTGCTGTGGCAGCTCGCCGAGCTGCTGTACGTGGTTGCCCACTCCTGGCACCGCCATGGCTTCACCGTCCCCGACCCAGGCGACGCTGACCTCGTGTTCACCCTCGCACTGATAGGCCGGATACTCGCCGAGGTGACGCTCGCAGCGCTGGTGGTGCGAGACATCCTGCGCCCGTGGGCGGACCCCGGGCGAGCCGGCGGACAGGACGACCCCACCAGCGGAGTGCTGGAGGAAGCAGCCGTCAGCTGATCGACACCGCGTCGAAGGACGTGGTCGTGAACCGGACCTCGGCCGGCACCGTGTCGCCGATCGCCGGCGGCGGCGTCGGGGCGGGCAGCGCGAGCATGGACACCTGCATGTGCGGCGGCTCGACGAACCAGCGCTGCCTGCCGGCCACCGTGAAGGGCGACAGCGCCATCCCCGCTGCGTCGAGGCCGCCGCGCGCGAGTGCCACCGCGCGCTGACGCGCCGTGACAGCCGAGGTCGGCGCCTCGAGCCCGATGCCGTGCGCGGTGCCGCCGGACACGATGAGCAGGTGGCCGGCACGACGGAGAGGGCGCTGGCGGTAGCCGACCCGCTGCCCGCGTGGCAGCGCGTGCACATCCAGCACGGTCGAGCGAACCGACAGGGCCTGCCTGTCCCCCAGCCACAGGCGAGTGCCGATCCGTGGGCGTACGCGCAGCTGCGGGCGTTCCGCGCGGACGCGGGCGAGGTCGTCGTCGGCGAGGTGCGACACCAGTACGTTGCGCGTGTCGAGCCGCGACGCCTCCAGCGCACCCATCCACGACCGCGCCTCCTCGAACCGGTCGCCGGCCATCGGCAGGTGCAGGGCCAACCCCTCCAGCCGCAGCCGGGCGCAGGTACGAGCGGCGGCGGCGAGGTCGTCACGCGGCATGCCGTGCCGCCACATCGACGTCAAGCCCTCCACGACCACCCGGGTTCCGGGCGATTCCGCCGCGAGCTCCGCGAGGTCACCGACACCGGCGAGGGTGTGGATGATCCTCCGGTCGGCCATGTCCGCCTGTGTGCCGGGCCGCCACGGCTCCATCACCAGCACGTCGCTGGTGCATCGCGACAGCACGTCCGGCACGTCCAGGTAGGTGCCGACCGCCACCGTGTCCAGGCCCAGCCACTCGCAACGGCGGGCCAGGGTTGAAGTGCCGAAGCCGTAGCCGTTGCCCTTGGCGACCGGAACCAGGTCGGGCTGCGCCTCCACGGTGGCGCGCAGGTGTGCTCGCCAGCGGGGACCGTCGACGTCCAGTGTCAGAGCCATCAGCGGTGCCTGAGGTAGAGCTCGAAGGCCTTGTACAGGGGCCGGGAGAGGGGAAGATCCCACTCGCCGGCGTACTCCACCGCGCGCCCGCCGGTGCCGGCCTTGAACTGGACGAGCCCGGCATGGGAGTCGGACTCGTCGAGGGTGTCGGTGATGCCGCGCAGGTCGTACACGCTCGCGCCCGAGGCCAGCGCGTCGCGGATCATCTGCCACTGCACCGCGTTCGACCCGCGTACCTCCCGCTTACCGGTGGTCGACGCGCCATAGGAGTACCAGGCGTGCTCGCCCACCTGCACGAGCGTCGTCGCCGCGACCAGGTCGCCCTCGTGGTGCGCGAGGTACAGCCGCAGTCGGCCCGGCTCCTCGGCGTTGAGCGCGTCGTACATCGTCTGGAAGTAGGGCAGCGGTCGAGGGGTGAACCCGTCACGCCCGGCTGTCTCGACGTAGATGCGGTGGAACTGAGCGAGATCGATGCGCTCGCCCTGGCGCACCTCGACGCCGGCCTTCGCGGCCTTCTTGATGTTGCGGCGCCACAGCTGATTCATGCCGGCGAGCACGTCGGCCTCGGTCCGGCCGCCCAGCGGGAGCCAGAAGTTGTAGCGCGGCTGTCCCGCGGCGAACCCCTCGCCCTCCCCCTGGAGTCGCCAGCCCCGCTCGGCGAGCAGGGTGATCAGGCGCCGCCCGGACTCGGACACCTCGTCCGGTGGCACGTCACCCAGCCGATGCAGGGCCGGGTCGGCCAGCCCAGCCTTGACGGTGGCCGCCTCCCAGGCTCGGGTCACGACCGGCGGCCCCATGCGCACGCCGAAGGCGCCCCTGCCGCGCAGGTGGGCGACCAGTGCGTCGAGCAGCCGCGGCAGGTGGGGGGTGTCCCAGTCGAGCACCGGCCCCTCGGGCAGGTACGCCAGCGAACGGCCGAGGCGGGGCAGCCGGCGGTACAGCACCAGCGCGGCGCCCACCTGTGCATCGCCCACGTACAGTCCCAGCGACTCATGAGCCCACTCGGCCTTGACCTGGCCCCAGGCAGGGGTCTGCAGGAAGCTGGCGCTGGGCACCGAGCGCAGGTACGCCAGGTGCTCATCGGTGCTGAGGGTGCGCACGCTCACCGTCACGGTGGCAGCGGTCCCGGCGGCGGCGGTCACGGTCGGTGACGCTACCCGAGCACAGCTGGCACGTCGTCGACGAGCCCGGGCACCCCACCCGCGCTGCTTACGTCGAGCCGGCTTCCTGCGGAAGCGTCCTGCCGGACGAGTACGCCCCGTCCCGTGCCGCCCGGAAGCGTCGGCGTAGGTACGACCGGACGCCGGATTGGCCTTGCGCACACTCGCGCCGGTAGGCTGCTGCGGTTGCCCGCTCTGCGGGGAGCACTCACGCGAGGGCACCGCCGCTCGCGTACCCGATGCAACGCCCTCCTGCCACGGAAAGACCGTGGCCGCCTGAGTCCAGAGGAGGTGGGTCTGCTGTGCGTCGTTATGAAGTGATGGTCATCCTCGACCCCGATCTCGAAGAGCGAACGGTCGCCCCGTCGCTCGACACGTACCTCAACGTCGTACGCCAGGCCGGCGGCACCGTCGAGTCCGTCGACGTGTGGGGTCGTCGCCGGATGGCCTACGAGATCAACAAGAAGCCCGAGGGCATCTACGCCGTGGTCCAGCTCGAGGCCGAACCCGACACCGTGCGAGAGCTCGACCGACAGCTGACGCTCAACGAGTCGGTCATGCGCACCAAGGTGATCAAGCCCGGCAAGCGCTGATCTCGGCCCACATCCCTGTGGACGACGCCGATCGCTTGTCGGTCGGTTGCGGTTCACTGACCGGAGTCGGCTCAGACAGCCGGCCGGCGGGCACTGACAGGTGTCACGCGTTCACCGTTCCTCGTACGACCACCCACGGGAGACCCCATGGCAGGCGACACCGTCATCACGGTCATCGGCAACCTCGTCGACGACCCCGAGCTCCGCTTCACTCCGTCGGGTGCAGCGGTGGCGAACTTCCGCATCGCGTCGACTCCTCGCACCTTCGACAAGCAGAGCAACGAGTGGAAGGACGGCGAGACGCTGTGGCTGGGCTGCTCGGTATGGCGTCAAGCAGCCGAGAACGTCGCCGAGTCGCTCACCAAGGGCACCCGGGTGATCGTGCAGGGCCGGTTGAAGTCACGGTCCTACGAGACGCGCGAGGGCGAGAAGCGGACCGTCTTCGAGATCGACGTCGAAGAGGTCGGGCCGTCTCTGCGCTCGGCCACGGCCAAGGTCAACCGCGCGAGTCGCTCCGGTGGTCCGTCGTCCTACGGCAACCAGTCGGGCGGGCAGTCCTCCGGCGGACAGCCGGCAGAGGACCCCTGGTCCTCCAGTGCACCGAGCCGGTCCGGTGGCGGCGGCAACGACCCGTGGGCCGCCGGCGGTGGCGCTATGGACGAGCCGCCGTTCTGACCGACCCGATGCCAGGTGCACATCTTCCATCCGTCCATTCCGGCGTTCAGCCGGGCTCTTGAAAGGGAGCACCACAATGGCCAAGCCAGTCCTTCGCAAGCCGAAGAAGAAGCAGAACCCGCTCAAGGCGGCCAAGATCACGGTTGTCGACTACAAGGACACGGCGCTGCTGCGCAAATTCATCTCCGACCGCGGCAAGATCCGCGCTCGTCGCGTGACCGGCGTCTCGGTCCAGGAGCAGCGGCAGATCGCGATCGCGATCAAGAACGCGCGTGAGATGGCCCTGCTGCCCTACACCACCACCGGACGCTGAGGGACCTGCTCATGAAGCTCATACTCACCCACGAGGTCACCGGCCTCGGTGCCCCGGGCGACGTCGTCGAGGTCAAGGACGGCTACGGGCGCAACTACCTGGTGCCTCGCGGCCTCGGTATCCGGTGGACCCGCGGCGGCGAGAAGCAGATCGACTCGATCAAGAAGGCTCGCGATGTGCGCGACGTCCGCGACCGCGGTCAGGCCGACGAGATCAAGCGCAAGCTCGAGGCCGAGCCGATCGACCTGCCGGTGCGCGCCGGCGCTGGGGGGCGCCTGTTCGGTGCGGTGACCGTCGCCGACATCGTGGCGGCGGTGAAGGCTGCGGGGGGGCCGGCGGTCGACAAGCGTCGCGTCGAGGTGGGACAGCCGATCAAGGCGCTCGGCAGTCACGAGGTCACCATCCGAGTGCACCCCGAGGTGTCCGCTGACGTGACGCTGAACGTCGTGCCCTCGGCCTGACCGGCTAGGCCGACGCGTTCGGCAAACCCGACACCAGCCATACATCACTGCGGGCCCGGCGAGTCAGCGTCCACAGCCGGGCCAGCATGAATCCGGAGTAGGCGGCCCAGAGCCACGCCAGGCCGCCGCCGGTGGCCAGGACCATCAGCGCCAGCGGTGTGTACGCGAGCAGCGTCAGCAGACCCGCTCGAGCAAGATAGGCGCCGTCCCCGGCGCCGATCAGGACGCCGTCCAGCACGAAGACGACTCCGGACACGGGCTGCACCAGGCCCGCGACGACAAGCGCTGGTATGGCCGCGGCTCGTACGGCTGGGTCGTCGGTGAAGACCCAGGTCAGCCAGGGTGAGACCGCCATCAGCGAGAGGCCGGCGATCAAGCCACCGCCCGCGCCCCACCGCACCATGGTCGACGTGGTGCGCAGCGCCGCCTCGGGGTCGCCGGCGCCCAGGAATCGACCGGTGAGTGCCTGCCCGGCGATCGCCAGCGCGTCCAAGGCGAACGCCAACGCCGTCACCACCGTCATCACCACGTGGTGGGCGGCCGTGGCGGCCGATCCGAGGGTCGCAGCCACCAGCGTGCTCAACAGCAGAGCTGCGCGCAGTGTGAGCGTACGCACGACCAGCGGACCGCCGGCCCGCGCCGACGCGCGCACACCCGCCAACGTGGGCCCGAGGGCCGCGCCTTGCCGCCGCCCGGCGCGGACGATGACGACCATCATTGCGGCTGCTGCGCCGAGCTGGGCGAGTGTCGTCCCCAGAGCACTGCCGGCGAGCCCGAGGTCCAGTCCGTATACCAGAGTCACATTGAGCACCGCGTTGGCGACGTTGGCCACGATGGCCACCACCAGCGGTGTCACCGTGTCCTGCAGGCCGCGCAGCACGCCGGTGGCGGCCAGGACGACGAGCATCGCCGGCAGACCGGGTGCAGCCCAGCGCAGATAGGTGACGGCCCCGTCGCGAACCCCCGCACTGGTGCCGAAGGCACCGGCCACGACCTCGGCCCCGAGCGTCAACCCCGCAGCCAGCGCGCACCCGAGAAGCGTCGCCAGCCAGATGCCCGCCATCCCGGTGCTCAGCGCACCGGCGTTGTCCCTGGCACCCAGGTGCCGGGCCACCGCGGCCGTGGTGCCGTAGGCAAGGAAGACGCACAACCCGACAATGGTCTGCACGACCGTTCCGGCGACCGCCAGCGATGCCAGGGGTGCGGTACCGAGATGGCCGACGACCGCGGCGTCGGTGAGCAGGAACGCAGGCTCCGACACCAGCGCTGCGAACGCGGGTACGGCCAGCCGGACGATCTCGCGGCGCTCCGCTGCAGCTCCCACAGAGCCGCCGGGCCAGCGCACTCTCACGGCCAGAGCCTAGAGCGGCCGCATCTGCGCGGCCGCATCTGCTACTCCCGTACCCAGCTACAATCTGCACCCATTTGTTCACTCTTTGTCAACCTTGTCCGAACCCTGGACGTCGGCGAAGTATTTCCAGGTACGGATCGCTGAGATTGCATCGTCGCAGGTCACGGCCAGGTCGAGTCCTATGCCACGGTGATGTCCACAAGCCGATCCACAGCCTGTGCACACAGGTTCTCGGCAGTTTCCACAGCAGGTGACCGTCCGTCCACAGGAAACCAACAGGGCACTTTTCTCGCCGCTGGCCATCGGCCGAGCGAGGCGCCTACGGTGACGCGCTGGCCACCGCGGACGGCGCGGGAACGGATCTGTCGGTGCTCAGCGCGACAGTGTGCCAAGGCAGGCCCGGGCTCGGAAGGGGTGGTCGTGAAGGTGATGCGCCGGTGAGCGTGACGAGAGTCGACGGGCCGTCTCCGCCGCCCTGGCAGGGGGCATCGGACGATGCCGCCTTCGCTCGCTCGGGCGACGTCGGCCGCACGCCGCCGCAGGACCACACGGCTGAGCAGTCCGTGCTCGGGGCGATGTTGTTGAGCAAGGACGCCATCGCCGACGTCGTGGAGTCGGTCCGCGGTACCGACTTCTACCGACCGGCGCATGAG
This sequence comes from Nocardioidaceae bacterium, assembly GCA_035645475.1. Taxonomy (GTDB): domain Bacteria; phylum Actinomycetota; class Actinomycetes; order Propionibacteriales; family Nocardioidaceae; genus DASQMN01. The sequence goes on from DASQMN010000305.1 coordinate 8,627, forward strand.
ACCGTCTTCGACGCCGTTCTCGACCTGTACGGTCGCGGCGAGCCCGCCGATGCGGTCACGGTGGCTGCCGAGCTGCAGCGACGCGGAGAGCTGGCTCGTGCCGGCGGAGCTCCCTACTTGCACACGTTGGTGGCTGGTGTGCCGATAGCGGCCAACGCCGGCTACTACGCCCAGATCGTGCGGGAGAAGTCCATCCTGCGGCGACTGGTCGATGCGGGCACCCGCATCGCTCAGATGGGCTACGCCGAGCAGGGCGACGTCGACGACGTGGTCGACGCCGCGCAGACCGAGGTCTACAACGTCTCCGAGCGACGCACCAGCGAGGACTACCTCCCGCTGGCCGAGGTGCTGCCCGCCACCATCGACGAGATGGAGGCCATCGAGTCTCGCGACGGCCGCAGCGGCGGCGTTCCCACGGGCTTCGCCGACCTCGATGAGCTCACCAACGGGCTCCATCCGGGCCAGATGGTGGTTGTTGCCGCTCGCCCGGGGGCGGGCAAGTCGACCCTCGGTCTCGACCTGTGCCGGTCGGCGTCGATCAAGCACGGGCTCAGCAGCGCGATCTTCTCGCTGGAGATGAACCGGGTCGAGATCTCCATGCGACTGCTGTCGGCGGAGGCTCGTGTCTCGCTTCAGGAGATGCGTACCGGCAAGCTCAGCGAGACGAGCTGGCAGAAGCTGGTGCGACGCATGGGAGACGTCAGCTCCGCACCCCTGTTCATCGACGACTCGGCCAACCTGACGATGATGGAGATCCGCGCCAAGGCACGTCGGCTCAAGCAGCGCCATGACCTCAAGCTGATCGTCATCGACTACCTCCAGCTGATGACGTCGGGCAAGCGGGTGGAGAGCCGCCAGGTGGAGGTGAGCGAGTTCTCTCGCCAGATCAAGCTGCTGGCCAAGGAGATCGAGGTTCCGATCGTGGCGATCAGCCAGCTCAACCGAGGCCCAGAGCAGCGCAACGAGAAGAAGCCGATGCTCTCCGACCTCCGCGAGTCAGGCGCCATCGAGCAAGACGCCGACATGGTCATCCTCATCCACCGCCCGGACATGTACGAGCGCGAGCACGAGCGAGCCGGCGAGGCCGACCTGATCGTGGCCAAGCACCGGGCCGGGCCGATCCGCGACGTCACCGTCAGCTTCCAGGGCCACTACTCCTGCTTCGCAGACATGGCCCACGGCTACTGAGTGGCGTAGCGGGCCCGAGGCCCGCAGCACGGAACACGTCAACCTCTTCAGAGGTTATTCATGGTGTGGCTGTTCTCGTTCCCGAACGTGATGTCCCTCCGGTTCTCGACGCCCCTCCCCGACGCTGGGTGCCCAAGCGGGTGCTGGTCACCAGATCGGCGTACGAGCGCCAGCACGGCCGCGCCATTGTCGAGCGCTGTGAGGCTGCCGGCGTCGACGACATCGAGCTGCTGACGGCGGATCGGCTCCCGGCCATTCGCGGCGACGCGCGCCAGGCCTACGCCCAGGCCAAGCGCACGCTGGCGGTCGTGGTGGCCCCACCGTCGAAGCTGTCGCTGCAGCCGATCCCGCCCAGCGCCGACTGGCGGGTCGATCTGGCCGAGGGTTGCCCCGCGCACTGCCAGTACTGCTACCTCGCCGGGTCGCTGGGCGGACCGCCGATCACCCGGGCGTACGCCAACCTCGACGACATCCTCGGCCGCCTCGACGGGTACGTCGGGCAGGGTCGCATCACGACCGGAACCGATGAGCGCGGGCATGAGGGCACCACCTTCGAGGCGTCGTGCTACACCGACCCCTTGGGCATCGAGGCGGTCACAGGCTCGCTGGCCGCGACCATCTCCCACGTCGGCACCCACGACTGGGCCGGCCCGGTGCAGCTGCGCTTCACCACCAAGTTCGACGACGTCGAACCACTGCTGGAGCTGCCGCACGCCGGACGCACCCGCGTGCGGATGTCGGTCAACGCAGCACCGGTCGCAAATCGTTTCGAGGGCGGCACAGCCCGGCTACCTCAGCGGCTCGCGGCTCTGCGTCGCCTGGCACGAGCCGGTTACCCCGTCGGCCTCACCATTGCTCCGATCATGCCGATCGACGACTGGCGCGCTCAGTACGCCGACCTGCTCGACTCCGCCTCGGCCGCGCTGAACGACGTGCCGGGGCTCGACCTCACCGTCGAGCAGATCACGCACCGGTTCACGCCGAAGAGCAAGGAGGTCCTGCGCTCGTGGTACCCCCGCACGCAGCTGGAGATGGACGAGGACCTGCGCCGTGCCAAGCGCGGCAAGTTCGGAGCTGTGAAGCACGTCTACCCCGCACCTGTCATGCGTGAGCTGCGCGGGTGGTTCGCCGAGGCGATCGACGAGCGCCTGCCTGCTGCGCGCGTCCTCTACTGGACCTGACGCGGACCCCCGACGAGGCCTCAGTCCCCCGTGGCATCTGCCCGGTGGTGGCAGGCCTGCAGGGCTCCGGTCCGCTCGTATCCGCGCTGAGCGACGCCAGTCCCGACGGCCCTGATAGGTGCATTCGTACCCGAGCGCCACATCTGCCGAGCTACCGTAAGTCACCTAGCGCTAACTCAGCGCCTACCTCGCGGAGGAACCATGGGCATCGGCGTCGGCGTCGTCCTTCTCGTAGTTGGCGCGATCATCGCGTTCGCACTGGACTTCAACATCTCGGGCATCGAGGAGTACGTCCTCGGCTGGATCCTCATCCTGGGCGGCCTCCTGGCCATCGCGTTGAGCCTGTTCCAGACCGCGCAGAGCCGCCGTCGTCACACCACGGTCGAGGAGCACCGGTACAACGACCGGGTGTAGCGGCTCAACGAGCTGAGCCGCGCCCCCAGCTGGAGTCCCCGCGGCGCACGCCGGTCCGGGCCTCCTCGGGGCCACCCGGACGTCCACCGGAGCGGGCTCCGTACGGCCGCCCGCCGCCTGAGCGCTTGTCGTAGGGGCGTCCCTCGGTGCGGCCGCGATAGCCGCCGGCGCTGCGGCCGCGACTCGGTCCGCCGCTGCGTCCACCGCCGGACCGGCCGCCGTAGCCCCCCGACCCGGTGCGTGCTCCGGGCCGTGAAGCCGGGGCCTCGCTGCCGGCATCGGCCAGCGCCTCGACCGTCATTGGGCGAGGCGCGGTGAGCACGTCGTGATGGCGGGCCTGCACCCCGGCGGCCCGCTGCAGCTGTACGACCTGGTCGACGAAGCGTGGGGTGGTGATCGCGACGACGGCACCGGAGGCGCCTGCGCGAGCGGTGCGACCGGACCGGTGCAGGTACGCCTTGGGCTCGTTCGGTACGTCGTAGTGCACGACCATGCCGACGGAGTCGACGTGGATGCCACGCGCGGCGACATCGGTGGCCACGATCACCGTGGCCTGACCGGAGCGGAACTTGCGCAGGTTGCGCTCGCGGGCGCCCTGGCTGAGGTTGCCGTGCATGTCGACCGCGCCGACGCCCGCGGCGGTGAGCTCGCGGGCGAGATCGGTTGCGCCGTCGCGGGTGCGGGTGAAGACGATCGAGCGTGGGTTGGCCTCCAGCAGCCGGGTGGCTGTCTCGACCTTGGCGGTGTGTGCGGTGACGAGTACGTGGTGGGCCATCGTCGACGGTCCGTCATCGGCGGGGTCGAGCTCGTGCTTGACCGGCGCGGACAGATGAGCCCGGACGAGCCGGTCGACGTCGCCGTCAAGAGTGGCCGACAGGAGCATCCGCTGGCCGCCGCTGCGGGTCTGAGCGAGCAGTGCGTCGACGGCGGGGTAGAAGCCGAGGTCGCACATGTGGTCGGCCTCGTCGACGACGGCGATCTCGACCTCGTCCAGGCGGCATGAGCCGCGCTTGATCAGGTCGTCGAGCCGGCCGGGAGTGGCGACGACGATGTCGACCCCGCGGCGCAGCCGCTTGATCTGGCGGTCGTACGGCGTGCCGCCGTACACGGTCGCCAGCGACAGCCCCATCACGTCGGCGAGCGGCTCCACGGCCTGTCGCACCTGGCTGGCCAGTTCACGAGTGGGCACCAGGATCAGTGCGCGAGGCGCCTTGGGCCGGCTACGACCGCCCGCGAGGCGAGTCAGGATCGGCAGTCCGAATGCCAGGGTCTTGCCCGAGCCGGTACGGGCCCGGCCGAGCACGTCGCGGCCGGCAAGAGCGTCCGGCACGACCGCCGACTGCACGGGGGTCGGCACTGTGATCTTCTGGCGCTCGAGCGCGCGGACCAGCTTGTCGGGCAGGTCGAAGTCGGAGAAGCTCGCTCCCGCGGATGCGGGCGCAGGCAGGACAGCAGAGTCGACGGTCACGTCGGGGTGCTCCAGGCATTGAATCGGTGGTGTCCGGCTCAGCGCGCTGGCAGCGCGCCGATGAGCCGTGCAGGACACGAGGTACCCGATTCCTGTCGGTCTCGACCCGAGTGGGCCGCACCACGATGCCGGGCACGAAGACGGCCTCACACCGAAGTTGCGGGTGAGGCCGTGGCTGGTGTGAAGTCTAGCAGTAGGTGACGCTGCAACCAGGAGGTTGAGCGATGAGACGCCGCTCACCGGCCTAGGCTGCCCGACGTGGGCCCGCTCGAGACGTACGTCGCTGCCTGGCGCGACGCGGCCGACCGAGTGCTTGATCTCGCCGGGCAGCTGTCGGCGAGCGAACTGGGCCGGAGCACCGACTGCCCTGCGTGGACGGTGCACGACGTCCTCGCTCACCTGGCGGCCATCGAGTCGGACCTGGCAGCGGCCACATCAGGTGACGGCGACTCCACCGGAGAGATGGTGGCAGCCCTCACCCAGCCCGGTGTCACCGCGCGAGCCGGCCGCTCCCGCGAAGAGCTGTTGGCGGAGCTGCGAGCCGCGGTCGACACTCGGTCCCAGCAGCTGCGCGAGCTCCCTGACCCGCAGAGCCGGGCCGGCACTGGCTCCGTCGGCCTGAACTGGTCCTGGGAGCGGTTGCTGCGCAATCGCGCCATCGACGTGTGGGTGCACGAGCAGGACATTCGCCGCGCGGTCGGGCGGCCGGGCGGCATGGACGCTCCCGGCGCGCACGTCACCACCCCCGCCTTCGCCGCCGCTCTTCCGTACGTGGTCGGCAAGAAGGCCGGCGCCGCCCCCGGCACCACCGTGCGCATCGACGTCACCGGCCCGGTGTCCATGTCGCTGGGCGTCGCCGTCAATGACAGGGGACGGGCGGAGCTGGTGGAGGTGGGCTCCGCTGACGTGCGGCTCGTCATGGACACCGAGACCTTCACCGTGCTCGCTGCCGGCCGCCGCAGCCCCGCTGATGTCGTGGTGCGCATCGAGGGTGACCGAGCACTCGGCGGCCGGGTTCTCACGGAGCTCGCCGTCACTCCATGACCCACGGCAACCAGCGCCGAGGTGGGAGAACCGCACCGCACGTCGGGCGTAGGGAACCACCCGGCTCGATACTGGGGCCATGAGCTGGAGCACCGAGGACATCCCCGATCTGACCGGACGTCGAGCCCTGGTGACCGGCGTCACCGGCGGCCTGGGCGAGCACACCGCGACGGGCCTGGCCCGCAACGGCGCGGACGTGATCGTCACGGCGCGGAACGCCGCCAAGGCCGAGCCGGTGATGAGCCGCCTGCGCCAATCCGCGCGCGGCCAGGTCAGCCTCGTCGACCTGGACCTCGCCGATCTGGCCTCGGTGCAGCGCACCGCCGAGTCGCTGCTGCAGACCTACGACCGGCTCGACGTGGTGGTCAACAACGCGGGCGTGATGGCACCGCCCAAACGGCGCACGGCTGACGGGTTCGAGCTGCAGATCGGCACGAACCATCTCGGCCACTTCGCGTTGACGGGGCGGCTGTGGCCGCTGCTGAGCGCACGCTCGGGGCGGGTCGTGTTCGTCTCGTCGATGGCCCACCGCATGGTCAACAGCGTCGACCTGCGTTCCCTCCAGCCCGGTGGCGACCCGCGTTCGTACCAGCGGTGGCGGTCCTATGCCGAGTCGAAGCTGGCCAACCTGATGACGGCGCTCGAGCTGGGCGAGCGGGCCGCCGGCACCGGGGTGGTGTCGGTGGCGGCGCACCCCGGCTACGCCGCCACCGACCTGCAGCGGACCGGCCCCGAGATGGCCGGCGGTCCGACGCTTCAGTCCAGGGCGATGCTGCTGCTCAACCAGGTCATCGCTCAGCCGGCCACCGCTGGTGCGTGGCCGGTGCTCCTGGCGGCGACGCTGCCAGGCCTCGCCTCGGGCGCCTACCTCGGCCCGGACGGTGTCGGTGAGGTACGCGGCCGGCCCACGCTCGTCGGCACCTCAGCTGCCGCTCGTGACCGGGCGTCCCGGGCGGCGTTGTGGGCGGCATCCGAGGCTGCCACCGGCGTCTCCTTCCCCTGAGTCCCCTGAGTCCCCTGAGTCCTCTGAGTCCTCTGAGTCCTCTGAGTCCTCTGAGTCGCAGGGCCGGGAGGCCGCCACCGAAGAGCCAGCCAGGTGAGCCGAGCGAGGCCCGCGGCCCAGTGGGGGGAGGATGGGGGTATGCAGCTTCGCGAGTACGACCCTCAGGACGCCGAGCAGGTGCTGTCGCTCAACCAGTCGAACCTGGACGCGGTTGGCCCGCTCGACGT
>DASQMN010000306.1:0-3027 GCA_035645475.1 Nocardioidaceae bacterium
AGATTCGTTGATCGCGCCATGTAAGTCTGTAATCATGTAAGCATGACTACTTCAGAGATCAATTCCTGGCTGGTCGGCCGCGTGCCGGACGAGTGGTTCAGCACCGCACCGACCGCCGAGGTGGACCGCGACGAGATCGTCATTGTCGGCGAGCTGCCCGTGCCGGCTCCCACCGAGGGCGCGAGTGAGGCCGACCACGCAGCGGTCGTCGCCGGACGCGTTCGGCGCTTCCGCGAGACGACGCGCGACCAGCGGATCTCGATCGCCCGCGAGCTCGAGCATGCGTACGGACGCAAGGTCGCCTGGGCGGTGGAGGTCGACGGCAAGCGCGAGGTCTTCACTGCGCTGGCAGCGCCCGTGATGACGCGCCTTCGCCAGCCCGAGCGCCGGGTTCTCGACACGCTGGTGGAGTCGGGAGTGGCCCGCTCTCGCAGCGACGCGTTGGGATGGTGCGTGCGGCTGGTCGCACAGCACAGCGACGACTGGCTGGCTGAGCTCCGCGGCGCCATGCAGCGCGTGGAAGAGGTGCGCGCCCAAGGCCCGACCGCCTGACTCGATGAGCGTGACTTTCCTACAGACCCGCCCGCGTGTCGGCGCAAGAACGTCACGCTCGCGGCCAGAGGCCCGCCGGTCGCAACGACCGGTGGGTCAGCTCGTATAGGTCGCGATCGAGACGCCGATGTAGTGCACCACGAACGCAGCGATCGTCAGCGAGTGGAACACCTCGTGAAAGCCGAACCATGCCGGTGAGGGGTTGGGCCGCTGAAGGCCGTACACCAGCCCGCCCACGGAGTACAGCGCACCGCCGACTATCAGCAGCACGAGCACTGTCGTGGACGCCGATGCGGCGAACTGCGGCATCCAGAACAACGCCGCCCAGCCCAACGCGAGGTAGATCGGTACGTAGAGCCATCGTGGCGCGTCGACCCAGAAGACCCGGAACAGCACGCCGGCCAGTGCTCCCGTCCACACCAGCAGCAGCAGCACGGTGGCGTCGCTACGGTCGAGCAGCAGCAGCGTGTACGGGGTGTAGGACCCCGCGATGAGCAGGAAGATGTTCGCGTGGTCGAACCGCTGGAGGCGCCCGTGAGCCGTCGGTGACCACGTTCCCGTGTGGTAGAGCGCGCTGACGCCGAACAGCAGCACGGCGCACGCTGTGTAGACGGCACTCGCCCACGCGATCGACGGGCGGGGTGACAAAGCGATGAGCACGACGCCGGCCACCACGGTCAACGGCAGCGTCGCGGCGTGCAGCCACCCCCGCAACCGTGGCTTGATCTCCTCGATGACGTGCTCGACCCGATCGCCGACCTCGGCGGTCACGCTGGACAAGCGCTCACCGACCTCACCGGTGACGGGCTTGTCGGCGTGAGCCATCGCACCTCCCGGTCCGGCGTACTGAGTTCCCGTGCTCACCCCGATGATCGAACGGGTTCAGCGTAGGCGCCACACCAGGAGACCGGGGCGAGTAGCCTGATCGCTTCGCGCGCATACGTCACCTGCGACTCAGGCGCTCAGAGTTCAGTGGAGGCAGGGCGGTGAGTGATCTCCGCAGGTCCTCTCGTCGTCGGCTTCGTGCGCTGGCTGTCAGCGCGTACGAACGACGACTGGCCAAGCGCCTGCCGACCGATCGCCTACCACACCACGTCGGCATGATGATCGACGGAAACCGACGCTGGGCGGCCGCTTTTGGTGGCGGAACGGCAGACGGTCACCGCGCTGGTGCTGACCGGCTCTTGGAGTTCCTCGGGTGGTGTGACGAGGCGGGCGTGCGGATCGTCACCGTCTACCTTCTGTCCACCGACAACCTCAACCGGCCCCCGGCCGAGCTGCGGTCGTTGATGGAGATCATCGAGAACGTCACCGCCAGCATCGGGGCCACTCGTCGGTGGCGAGTACATCCCATCGGGTCACTGGACCTCTTACCGGCGGACACGGCGCGGCACCTGAAGGAGATCGAGGACGCGACCAGCGGCGTCGACGGCCTCACCGTCAATGTGGCGGTCGGGTACGGCGGGCGTCGTGAGCTGGCGGACGCCTTCCGCTCGCTGCTGCTCGAGCAGGCGTCGCGAGGTGCAACCATCGAGGAGCTCGCCGAGCGGCTCGACGTCGACCACATCGCCGAGCACCTGTACACGAGGGGACAGCCGGACCCCGACCTGGTGATCCGTACGTCCGGGGAGCAGCGACTGTCGGGCTTCCTGCTGTGGCAGAGCGCTCATTCGGAGTTCTACTTCTGCGAAGCGCTGTGGCCGGACTTTCGCCGCCTCGACCTGCTGCGTGCGTTGCGTGCGTACGCCGTCCGAGAGCGCCGCTACGGCACCTGATGCAGCGGCATGACAGGGGTCCGGCGCGACCCTGGTCGCTGGCGTCGGTATCCGGGCGGCCCGTTCCCGGGCGGTCTGCCGGCGCCGTCCGCGCGGGCGAAGTCATGCGCCCCTGCGGCGGCGTGTCGCGTCCGGACGGGAACGACCGCGGCCGTAGCGTCGGGGTCGGCGGCAGGCGGGGAAGCCTGCCGCTCCGGGAGGCCCGACAGTGCCAGGTCCATGCGACCTGCGCGGTCCCGCACCGCGCAGCAACCGCACCTCGACGAGGTGCCGCTGTGCGATTCGTGTGAGAGGGCCCATGCCCGGGCTCGCGAGCCCAGTCCCGCTCCGACTGCACAGGTAGGACGGCGCCGGGGTGTCGCGCGCGCGTCCTCGAGGGGACAACCATCGTGGCCGAGCACCCACAGCCTGCCCAGCGCGAGACCGCGGAGAGCCGCGAGCCAGGCAGGCGTACGTACGTCCTCGACACCAGCGTGCTGCTGGCCGACCCCGGGGCACTGCGGCGCTTCGACGAGCACGAGGTGGTGCTGCCCCTCGTGGTGGTGACCGAGCTGGAGGGCAAGCGGCACCACCCGGAGCTCGGCTACTTCGCGCGCACCGCGCTGCGCCACCTCGACGAGCTGCGCATCGTGCACGGGCGCCTCGACGAACCGATCGCAATCGGCGACATCGGTGGCAGCCTGCGCGTGGAGCTCAATCA
>DASQMN010000307.1:0-2606 GCA_035645475.1 Nocardioidaceae bacterium
GGCGCCCTGGGTCTCGACGGCTGTCTCGGCCCGGACCGTCACGTCAGTCCCAGAGCTTGCGTCAGCGAACAGCTCGTCGAAGGCACGCTGCATGCTGTCGGTCAGCATCAAGGTTCCTGCAAGGAAGGCCACCCCCAGTGCGATGGAGGTGGCGGTGAGAATGAGCCGGAGCTTGTTGCCCAGCATCCCCTTGACAGTGGCAAGCAGCATGGTCGGTCACGCTCCCAGGTGCTTCATGTAGTCGAGGACCTCGGCGGCCGACGGAGACTGCATCTCGTCGACGATGTCGCCGTCGGTCAGGAAGAGCACGCGGTCGGCATAGGCGGCCGCCGCGGGGTCGTGAGTCACCATGACCACCGTCTGCCCCAGCTCTCGCACCGCGTGTTGCAGGAAGCCGAGCAGCTCGGCACTCGACTTGGAGTCGAGCGCACCGGTGGGTTCGTCGGCGAACACGATGTCGGGCTTGCTCGCCAGCGCCCGGGCCGCGGCGACTCGCTGCTGCTGGCCACCGGACAGCTCCGAGGGTCGGTGCGAGAGCCTGGGGCCCAGCCCCACCGTCTGCACGATCGACTCGACCCACAGCGGGTCGGCCTTGCGGCCGGCAATGCGCAGCGGCAGCGAGATGTTCTCGGCCGCGGTGAGCATCGGCAGCAGGTTGAACGACTGGAAGATGAACCCGATCTTGTCGCGACGTAGGAGCGTCAGCTGCTTGTCGTTCATCCCGGTGATCTCGTCGTCGCCGATGTGGATCTGGCCGGACGTCGGCCGGTCGAGGCCGGCGAGCACGTGCAGCAAGGTGGACTTGCCCGAGCCCGACGGCCCCATGATCGCGGTGAAGCGGCCGGCCTCGATGTCGACGCTGACGTCGTCCAGGGCCAGCACCTGGGCGTCGCCGGACCCGTACGCCTTGGTGACACCGGTGGCGCGGGCAGCCGAGGCTGTGCGGGTGCGGATGTCTGTGGTGGTCACATGTCCTCCTCGAGTGATGACGCCGCGCATCGGCGGCAGTCCCAGTACAGAGCGGCGGGACGCGCCGACCCAGGAGGTCAGGCACACGTGAGCCGAGGCTTTCCGCCCACCCTCGGCGGCTCGCGTGCGGTCAGCTCGGACACCCGGGGTGTGGTTGACCGCACCTCAATCAGGGGAGGCTGGCTGCTTCCGGGCCGGCTCCCACGTGGGCACACTGTGAGCATGTCCCGGGGCATGCCGCTCAGTCGTGTCAGCCCGGAGTCGCTGCTCGGCTGGGCCGGCGCAGCGGTCGCGGTGCTGGTCGTCTACGTCGTCGTCGTTCGCGGCGGCGACCAGCTGATCGGTACGAGGGCGGCGCATGTCGAGCTGTCGATCCTGGCGACCGTCGTCGTCGCTGCCACGATCGATCGCATCCAGAGCCGGTGTGAACGCATCGCCGCACGACTCCTGCACAGGGGCACATCCAGTCCCTATGACGTCCTGGCGCAGTTCTCATCACAGGTGGCGGGTGCGGAGGCAGCAGGAGAGCTGCCCCAGCTGATGGCCCGACTGCTCGCCGAGGGCACGGGGGCAGCATGGGCTCAGGTGTGGGTGCTGGTGAATGGTCGGCCCACCTTGATGGCGACCTCGCCGCCGGAGGCGTCCGCCGAGTCGTCGGTTCCCGCAATCAGCGGCACGTCCTCGACTGACGGCCTGCGCAGCGTTGCCGTCGGGCACGCCGGCAGCGTGCTGGGCGTCCTGCGTGTCCGGGAGCGCGAAGGCCATCCGCTGACACCGGTGGAGTCGCGGTTGTTCGCCGGCCTCGCGGCCCAAGCCGGTCTGGCACTGCATGCAGCTCAGCTGCGCGCCGAGCTCGAGCACCGTCACCTCGAGCTGACCGCTCGCGCCGGCCAGCTACGCGCAGCCCGGGACCGCCTCGTCGCCACGCAGGACGCGGAGCGGCGGCGGCTCGAGCGCGACATCCACGACGGAGCCCAGCAGCAGCTCGTAGCGCTGAGGATCAACCTCCGGCTGGCGCAGACACTGGCGGAACGCTCACCGGAGCGGGCCGCGCAGCTGCTGTGCGAGCAGGCAGCCGCGGCGGAGGATGCGATCGCCACCCTGAGAGCGTTGTCGCGTGGCGCGGAGCCGGAGGTGCTGTCCCGAGCGGGTCTGGCCGAGGCGCTGCGAGAGGCCGCCACGACCTGCCCGCTCCCGGTCGAGCTCGACCTGCACGACGTCGGCCGCTTTCCACGACCGGTGGAGACGGCTGTGTACTTCAGCTGTCTGGAGGCCCTCCAGAACGTCGCCAAGCATGCTCACGCCACGCGGGTCAGCGTGCACCTCGACGTTGTCGGCGAGGCGCTCGAGATGGAGGTGGTCGACGACGGTCGAGGCCTCGAGCCGGGCGCGGTTGCAGGGGCCGGCCTGGGCAACATGCGCGAGCGGCTGGTGGCAGTGGGCGGCGAGCTGCAGATCGGTGCCGCCCGGGACTCGGGGACAGCCGTAACCGCCATCGTCCCGGCGGTCCGCTCCTCCTCGGTCGGGGCGGTCGACTGATGGCCCTGGTACGCCTGGCGTGGACCCTGCTGGTCGTCACGGTGCTGCTCGCCGTGGCGCAGGTCGCCATCCTGGTAAGCGCCACGACTCCGCTGTTC
>DASQMN010000308.1:0-8592 GCA_035645475.1 Nocardioidaceae bacterium
CGGGCCCGGGCGTTCCCGAAAGCAAGGGGGGCGCGCGGACGTCGTGTCCTACACCCCCCGGGCCGACGGCGACGCCGACCCCGGCGAAGTGGTCTGGGCGTGGGTGCCGTACGAGGAGGATGACGGCCGGGGCAAGGACAGACCCGTCCTCGTCGTGGGTCGAGAGGGCGACCGGCTGCTCGCCCTTGCCCTGACGAGCAAGGACCACGATCGCGACGCTGCACAGGAGGCGGCTGCCGGTCGCCGCTGGATGGACGTCGGCGCCGGCGGATGGGACCGCGAGCGACGCCCCAGCGAGGTGCGCCTGGACCGGCTGCTGCGGCTCGACCCCGCTGCAGTCCGTCGGGAAGGAGCCGCACTCGACAGGAGCCGTTTCGACGCCGTGGTGGCTGCGATGCGTTCTCAGCAGTGAGCCGGGTCAGGCACCGAAGCGCTCGAGTGCCAGCACCTGCAGCTCACCCATGCTGACGCCGAGCAGGGCGCCCACCGTGATGAGGATCCACTCGTCGGACTGGAACGCTGGGCGGATCAGCAGCAGGAAGTCCTCGTCCGACAGCCCGTGCATGCGGTGCACGAGCGTGCGCCTGATGTCGAGTGCCTCCTCGGCGTACGACTCCACGTACGCCAGCGTCGACGGCAGGCGGGCCATCACCCGCTCGGCGGTGGACCGCTTCATCGCCTGGTAGCGGGTGCTCCCGACAGCCAGGATCACCAGCGGCCGGACGAGACCTGCCTGGTCATCGATGACGCGCTGCACGTGGCGCTGCACCATCGCGAACACCCGATCGCTGAGGGGCCCCGTCAGCAGTGCCTCGAACAAGGTGTGCGGCGTGATGAGCTCGCGTGCGATGAGGTCGGCGTAGGCCTGCGTCACCTCACCCCGCCGGCGCAGGAACAGGCCCTGCCAGGTGAAGAAGACGAAGTGTCGGGGACGTACCGGCCGGAAGATCATCTTCAGTGCCAGCCAGTCGGTGAACCAGCCGGTGAAGAGCCCGAAGATCGGCAGGATGATCGGGTTGTGCCAGATCGCCCAGGCAGTGGCCTGAACCAGGCCGATGATGAAGCCGAACCAGATGCCCGACCGGGCGATGAAGGTGAACTCCTTGGAGCCCGCCTCCTGGAAGATGCGGTTCAGCAGGGTCTTGTCGGCGACCAGTCGCGAGACGATCATCGTCTTCAGATCGAGCAGCTGGTCCACGTCGGCGCGGATGTCGTACAGCAGCTCGGTGATGACGTCCGGCGCCTCGGCCTGGATCCGGCGCACCAGCAGTGCCTGTGCCGCGTGCGGCATCGACTCCCACAGCCCCGGCTGGAAGTCGGCCATCACCTCGGACGTGATCTCGCCGACGGTGGCCTGCAGCGGCTGCTGCAGCTCCTCGGCGAGTCGCTCCGGGCTGAGCCGGGCGATGATCTCGGCCGGACTGACCAGACGGGTGGTGATGAGGTCCGTCGCGATCGAGGCCATCCTGGCCGAGTGGCGGGGTACAACCCCCTGCCAGGAGAAAGGGCCCCAACCACGCCGCTCGATCGGCGCGAACATCATTCGGATCGCAAGGACCTTGGTGACGTAGCCGATCAGCGCCATGAAGACCGGCATCGCGGCGTACACCCACCAGTCGGAGGGCAGCTGCACGAATCAGCTCTCCAGCTCGCCGACCGACAGCTGGTGCTGACATGCCCGCCACAGCTGCTGGCCGAGCGGGCTGAGGACCAACGTGCGCCGCAGTACCCGGGTGGAGGCGACGCCGCTCCGGGCCCGTCGCACCACGTCCTCGGTCAGCAGCATCTCGTAGGCATCGCCGAGCGAGCCGCGTTCGGGTCCGACCTCGACCAGGCCGAGCAGGCGCAGGTGAGCCACGTAGGAGGGCACGTGCTCGGTGAGTACGACGCCGGCCGACCGCCCGACGGTCGAGGCGTTCTCCAGCATGGTGGTACCGACCCCGCCCATCGCCGTGCGCGAGGCCACGTGCACCAGCGGGTACGCCGTGCCGTCGGACAGTGCCGCGAGGATGCGGGCCTCGTCGGGCACCAGCTGCTCGAGCAGCATCACGTGCAAGCGGGCGCGCGCCTCGTCAGTGGTCTGCGTGACCGACTCCGACAGCAGGGTGCTGAGCAGGTCGGCCGGTGTGTGCGCTGAGGACCCGTCCGGGGAGTCGTGATGGATCCGGTCCACGGAGACCACCACGGCGCCCGAGCTGGGGGCCGCCTCGTCCAGCCGCCGCCGTACCTGGCTCCACACCACCTTCTCGGCCCGAGCCAGCTCCCGCTCGGTCACGTCGATGGAGGCGTCGATCGAGGAGCCGACGACCGGTAGCCGCCGGACCACCCGCCGTCCGAGCCCGATCAGGCTGCTCTTCTGCGGCGGCGACATGGGCAGAGCACGACGCGCGGGGCGGTCTCCCTGGCGGTGGCTCGGCACGGGCGAATACTAGGCGCCCCGCACGTCGACGAACGTTTCGATGGGATGATGGGGCGGACAACATCCCACGTTTCCCGAGCCGGAAAGCTCTTGTGCCCAAGCCCGTTCCTGCGCCACCGCCTGGTCAGACCGATCCGGCGATGCTCCGCAACTTCTGCATCATCGCTCACATCGACCACGGCAAGTCGACGCTGGCCGACCGCATGCTGCAGCACACCGGCGTCGTCGACGGCCGAGACATGCGCGCCCAGTACCTCGACCGCATGGACATCGAGCGCGAGCGCGGCATCACGATCAAGAGCCAGGCAGTGCGGTTGCCCTTCACCCGGGCCAGCGGCCAGTCGTACGTGCTGAACCTGATCGACACCCCCGGCCACGTGGACTTCACCTACGAGGTCAGCCGCAGCCTCGAGGCCTGTGAGGGCGCCGTGCTGCTCGTCGATGCCGCGCAGGGCATCGAGGCGCAGACGTTGGCCAACCTCTACCTCGCCATCGACGCCGAGCTGCTCGTCATCCCGGTGCTCAACAAGATCGACCTGCCGGGCGCCCAGCCTGAGAAGTACGCCGCCGAGCTGGCTCACATCATCGGATGCGACCCCGAGGAGGTGCTGCGCGTCTCCGCCAAGACCGGGGAGGGGGTGGAGACGCTGCTGGAGGCCATCGTCGACCAGGTGCCGGCCCCGGTCGGCCACGCCGACGCGCCGGCGAGGGCGCTGATCTTCGACTCGGTCTATGACACCTACCGCGGTGTCGTGACCTATGTACGAGTCATCGACGGTGTGCTGGAGCATCGCGACCGGATCAAGATGATGTCCAACGGCACCGTGCACGAGATGCTCGAGGTCGGTGTCATCTCGCCCGAGCCGGTCAAGGCGCGCAGCCTGTCGGTCGGCGAGGTCGGCTACCTGATCACCGGCGTCAAGGACGTGCGGCAGTCGCGCGTGGGTGACACCGTGACCACTCAGCTGCGTCCGGCCACCCAGGCCCTGGGTGGCTACCGGCATCCCAACCCGATGGTCTTCGCCGGGCTCTACCCCATCGACGGCGACGACTATCCCACTCTGCGCGAGGCGCTCGACAAGCTGCAGCTCAACGACGCCGCGCTGGCGTACGAGCCGGAGACCTCGGGTGCGCTCGGCTTCGGCTTCCGCTGCGGGTTCCTAGGGCTGCTGCACATGGAGATCGTGCGCGAGCGGCTCGAGCGTGAGTTCGGCCTGGACCTGATCTCCACGGCCCCCAACGTGGTCTACCGGGTGGGCATGGAGGACGGCACGAAGCACGTCGTGACCAACCCCAGTGAGTATCCCACCGGCAAGATCGCCGAGGTGTACGAGCCCATGGTGCGGGCGACGGTGCTGACGCCCAGCGACTACATCGGCCAGGTCATGGAGCTGTGCCAGAGCCGCCGCGGCACCCTGCTCGGGATGGACTACCTCTCGGCCGACCGGGTCGAGCTTCGCTACACCCTGCCGCTCGGCGAGATCGTGTTCGACTTCTTCGACCAGCTGAAGTCGCGCACCAAGGGCTACGCATCGCTGGACTACGAGCCCACCGGCGAGCAGCCGGCCGACCTGGTCAAGGTCGACATCCTCCTGCACGGCGACACCGTGGACGCCTTCTCCGCCATCGTGCACCGCGACTCGGCGTACTCGTACGGGATCGCCATGGCCGGCAAGCTCAAGGAGCTCATCCCGCGCCAGCAGTTCGAGGTGCCGATCCAGGCTGCCATCGGGGCGCGGATCATCGCGCGCGAGACCATCCGGGCCATCCGCAAGGACGTCCTCGCCAAGTGCTACGGCGGTGACATCACGCGCAAGCGCAAGCTGCTGGAGAAGCAGAAGGAAGGCAAGAAGCGGATGAAGATGGTGGGGCGCGTCGAGGTACCGCAGGAGGCTTTCGTGGCGGCACTGTCCACCGGCGACAGCTCACCGGCCCGCAAGTGACCTACCCCCCGCCCCCGAGCGCGGGCTAGGTTTCGTGTCTGTCCCTCCGAGGAGGCCCACGCCATGACCACGACGGTGCCCATGTCAACCGCCGCCACCATCGTCGCCGAACGCGCCGAGACGGTGGCCGCGATGTTCCTCGACCGGGTGCGAGCAACGGGGTCGCGTGAGGCGTACCGGTTCCCCGTCGCCGACGACACCTGGGAGTCACGGACGTGGGCCGAGGTCGGCGCCCAGGTCGACCGGGTGGCTGCCGGGCTGATCGCGCTGGGCGTGCAGCCGGGCGAGCGGGTCGCCATCGCCTCCGGCACCCGGTACGAGTGGATCGTCGCCGACCTGGCCATCATGTGCGCCGGAGCGGCCACCACGACCGTCTACCCGTCCACCATCGCCGAGGACGTCGGCTTCATCCTCTCCGACTCCGACAGCCGGGTGGTGTTCGTCGAGGACGAGGTGCAGCTGGCCAAGCTGCGATCGCAGCGCGCCGACCTGCCCGGCGTCCGAGCGGCGGTGCTGCTGTCCGGCGCCTCGGAGGACCCGGCCGATGGTGACGACGTGCTCAGTCTCGTCGAGCTCGAGGCGAAGGGAGCCGCGCTGCTGCTGGAGCAGTCCGACGTCGTGGCCGAGCGGGTCGCAGCACTGAGCGGGGACGACCTGGCCACCCTGATCTACACCTCAGGGACCACCGGGCGCCCCAAGGGGGTGCGCCTCAGCCACTCGAGCTGGACCTACGAGGGCGCTGCGGTCGACGCGCTGGACATGTTGCACATCGACGACCTGCAGTACCTGTGGCTGCCACTGGCCCACTCCTTCGGCAAGGTGCTGCTCACGCTGCAGCTGGCGATCGGCATGCCGACTGCCGTGGACGGCCGGGTGGAGAAGATCGTGCAGAACCTCGCGGTCGTGCGCCCCACGTGGATGGGTGCCGCCCCCCGGATCTTCGAGAAGGCGTACGGCCGGGTGGTGACCATGGCGCACGCCGAGGGCGGCGCCAAAGCGAAGATCTTCGACTGGGCCTGCCGCGTCGGGGTCAAGGTCTCTCGGCTGCGGCGCGAGGGCCGACCGGTTCCCCGCCAGCTGGCCGCCCAGTACGCCGTGGCCGACCGCCTGGTCTTCGCCAAGGTGCGCGACCGCTTCGGTGGTCGCGTGCGGTTCTTCATCTCCGGCTCGGCAGCGCTCAGCCCGAGAGTCGCCGAGTGGTTCCACGCCGCCGGCATCCTGATCCTGGAGGGCTACGGCCTCACCGAGACGT
Source organism: Nocardioidaceae bacterium (assembly GCA_035645475.1). Classification (GTDB taxonomy): domain Bacteria; phylum Actinomycetota; class Actinomycetes; order Propionibacteriales; family Nocardioidaceae; genus DASQMN01. Next base: position 5,615 of record DASQMN010000308.1, read on the forward strand.
CCGCGGGCTCGATGGTCAACCGACCCGACCGCTTCCGCATCGGCACCGTGGGCATCCCGCTCGAGGGCACCGAGGTGAAGGTCGCCGACGACGGCGAGCTGCTGCTTCGGGGGCCCGGCGTCATGCAGGGCTACCACGGCCTCGAGCAGGAGACGTCAGAGGTTCTGGTCGGCGACGGCTGGCTGGCGACCGGCGACATCGGCGAGGTCGACGCCGACGGCTTCGTCAGCATCACCGACCGCAAGAAGGACCTGTTCAAGACCTCGGGTGGCAAGTACGTCGCGCCGTCCAACATCGAGGGGATGTTCAAGGCGGTGTGCCCGCTGGCCAGCCAGATGGTGGTGCACGGGCACGGGCGCAACTACGTGACCGCCGTCATCACGCTGGACCCGGACGCAGTCGCCGAGTGGGCGACGCGACATGGCCAGCAAGGCTCGCACGCAGAGGTGGTCTCCTCGCCGGCGATGCGCACGGAGATCGACGGCTACGTCGACCAGCTGAACGCCCGGCTCAACCGGTGGGAGCAGGTCAAGAGCTACCTGTTGCTCGACCATGACCTCACCATCGAGTCCGGTGAGCTGACGCCGTCGATGAAGGTCAAGCGCCGGGTGGTCGAGGACAACTACCGCGACCGCCTCGACGCGCTGTACGGCGAGTAGGCGCCTGCACCCGGCTCGGCACACTGGAGGCATGAGTCCCGCCCTGCCAGCCGGTGAGCCGGTACCCGCCGACGGTGCCCTGCCTGGGTCCGCGCTGACCGGTCTGGGGAAGCGGCCGTTCGGGGTGTACGTGCACGTGCCCTACTGCCGGGTGCGCTGCGGCTACTGCGACTTCAACACCTACACCGCCGCCGAGCTGGGTCCGGGCGCCTCGCAGGCGTCCTACGCCAGTGGCTTGCGCGGTGAGCTGGAGCTGGCTCGCGCAGTGCTCGGCTCCGCCCCGGTGGCCTCGACCGTGTTCCTCGGCGGCGGCACACCCACGCTGCTTCCGGCGGGCGACCTCGTCGGCATCGTGGCCGACATCGACCGCACGCTCGGGCTCGCACCGGATGCCGAGGTCACCACGGAGGCCAACCCCGACTCGGTCGACCTGCCGTACCTGCGGCGCCTGCGTGCGGGCGGCATCAACCGCATCTCGTTCGGTATGCAGTCGGCCGTGCCGGACGTGCTGGCTCGCCTGGACCGCACCCATGACCCGGAGCGCGTGCCGCAGGTGGTGGCCTGGGCCCGCCAGGCCGGCTTCGAGCAGGTGAGCCTCGACCTCATCTACGGCACTCCGGGGGAGTCGCCCGCCGACTGGGACCTGACGCTGCGGGCAGCGTTGGACCTGCAGCCCGACCACGTGAGCGCGTACGCCCTCGTGGTGGAGGAAGGAACCGCGATGGCCCGCCAGGTGGCGCGTGGAGAGCTGCTTCCCACCGACCCCGACGACCAGGCCGACCGCTACCTCGCCGCAGACTCGGCGCTGTCCGCGGCGGGCCTGGGCTGGTACGAGATCTCCAACTGGGCGCGGTCGGAGCAGGCACGGTGCCGGCACAACGAGCTGTACTGGACCGGCGCGGACTGGTGGGGGATCGGCCCGGGCGCGCACAGCCACGTCGGCGGGGTGCGGTGGTGGAACGTCAAGCACCCGGCGGCGTACGCCCGCCGGCTCGGCTCCGGAACCAGTCCCGCGGCCGCCCGGGAGGTGCTGGACGACGCGACCCGGGCCGTGGAGCGGGTGCTGCTCGAGATCCGGCTCGTCGACGGGCTCGGCTTGGATGCGCTCGACGACGCCGGCCGAACCGCGATACCGCGACTGGTCGCCGACGGGCTGGTCGAGGTCGCCGGCGAGCGCTTGGTGCTGACGCTCCGCGGGCGCCTGCTGGCCGACTCGGTGGTGCGCGATCTGGTGGCCTGAGGCCTCAGCTGATGATGCGGACGATGCCCGGGTAGCGGTACTCCTCGCCGCGCGAGGCGCGGACGCTGCCGATGATCACGACGACCACATAGAAGATCGCGTACAGCGGCAGCAGCACCAGCCCGATGAGCACGAGGAGCAGCAGCGCGAAGACGACCAGGTAGACCAGCGCGTTGAGCTGGAAGTTCAGCGACTCCGTCGCATGCCGGCGCACGAAGGGCGAGGTGTTGCCCTTCGCCAGCAGCACGATGAGCGGTGCCAGCAGGCCGAGGAAGACGTACGCGGCGACGAAGCTGCCGATGTGGGCAGCCATCGCCCAGTTGCGCTCCTCGGCCGTGGTGGGAGCGCCCGGGTAGTCGGCGGGATGTGGACCGGGGTAGGACTGCGTCGGCGGGCCGTACCCGGGCTGCTGGCCGTAGCCGGGCTGGCCGTAGCCGGGCTGCTGTCCGTAGCCCTGTTGCCCGTACGCAGGCTGCCCGTACGCAGGCTGGCCGGACGGCGGCTGGCCCGAGGGCTCGCCGGACTGCGGTTGCCACTGCGGTGACTGGGTCATGGGGCTCCCTGCTCCTAGGTCGGGTCTCCAGTGTGCCGGGTCACTCCGGCGCGGTCACGAAGTCGATGAGCCGCTCGACGCTGCCGAGCAGCTGCGGCTCCAGATCTGCGTACGACCGCACACCGGCGAGGATGCGCTGCCAGGCCCGCGCGATGTCGGCCTGGTCGCGATGCGGCCAGCCCAGGTGCTGGCAGATGCCGTGCTTCCACTCGATGGTGCGGGGAACGTGCGGCCACGCCTGGAGGCCGAGGCGCTGAGGCTTGACCGCCTGCCACACGTCCACGTACGGATGTCCGACGACGAGCACGTGCCTGCCGAGCGGGCTGCGCCCGATGCCGGCCGCGATCCGGCTCTCCTTGCTTCCCGCTACCAGGTGGTCGACCAGCACTCCGACACGGCGGCCGGGTGCCGGCCCGAAGTCGCGCAGCGATTGCGACAGGTCGTCGACACCGTCGAGGTGCTCGACGACAACGCCCTCGACTCGCAGGTCGTCCCCCCAGACCTTCTCCACGAGATCGGCGTCGTG
>DASQMN010000309.1:0-3543 GCA_035645475.1 Nocardioidaceae bacterium
GAGTGATACACCAGCGGCTGACCGCCCGAAGGACCGGAGGTCAGCACCTCCAGCGCGCGCCCGTCGCGCGTGACGACCTGGTGCATCGGTCCCTCCCGGCTCCGGCGGACAGCTGTCACCGAGACCGTAGTGCTGTTCGCCGGCGTGGTGGGAACTCGCGCTGCCACCGGTTGAGCGCTCCGCGTACCGACCCCGCTGCGGGCACCACCGCGAGTGCAGCGACGACCTCGTCAGGAGGCGTGGCTAAGGTCACCGCGTGGCGATGGTCGAGCTCATCCTGGTGCGACACGGCGAGAGCGTCGGCAATGTCGCCGCCGCCCGGGCTTACGACGACGGCGCGGAGATGGTCGACGTCGCCTGCCGGGACGCGGACGTGCCCCTGTCAGACACCGGCGCCGAACAGTCGCGCGCCCTGGGAGACGGCTTGCGCGGTCTGCCGGCGGCTCCGGACGCGGTCTGGTGCTCGCCGTACGTGCGCGCCCAGGAGACGGCCCGCATCGCGCTGGAGTCCGCCGGTCTCGACCTGCCCATCCGTCTAGACGAGCGGCTGCGCGATCGCGAGCTGGGGGTGCTCGACCGGCTGACCATGCGCGGCGTGCAGGCTCGCTATCCCGAGGAAGCGGAGCGCCGCCGCTGGCACGGCAAGTTCTACCATCGTCCGCCCGGTGGGGAGTCTTGGGCCGACGTGGGGCTGCGGCTGCGGACACTGATCCCTGAGCTGGACCGGGTCGCCGACGGGCAGCGAGTGCTGGTGGTCTGCCACGACGCCGTGGTGCTGCTGATCCGCTACATCTGCGAGCACCTCAGGGAACACGACGTGCTCGAGCTGACCAGCGGTGACTCGGTGCGCAACGTGTCCATCACGAGGCTGGTGCGAGTCGAGAAGCACCGGTGGGAGCTGCGCGGCTTCAACGACGTCTCCCACCTGCGCGACGAGCCCGCACCGGTGACCGAGCACTCAGGAGCGCCCGATGTCCACCCCCGGTGACGGCGTCATGGAGGTCGTCACCCCGTCACTGCTGCGGCACTGGCCGCTGCCCGACCCAGGGTCGTCGAAGTACGGCCGGGGACAGGTGCTCGTCGTCGGCGGCGCCGCGCGTACTCCGGGCAGCGTCCTGCTCGCGGGTGAGGCTGCGCTCCGGGTCGGCGGAGGCCACCTGCAGCTTGCCGTCGCCGAGTCGGTCGCCGCCGCCCTGGCGGTAGCAGTCCCCGAAGCCGGCGTCATCGCTCTCCCCCAGACGGCGACTGGCTCGGTACGCGGCGCCGGGGCAGCCGATCGGCTTGGCGACGCTGCTGCGGCCGACGTCGTCCTGGTCGGACCGGGCCTCGATGACGCCGACGAGGCCGCCGACCTGCTCGAGGCGCTGGTGCCGGTGCTCGGCGAGGAGGCTCTCGTCGTCCTCGATGCGTACGCCCTCGGGGTTCTGCCCGGCCTGGATGATGTCCAGGCGTCACTGCGAGGGCGTCTGGTGCTCACCCCCAACTCGGAGGAGACGCGGCGGCTGCTCGGCGACGAGCCCGACGACCCGGTCCGCGGAGCAGCACAGGTCGCCGACTCGTACGGAGCCGTCGTCTCCACGTCCGGCTACGTCGCGGGTCCGGACGGTCGCTGCTGGCAGATGTCGACCGGCCACACCGGCCTCGGCACCTCCGGCAGCGGAGACGTGCTCGCCGGTACGGTCACCGGGCTGCTGGCCCGTGGCGCCGACCTCGACCAGGCCGCCTGCTGGGGCACGCACCTGCATGCAGCCAGTGGCGACCGGCTCGCTGCGCGGCAGGGCCCACTGGGCTTCCTCGCCCGCGACCTGCTCGGCGAGCTTCCGCTGCTGCTGGTCGAGCTGTCGGCCTGATCAGGCCGCGCCGCCAACCTCAACGACGTACCGGATCGCTCGGCGCAGGGCGCCGGATGGAGCCCGTACGCCGCTCAGACCAGGAGGTCCTGGTACTCCGGGTTCTTCTCGATGAAGCCGGCCATGAACGAGCACTGAGCATCCACCTTGAGGCCCTCGACGCGGAACTGCTCGAGGGCCACTCGCGCCAGCTGGTCGCCGACGTGACGGCCGCGGAACTCCCTCTCCACGTGGGTGTGGGTGAGCGTCACGACATCGGCGGAGCGTGAGTAGGAGGCGGACCCGGCCACCTGCCCATCCGACGTGCGCGCCTCGAAGGCCTGACGGGAGGGGACGTCGATGACACTGGTGCCAGCGGAGATCTCGGACATGACGTCGATGGTGCCACGCGCACGTCGAGATCCTTCGCCGGCCGGCTCCGCAGACCTGAACCAGGTCAGCGGCGAGCCTCGCGGGTGGCCTTGTCGTTCGCCTTCTGCAGCGCCTCGACCAGCTCGGGCTTGCTCATCTTCGACCGGCCCGCGACGTCGAGCCGGCGGGCCAGCTCCATCAGGTGCTTCTTCGACGCGTTGGCGTCCACGCCACCTGCGGTAGGACGGTCGGTGTCGGCACCGCCCTCGGCCTGGGCGTCGGAGGGACCCTTGTGCTCCTTGGGCTCCCAGTGGTCGCCCACCTTCTCGTGGGTGTGCTTGAGAGCTGAGAACGCGACGCGGTTGGCCCGCTCCTCGTCGCCGTCGTAGGTCTCCGCCGCTGAGTCGTGCGCCTTGGCGTACGTTCGCTGCGCCTTGGCGTCCGAGCGGGCCAGCGTGCTGGGCAGCTCGTCCTTGATGACCTTGCCGCCCTTGGTCGTCTTGGGCATGGACACCTCCCTGTTCAGCGCCCGACGGTACCGATCGCTATGGCCGTCGCAGGCCACTGGCTCGAGCGATCGGGCGCAGCACCGCCCGGCGGACGGCAGCCGCGCTGCCGACGACGCGGATGTGCTCCTCGGCGCGGGTGATCGCGGTGTAGAACAGCTCGCGGGTGAGCAATGGCGAGTCATCGGGGGGCAGCATGAGTGTCACTCGCTTGAACTGGCTGCCCTGAGCGCGGTGCACCGTCATGGCATGCACGGTATGCACGTCAGCCAGCCGGCTCAGGCTCACCAGCAGGGGCTCGGAGCCACGCTGGAAAGCGGCCGTGAGGCGACCCCCGAACTCCACCACCACGCCGGTGTCGCCATTGAAGAGCCCCACGTCGTAGTCGTTGGCATCGACCAGCAGCGGCTGACCCAGGTACCACTCCCCGGTCGACGTCATGGCGGGACGCGACTCGGCGAGCCAGCGCTCGATCTGACGGGTCCACTGCGAGACACCGAACGGACCCCGCCGATGCGCGCACAGCAGGCGGTGCACGTTGAGCAGGCGCAGGGCCTCGACGACCCTGCCGTCGCCAGCGGCCGCCGAGAGGGCTGCCGCGGAGGACTCAACATCAGCGCGCACCTGGAGCAACGCCTCCGGGCCGGGCGCGTCGGTCTCGACGAAGCTGACCGACGAGCTGCCCGTGCGCAGCACGTCCAGCACGCGCTCGGGGTCGTCGGCGCGGATGGCAGCAGCCAAGGTGTCGATCTCGTGGCCGAAACGGTAGGTCTCGGTGAGCCGGACGACGCCGTTGCGCACGGAGTCGCCAGCCGGGTCCTGGTCGGCCAGGTCAC
>DASQMN010000310.1:0-7497 GCA_035645475.1 Nocardioidaceae bacterium
GCCGGACGGGCGCGTGGTGGCGTGGGAGGTCGACAACAGTGCCGACGCCGTGGCTGTGCTCGCGCTCACCGACGACGACCAGGCGGTTGTCGTCGACCAGTTCCGGCCTGGGCCCGGCCGGCGCATGCGCTCCCTTCCGGCCGGCATCATCGACCGGGGCGAGTCCGCTGAGCAGGCAGCTCATCGCGAGCTGCGTGAGGAGACCGGGTTCACGGCCCGCCGACTCGACGTGGTCGCCACGGCGGTGCGGGGTTCCTCCACCCAGCGCATGTACGCAGCGGTCGCGCTGGGCTGCCGGCGTACGGCGGCTCAACAGCTCGAGCCGACCGAGGACATCTCCGTGCACCTGGTGGGCATCGCCGAGCTTCGCGCAGCCGTGCGCGCCGGTGAGCTGATCGCGCCGCACATGGTGTACCTCGCCTTGGACCACGCCGGCCTGCTGTGAGCCAGTCACCCCGTTCCTGGCCCGACTCCGCCTAGGCTGACGGCGTGGACCGGCGCATCTTCGGCATCGAGACCGAGTACGGGGTCACGTGCACGTTCCGCGGGCAGCGTCGCCTGAGTCCGGACGAGGTCGCGCGCTATCTCTTCCGCCGGGTGGTCTCCTGGGGCCGCAGCAGCAACGTCTTCCTGCGCAACGGCGCGCGGCTGTACCTCGATGTGGGCAGCCATCCCGAGTACGCCACGCCCGAGTGCGACGACATCGTCTCCCTCGTCACCCATGACCGGGCCGGCGAGCGCATCCTCGAGGGGCTGCTCGTCGACGCCGAGAAGCGGTTGCGCGATGACGGGATCGTCGGCGACGTCTACCTGTTCAAGAACAACACCGACTCCGCCGGCAACTCCTACGGGTGCCACGAGAACTACCTCGTCGGACGGCACGGCGAGTTCGGCCGGATGGCCGACGTCCTGATCCCCTTCCTGGTCAGTCGCCAGATCATGGTCGGGGCGGGCAAGGTGCTGCAGACGCCGAGGGGCACCGTCTACTCGGTGAGCCAGCGCGCCGAGCACATCTGGGAAGGCGTGTCCAGCGCCACCACCCGCAGCCGGCCGATCATCAACACCAGGGACGAGCCACACGCCGACGCCGAGCGGTTCCGCCGGCTGCACGTGATCGTCGGCGACTCCTCGATGAGCGAGACCACGACACTCCTCAAGATCGCCAGCACAGACCTGGTGCTGCGAATGGTCGAGGAAGGGGTCGTGATGCGCGACCTCAGCCTGGAGAATCCGATCCGCGCCATCCGTGAGATCTCGCAGGACATGACCGGGCAGCGCCGCGTCCGACTCATCAACGGCCGCGAGGCCAGCGCGCTGGAGATCCAGGCCGAGTACCTCGCGAAGGCCCGCGACTTCGTCGACCGCCGTGAGCTGCACACCGCGCTCACAGACCGGGTGCTCGACCTGTGGGAGCGCAGTCTCAAGGCGGTCGAGTCCGGCGACCTGTCCCTGATCGACCGCGAGGTTGACTGGGCTATCAAGTACTCGCTCATCGAGCGCTACCGCGCCAAGCACGGGCTCAACTGGTCGCACCCCCGCATCGCTCACCTCGACCTCGCCTACCACGACATCCGCCGCGAGCGCGGCCTGTACTACCTCCTCGAGCGGCACGGTGCCGTCGAGAGGGTGACCAACGACCTGCGTGTGTTCGAGGCGAAGTCGCTCCCGCCGCAGACCACCAGGGCCAAGCTGCGCGGTGAGTTCATCGCCAAGGCGCAGGAGCGGCGGCGAGACTTCACGGTGGACTGGGTGCATCTGAAGCTCAACGATCAGGCGCAGCGCACGGTGCTGTGCAAGGACCCGTTCCGGGCCACCGACGAGCGGGTGCACAAGCTCATCGAGTCCATGTGAGCCCCCGCTCGGCCGGCCACCGAGCGTGGTGCCGGCTGAGCAGTCGCTGAGTATCGGCTGAGTGCCCGGCTCGGCACCGCGGCGTGCACTTTGCGGCAGGTACGGTGGCCGCATCCTCGGGCAGACGCCCGGCCACACTCCTGATGAGGTCCCAGCTTTCGTGTTGTCCCAGCGACTTGTCGCCCTGCTCGTCCCCCTGCTCTTCGCTCTCATTGCCTGCGGTGACGACGAGGCATCGACATCGGCCGAGGACCCCACGGCCAGCACGTCGAGCAGCCAGGCCGCCGACTCGAGCTCGGCTGCTGCCGAGGGAACTCTGGACGGCGTCACCGTCACCGGTGCCACCGACGCCGAGCCGAAGGTCGAGGTGGCCGAGCCTCCGTTCGAGATTGGCGAGACGACGGCTCAGGTGATCGAGGAAGGCACCGCGGACGTCGTCGTCGAGGAGGGCAACCGCGTCGAGGTCCAGTACGTCATCCTCAACGGCCGCACGGGAGAGGTCGTGGAGAGCTCGTGGGCCGCAGAGGCCGGTACGGCGGCGCCGACCTTCGAGATGGTGGAGGGCAAACTGCTCCCCGGGCTCTACAGGGGGGTGCTCGGCCAGACCGAGGGCAGCAGGGTCGCGATCGCGGCCCCGCCGGCCGACGCCTTCGGCGAGCAGGGACGGCCCGAGCTCGGTGTCGAGCCCGGCGACACGTTGATCTTTGTGATCGACGTGGTCGAGGTCAGTGAGGTGGAGCCGGCGCTGGAGATGGCCCAGGGAACAGAGAAGGAGCCTCCGGCGGGGCTACCGGTGCTGGAGACCGACGAGGAAAGTGTGCCGACGGGCTTCACCGCGGACGCCGGGACAGACCCCGCTCCCGAGAAGCTCATCGCGGCTCCGGTCATCGTCGGGGACGGTCCCAAGATCGAAGCCGGCCAGACCATCACCGTGCACTACCTCGGGCAGCTCTACCCCGACGGCGAGATCTTCGACCAGTCCTGGACCCGGGGCGAAACCTTCGACTTCCAGCTGGGAGCCGGCAACGTGATCCAGGGGTGGGATCAGGGACTCGAGGGCCAGACGGTCGGCAGCCGAGTTCTCCTGGCCATTCCGCCGGAGCTGGCGTACGGCGAAGCCGGCAGCCCTCCCACCATCCCCAAGAACGCGCCCCTGCTGTTCGCGGTGGACATCCTCGCGGCCAGCTGACACAACGCCGAAGCGCCAACAGCCGGGGAGGTCGCGTGAGCCAGGGCAAGAGCGAGCGGTTGATGAACCTCGTCATCGCGCTGCTCGTCACGCGGGGCTACCTGTCCCGCCAGCGCCTTCGGCAGGTGGTCGAGGGCTACCGCGGGCAGAGCGATGACGCCTTCGAGCGGATGTTCGAGCGGGACAAGGAGGAACTGCGCGAGATCGGTGTGCCGATCGAGGTGGGAACCTTCGACGCCGCGTTCGAGGACGAGCTCGGGTACCGCATCCGCCGCGACGCCTTCGAGCTGCCGGAGATATCGCTCGAGCCCGACGAGGCAGCGGTCGTCGGGCTGGCCGCCCGGGTCTGGCAGCACGCGCGGCTGGCCCGCGACACCTCCAGTGCTCTGCTCAAGCTGCGCGCCGCCGGCGTAGACGTGGACTCCGAACGCTTGAGCCTTCTCGAGCCACGGCTGGCTGCGGCGGAGCCGGCCTTCGAGTCGATCTGGGAGGCGACGACGGCGCGTACGCCGGTCGGGTTCGAGTACGCACGACCCGGTCAGGAACCAAGGCAGCGTCAGGTCGAGCCGTGGACGCTGTTGTCCTGGCACGGCCGCTGGTACCTGCTGGCCCACGACCGCGACCGCGAGGCCCCCCGCATGTTCCGGCTCTCCCGGATCCGCGGCGAGGTGCGCACCCTGGGCCTCCCGGACTCCTATCAGGTGCCGGATGACATCGACGTGCGCGCCCTGGCCACCCAGCTCTCGCCGAGCGGTCGAGACGGGACGGCCGTGCTGCGCCTGCGAGCGGGGGCCGGGCTCGCGCTGCGCCGTCGCGCCGCAGAGGTGCGGCCCCTGGTCGACGGGTGGCAGGAGGTCACGCTGCCGTACGGCAGCGAGGTCGAGCTCGCCGGTGAGGTGGTCGAGCTCGCCGAGGATGCCGTCGTGCTGGAGCCGACGCAGCTGCGCGAGCTGGTCGTCGATCGGCTGCGCCGGCTGGCCGGGCCGGTCGAGGCCGGAGCAGGCGTCGACGGGAGGTCGCGATGAGCTACGGCGCACGCGCGCAGGTGCCGCGCATGCTGGCCATGGTCCCGTACCTGCGTGAGCGTGCCGAGGTGCCGGTCGACCAGGTCGCTCGAGACTTCGGGGTGAGCCGGGCGCAGGTGGTCAAGGACCTGGGCGTTCTGTGGTTCTGTGGTCTGCCCGAGGCGGTCACCGGCGAGATGATCGACGTCGACATGGACGCCCTCGACCGCGACGGTGTCGTGCGCATCGACAATGCCGAGTTCCTGCCCCGACCGCTCCGCCTGACCGTGGCCGAAGCGCTGTCCTTGATCGTCGCACTGCGGACGCTCCGCGATGCGACCGGAAGCAGCGACCGTGACGCAGTCGAACGGGCTCTGGCCAAGCTCGAGTCTGCAGCCGGTGACGGCGCCGCGGCAGCGGCGAACGTCTCGGTGCTGATGGAGCCGGGCGACCAGGCGGTCACCGATGCTGTCACCGCGGCGCTCCGTTCCGGACGTCAGCTGCGGATCGCCTATCTGGTGGCCTCTCGCGACGAGCAGACCGAGCGCACCGCCGACCCGCTGCGGCTGATCACCGAAGGGGGTCACTCCTATCTCGAGGCGTGGTGTCACCGGGTGGAGGACGTCCGCCTGTTCCGCCTCGACCGGGTGGTCGAGGCGACGGTGCTCGAGGCCGCGGCCGATGAGCACACCGACCTGCCACGCCGGGACGTGTCAGCGGGTGTCTACCAGCCGGCGCCCGACGACCTGCTGGCCGTGCTCGACGTCTCACCGGCCGCCGGCTGGGTCACCGAGCTCATGCCGGTCGAGAGCAGCACCGAACTCCCCGACGGGAGCCATCGGATCGCCGTACGCGTGGGCGACCCGGCGTGGCTGCGCCGTCTGGTGCTGCGCGCAGGGGGGGAGGTGCGAGTCGTGGAGCCGGTCACGCTGGCCGGTGAGGTGGCCGGGCGCGCTTCGTCCGCATTGGCTGCGTATGTCTGAACGGGTGATAGGTGGGCTGTTGTCCACCCATTCCATGGCCTCGCACGTATGCTGAGTCCGCTGTCCACTTCTGGGAGACATTGACCATGGGCCAACTCGGCGCACCTGAGATCCTGCTGATCCTGCTCGTCGTCGTCCTGCTCTTCGGTGCCAAGAAGCTTCCGGAGCTCGCACGCGGCTCCGGCCGCGCGTTGCGCATCTTCAAGTCCGAGACCAAGGGCCTGATCGAGGACGACAAGTCCGAGGAGAAGCCCGAGCTCGGCACCGGTGCGCACCCGGCCACGGGGGCCACGGGGGCATCGACGACGACCACGACCCAGACGGTGTCCGCGAGTCACCCGGTCGAGGAGTCCGGCAGCTCGGACTCCCGTTACTGAGCACCGGCGAACGCTGAGCAGCGGGCATGTCGCTGCGTCCTGCCCGCGGATCGAGTGCTGTGGCAGCAGTACCTGACGGCAGCATGCCGCTGCTCGATCACCTTCGCGAGCTGCGGCAACGGCTGTTCGTCAGTGTCGTCGCGATCGTCGTCGCGAGCATCGTCGCGGGGCTCTTCTACGACCAATTGCTAGCGCTGCTGCAGAACCCGTTCGAGGACAGCGTTCGACCGCTGGCCGAAGAGCAGGACATCAATGCCGAGCTGACCATCAACACCGTTTCCGGCCCGTTCACGCTGCTGCTCAAGGTCTCGGTGGTCGCCGGAGTGGTGGCCGCCAGCCCGATCTGGCTCTACCAGCTCTGGGCCTTCATCGTTCCCGGCCTGCACCGGAACGAACGGCGCTGGAGCATGGTGTTCGGTGCCGTGGCCGGCCCGCTGTTCATCACCGGGGTGCTGATCGGCTACTACGTGCTGCCCAAGGGCATCAACATCCTTATCAGCTTCACGCCCGACGAGGTCTCGAACCTGGTGGAGCTGTCGGGCTACCTGTCCTTCGTGCTCCGGATGCTGCTGGTCTTCGGTGTCGCCTTCGAGATCCCGCTCTTCGTGATCCTGCTGAACCTCGCCGGTGTGGTGAGCGGTCGACAGCTCGGCGAGCACCGGCCCTGGATCATCATCGGCACCTTCATCTTCGCCGCGATCGCGACCCCGTCCACCGACCCGGTCAGCATGCTCTTCCTGGCGCTGCCGATGACGTTGCTGTTCTTCATCAGCGAGATCATCGCCCGGCTGGTCGACCGGCGCCGCCGGGCCCGAAACCCCGAGGGCGCCTACGACGCCTGGGACGACGACGAGGTGTCCCCGCTCGGTCCGTCGCAACCTCTGGATGACCCCGACGACGTCGACGACTTCGATGACTTCGACGACCCGGACGCCCGTCCGCTCGACGATGGACGCTGAAGCGTCCGCCTGGCACGTCGCTGATCCCTTCGACCTGCCTGAGTGGCTGGGGGAGTACGAGCTGACGTGGCGGACGGACGCCTCCATCGGTGGTCCGCGTTGCCCCGGCATCCTGTCCGCGACCGACGATCTTCGCCTGCCGCTGCTGGTGCTCGGCGCAGACACCGCCTTCCCCCAGCCCGTCGTCTCGCCCACGGTTCGCACCTCCGTTCACCAGGCGTGGACGTACTCGCAGGTGGCGGTGCTGTCGGCGGACGAGCCGACGCCGGGGTCGTACGCTCTCGCGGTGCCCTCGACCAGCATGGACGTCGACCTGGTGTGCACGGCCCTGCGGCGCTTTGCCAAAGCCATCGGGATCGCGCCCAGCAGAGTCAGCGTGCACATCCGGCTCTGACGTACCGAACCCGGCCATCCCCGCGCCGGCGGCATGGACGGATTCCGAGCCGAAGCATCCGGTTCCGGCCGGGACCGTAGGCTGAGCGCCATGTCCTCACCGGGATCTCCGGCGCAGCGCTATGCCCGGTTCCGGGCCGACCAGGCGTACCCGCAGCTCGTCGAGTTCCGCGCCGGCTACGAGTTCGGCTTCGACGACTTCCAGGTGCAGGCCTGCCAAGCCGTGGAGGACGGCCATGGCGTCCTGGTGGCCGCGCCAACCGGGTCAGGCAAGACGATCGTCGGCGAGTTCGCCGTCCACCTCGCCCTGGCGCAGGGGCGCAAGTGCTTCTACACCACGCCGATCAAGGCGCTGTCCAACCAGAAGTACGCCGATCTCGTGGACCGGCACGGCTCGGCCGCGGTGGGGCTGCTGACCGGTGACACCGCTATCAACGGCGACGCTCCCGTCGTGGTGATGACCACAGAGGTGCTCCGCAACATGCTGTACGCCGGCAGCCGAACGCTGCTGGGGCTGGGCTACGTGGTGATGGACGAGGTGCACTACCTCGCCGACCGGTCGCGAGGAGCCGTGTGGGAGGAGGTGATCATCCACCTGCCCGAGGACGTCGCGCTGGTGTCGCTGTCGGCGACCGTGAGCAACGCCGAGGAGTTCGGCGACTGGCTGGACACCGTCCGCGGGGCCACCGAGGTCGTCGTCGAGGAGCACCGTCCGGTGCCGCTGTGGCAGCACGTCATGGT
>DASQMN010000311.1:0-7797 GCA_035645475.1 Nocardioidaceae bacterium
CTGTACGAGTTCGAGCCGAGCGCGGCGGCGGTGCTCGACGCGCTGCTGCCGAAGTACGTCGAGAGCCGCGTCTTCAACGCCCTGCTGATGGCAGCGGCCAGCGAACTCGCGGCCCGCCAGCGCGCCATGAAGTCGGCCACCGACAACGCCGACGAGCTGATCAAGAGCTACACCCGGCTGGCGAACAACGCCCGCCAGTCGGAGATCACGCAGGAGATCAGCGAGATCGTCGGGGGCGCGAACGCGCTGGCCGACGCGACCGCCAGCTGAGGAGAGAGCAATGACCGCCACCCTGAACGAGTCCGCCACGCAGGCGGCGTCCGGCGGCACCGGCCGGGTGTCGCGCGTCATCGGCCCCGTCGTGGACATCGAGTTCCCCGCCGAGTCGATGCCGGAGATCTACAACGCCCTGAAGGTGACCACCAACATCGCAGGCACCGAGGAGACGCTGACGCTCGAGGTGGCCCAGCACATCGGTGACGGCATGGTCCGCACCATCTCCATGCGTCCCACCGACGGTGTGGTTCGCGGCAGCCAGGTCATCGACACCGGCGAGGCGATCTCGGTACCGGTGGGCGACGTCACCCTCGGCCACGTCTTCAACGCCACCGGCGACGTGCTGGACCTCGAAGAGGGCGAGACCCTCGACATCACCGAGCGCTGGGGCATCCACCGCAAGGCCCCGGCCTTCGACACCCTCGAAGCCCGCACTCAGATGTTCGAGACCGGTATCAAGGTCATCGACCTGCTGACGCCGTACGTGCTGGGCGGCAAGATCGGTCTCTTCGGCGGAGCCGGAGTGGGCAAGACCGTGCTGATCCAGGAGATGATCGCCCGGGTCGCACGCGACCACGGCGGCGTGTCGGTGTTCGCCGGCGTCGGTGAGCGCACCCGCGAGGGCAACGACCTCATCACCGAGATGGAGGAGTCCGGCGTCCTGGGGCAGACCGCACTGGTCTTCGGGCAGATGGACGAGCCCCCTGGCGCCCGCCTTCGGGTCGGGCTGTCGGCGCTGACGATGGCGGAGTACTTCCGCGACGTCCAGGAGCAGGACGTGCTGCTCTTCATCGACAACATCTTCCGCTTCACCCAGGCAGGATCGGAGGTGTCCACGCTGCTCGGCCGGATGCCGTCCGCCGTCGGCTACCAGCCGACACTGGCCGACGAGATGGGCGTGCTGCAGGAGCGCATCACCTCGACCCGCGGCCACTCCATCACCTCGATGCAGGCCATCTACGTGCCGGCCGACGACTACACCGACCCGGCGCCGGCCACCACCTTCGCGCACCTCGATGCCACCACCGAGCTGTCCCGCGACATCGCATCGCTCGGCATCTATCCCGCCGTGGACCCGCTGACGTCGACCTCGCGCATCCTCGACCCTCGCTACATCAGCGCGGAGCACTACAACACCGCGGTTCGCATCAAGCAGATCCTGCAGCGCAACAAGGAGCTGCAGGACATCATCGCGATCCTCGGTGTCGACGAGCTGTCCGAGGAGGACAAGGTCGTCGTCTCGAGAGCCCGTCGCATCCAGCGGTTCCTGTCCCAGAACACCTACGTCGCCAAGCAGTTCACCGGCATCGAGGGCTCCACCGTCCCGCTGGACGAGACGATCGACGCCTTCACCAAGATCGCCGACGGTGACTACGACCACGTCGCCGAGCAGGCCTTCTTCATGTGCGGTGGCCTCGAGGACGTCGACCGCAGGTGGGAAGAGATCCAGAAGAGCCTGTGACCCGACACCAGCGAGAGGACGAGCATGGCTGACCCACTGCAGGTCGAACTGGTGGCCGCCGACCGCGTGGTGTGGTCGGGGGAGGCCACATCGATCATCGCCCGTACCACCGAGGGCGACGTCGGTGTGCTCGCCGGGCACCAGCCGATGCTCGCGGTACTCGTCGCGGGTGCGGTGGAGGTCGACACGGTGGACGCGGAGAACGTCGTCGCAGCGATCGACGGCGGCTTCCTGTCCGTGGCTCATGACCGCATCTCGATCCTGGCCGACGAGGCCACGATGGGCCCCGACATCGATGTGGAAGCAGCACGACGGGAGCTCGAGGAGGCCAGCTCGGCCGACGCGGACGACGAAGAGGCCGCCCAGCGTGCTCGCCGGGCGCATGCTCTGATCAACGCCGCCGAACGGGCGCGCTGACAGCTCGGACCGCGACGCTGCGTACGGTCTGGGTCAGAAGGCACTCCGGTGCATCAGCCGTTGCTCGTCGACGTCGCCGCGGTGGTGTTCGCCGCGGCGGTGCTCAGCGTCGGGTGGCTGATCGCGCGTCGATGGTGGATCAGCCGCACCCGCCTCACCTTCGAGCTCAGCGTCGCCCTCGGCACAGGTGAGGGCTGGCGGGGAGGCGGATGGACGTTGGGGATCGGGCGCTACAACGGTGACCGTCTCGAGTGGTTCTGCGTGTTCGCGTTCTCGCTACGACCGCGGCAGGTGTTCGACCGCTCGTACCTGCGCGTGCGGTCGCACCGTCAGCCACACGGGTCAGAGACGTACGCCCTCTTCAGCGGCCACGTCGTGGTCGACTGCGACACCCGGGACGGCCCGATGCAGCTGGCGATGAGTCCACAGTCGCTCACCGCGATGATGTCCTGGCTCGAAGCAGCGCCACCCGGGCGAGGAGCCAGCCAGGTCGGATGAGGCTGCGCCCCGATCGGCGCAGCTCAGCCGGTCTGTGCGGCTCCGGGCCGCCAGAGCACGTCGCCGCTGGCCCGGTTCGCGTGACGGGCCAGGATGAACAGCAGGTCGCTGAGGCGGTTGAGGTAGCGCGCCGTGAGCACGTTCATGGTGTCGCCGTGCTCGTCGTAGGCGGCCCAGGTCGACCGCTCCGCGCGTCTCACCACCGTGCGGGCCACGTGCAGGACTGCCGAGGCCGTGGTGCCCCCGGGCAGGATGAAGGAGCGCAGCGGCTCCAGCGGCTCGTTGTAATCGTCGCACCAGCCCTCGAGCCGGTCGATGTAGGACTGCTGCACCCGAAGCGGAGGGAAGGCCGGCTCGGCGACGACGGGGCAGCTCAGATCGGCGCCCACGTCGAAGAGGTCGTTCTGCACCTGGCCGAGCACTCCGACGACGTCAGCCTCGACGGCACCGACCGCCAGTGCGTAGCCGATCTGTGAGTTGGACTCGTCCACGTCGGCGTACGCGAGCAGTCGCAGGTCGGTCTTGCTCGTCTCGCTCATGTCGCCGAGGCGGGTACGGCCCTCGTCGCCGGTGCGGGTGTAGATCCGCGTCAGGTTGACCATGGCCGCCAGCCTAGGCGCGGGTGTGGCTCAACGGTCGCGACTGCGGGCTAGGCAGTCGCGCGCGGCTTGCGCCTGCCAAGGCCACACGAGGACGAGGTGCTCGCTGCGAACCAGCGAGACAGTGGCACGAATACCGATCTGGCCCAGTCGCCCGGCGAGCTCGCGGGCGCGCTCCGCGTCCGGCACGCTCACGACCGGCACCAGCAGTCCCTGGTCCCCGATCGCGGCGCCGCTGCGGCTGCGATCGTCCTTGCCAGGCTGATGCGACCAGCGCAGCACCAGAGCCAGCAGTCCGATGGCCAGCAGGCCGAACAGGGGAAGGAGGAAGTAGTCGGCAGCCGAGGTGCCGCTGGTCGGTATCGGGATGGCGACAACACGACTTCCGGGCACGGCTAGAGCCGCAGTCGCGAGCATGCTCCCAGTGTCACCCGAGACGGCGACGAATGCGAGCCGCGCACGTGCAGCCGACGTGCCGCCGGAGCCACTGGCGCTGCGTGTAAGGACTGACCGGTCCAGACCAGACGTGACACGAGCGCGCCGGCACGGGGCGCTGCGTGCGACTCGGCCCTGCGTGTGCCTAGAGTCTGGCCGTGGCCGACTCCCCACGCGTTCTGCTGCCGACGCGTGCCACGTCCCCGTGGCGAGCCTTGCAGGCCCGGCTGGTCATCGGCCTCTCCCTGCTCGCGGCCGTGGTGGCGCTGGTCTACCTCGACCGCGACGCCTACATCGACAACAACGCGGACGGCAGAGTCGGCCTCATCGACGCGGTCTACTACTCGACTGTCACCATCACCACGACCGGCTATGGCGACATCGTCCCGGTCACGTCGGGCGCCCGGCTGTTCAACGCGCTCGTGATCACCCCGATGAGAATCCTGTTCCTGATCGTCCTGGTCGGCACCACCTTGGAGGTGCTCGCTGGCCAGGGCGCACGGCAGTGGCGCACAGAACGCTGGAGGAAGCGCATGCGCGATCATGTCGTCGTCGTCGGATACGGCACGAAGGGCCGAAGTGCGGCTCAGACGCTGCGAGACAACGGTGTCCCGGCCGACCAGATCGTGGTGATCGACAACCTGCCGGTCGCTGTCGCGGACGCGCGGGAGGACGGGTACGCCGTCGTGGACGGCGACGGTACCCGTCGCGACGTCCTGCTGCGCGGCGGCATGGACAGGGCAGCAAAGGCGATCATCACCGCCGACCGCGATGACGCCGCCGTGCTCATCACGCTGACCGCCCGGGCGGCCAATCCCACGGCGCAGATCGTGGTAGCCGTGCGGGAGGAGCAGAACGTCCCGCTGCTGCGCCAGAGCGGCGCGAACTCGGTGGTGACCTCGTCGGAATCGGTGGGGCGCATGCTCGGGCTGTCGTCGGTGAGCCCGGCGCTCGGGGGCGTGCTGGAGGATCTGCTCAGCACCGGCAGCGGGCTGGAGGTCGCCGAGCGAGACGTGCAGCCGCGCGAGGTCGGCAAGACACCCCAGTCCTGCGGTGATCAGGTGATCGCCGTGGTGCGCGACGGGGTCGTCAACCGATTCTTCGACCCCGGGGTGACCCAGCTGCTGGCGGGCGACCGGCTGGTGGTGGTGCGCTCCGGGGAGGAGCTGCCGTGGGCCGCACGACCAGGAGCGGAACCGAGCAGTGACCGGGCATGACGGGCCGGGCGTCGTGGTCGGGGTCGCGGGTCGCGGTCGGGGCAACGAACCTCAGGCCGCGTCGGGTAGCGCGACGAGACGGCGCTTCTTCACCGTGTAGCCGGGCGGAAGGGTGCCGTCCTTGAGCATGCGCAGGGGGCAGCGCTCGCACCGGGTGGAGGACACGCAACACTTCTTCTTGGGTACGCGCCGTCGAGCGGCTGGGTCCTCGCCCTGCTTGTCCGCCTTGCCCTGCTTGCCGGCCTTGCCCTTGGCTGACTTGGTCTTGGCCTTCGCCATGGCGGCAGCGTACCCGTAAGGTAAGGCAGTCCTAACCTGGGGAGGAAGTCGCATGGCGTCGCCCGCCTTCGTCGACCGGCTCAACGAGCAGATCGGTCACGAGTTCGCCGCCTCGCAGCAGTACGTCGCGTGCGCGATCTACTACGACGCGCTGACCATGCCGCAGATGGCAGCGCTGTTCTACCGGCAGGCGCTCGAGGAGCGAGACCACGCGATGATGATGGTGCAGTACCTCCTGGACGCCGACGCACACATCTCGGTGCCCGGGATCGCTGCTCCGAAGAGCGCGTTCGACGACGTCATCGCCCCGGTACGGCTGGCGCTGGAGCAGGAGAGACGGGTCACCACCCAGATCAACGAGCTGACCGGCATCGCCCGAGCGGAGCTCGACTTCGCCTCCGACCAGTTCATGCAGTGGTTCATCAAGGAGCAGGTGGAGGAGATCGCCCGGATGAGCGACCTCCTCACGGTGGTCAGTCGTGCGAGCAGGGACGTCGAGGCGATCGAGGACTGGGTGTCTCGAGAGATGAGCACCGGGGGGACCGACCCCACCGCACCACGCGTCGCCGGCGCGGACTGAGGATCACAGCCGGCGGGGCACACTGACCTCGTGCGCGTTGTCGTGGTGGGTGCCGGCGTGGTGGGTCTGTCCTGCGCTGTGCAGCTGGCAGAGGCTGGCCACGAGGTAGCCGTCCTGGCCCGTGACCTGCCGCGGGAGACGACGTCCGCAGTCGCCGCGGGCTGGTGGTATCCGTACCTCGCGGCCCCGCGCGAACGCGTGCTGACCTGGGCCGCCGAGACCTACCAGCATCTGGACCGGCTGGCTGCGACGACACCGGCAGCAGGTGTCCGTCAGCGGGAGTCGGTGCAGCTGCTCCACCGGGTCGAGCCCGACCCGGCGTGGGCCTCGTTGCTGCCGTCCCTGCACGCGGCGGTCGACCTGCCCACCGGGTACGTCGCCGGCTGGGAGTTCACCGCTCCGGTCGCCGACACGTCGGTCTATCTCCCGTACCTCGCAGGACGGCTCACGTCAGCCGGCGGCACGCTGACCCGGGCCGCCCTGTCGGCACTGCCGGGAGGTGGTGACGCGGTGGTCAACGCGTCGGGGCTCGCGGCTAGGTCCCTGACCGGCGACACCACCCTGACGCCTGTGCGCGGGCAGGTGGTGCGCCTGGCCGGGGTAACGGTGGAGCGGGTATGGCTGGACGAGGGGGCACTCGCCGACGGCAGTGCCATGACCTACATCGTCCCGCGTGAGCACGACGTGGTCGTGGGCGGCACGGCTGAATCCGGCCGGTGGGACACCACGGCCGACCCCGAGGTGACGGCACGGCTGCTGGAGCGGGCGACCCGGCTGGTGCCGGAGCTGCGTCAGGCGCAGGTGGTGGCGGCGCGCGTGGGCCTGCGTCCGGCTCGGCCGGCCGTGCGCCTGGAGCTGGAGGAACGCTCCGGCGCGGCCCCGGTCGTGCACTGCTACGGCCATGGGGGCTCCGGGGTGACGCTCAGCTGGGGCTGCGGGCGTGAGGTGACTGCCCTGGTCGACTCGCTGCGAGCGTGACGTCAGTCGGGCCGGCGCAGCACGGTGACCGCGAAGTCGGCACCGGGCTGATAGGGGCGCAGGTCCCAGGTGGCGAAGCGGTGCTCCAAGCGGAACCCGGCCGCGGCCCAGTCGAGGTCGAAGTCGGCCAGCGGATATCCGCGGTCGGTACCGAACCCCACCACGGCGAAGCCGTCGGGGCGCAGATGCGCGAGCAGCCGGGTGAGGACGGCTTGCTCGGTACCGGGGGCCACGAAGGTCAAGACGTTGCCCGCTACGACAGCTGCGTCGAAGGGCTCGGGGTGACCCAGTTCGCGCAGGTCCAGATCGGACAGGTCGGCGGTGACCCAGGTCGGGCCGGGGTGGTCGACGCCCGCCGCGGCGATCAGCTCCGGGTCGACGTCGACTCCCAACACCTTGTGGCCGCGGGCGTGCAGCTCGGCGCCGACCCGGCCAGGGCCACAGCCGGCGTCCAGGATGCGTGACCCTCGGCCCACCATCGCGTCGACCAGGCGAGCTTCACCTGCCAGGTCGGCTCCCTCGCGAGCCATCCGCCGGAAGCGCTCCACGTACCAGCGGGAATGCTCGGGCTTGGTGTCGCTGAACCAGCGTGGCGTGCTCATGGCCAGCCACCGTAGACGGCGCAGCCTGGTGTCCGAGCAGCCCTAGAAGAGTCGCAGCGACGGGTCGTCGATGCCCCGCAGCGCGTCGTAGTCCACGGTCACGCAGGCGATGCCGCGGTCACCGGCCAGGGCACGGGCCTGCGGCTTGATCTCCTGCGCTGCCAGTACCCCCCGTACCGGGGTCAGCAGCGGGTCCCGGTCGAGCAGGTGCAGGTAGCGGGTGAGCTGCTCGACCCCGTCTATCTCGCCACGGCGCTTGATCTCCACGGCGACCGTACGACCGGCAGAGTCGCGGCAGAGCAGGTCGACCGGGCCGATCGCGGTGGGGTACTCCCGGCGCACGAGCGTGAGACCGTCCGCGAGCGTGCCGGGGTGCGCCGCCAGCAGCTCCTGCAGGTGCTTCTCCACGCCGTCCTTGACCAGCCCCGGATCGAGGCCGAGCTCGTGCTCGGTG
>DASQMN010000312.1:0-12545 GCA_035645475.1 Nocardioidaceae bacterium
ACCGGCCGCCAGGGCGTCCACCGACCGGTGTCGCGGGTGCGGACCTCGATGGACAGGCCGGCAGGCCGTGACCCGGTCCAGGTGACGCCGAGCGCGCCGTAGCCGTGCACCGGAACAGCGTCGAAGACCGCGGGGATCGCACCCGCTGCACTGTGCGTCGATCGCGGCGTAGGGCGGTCCGCGCCTCCCTGGGCCGGCAGGCGGTAGCGAACCACCGTCGGGGCGACCCGCTGGATGCCCTCAGCCGAGCCGAGTCGACCGGACGCAGGAGGCGGGTCCTCCGCGCCGGACGAGTCGACCTGCGCGGCGCCGGCAGCCTGTCCGGGGAGGCCCATGCCCAGCGCGAGAACCAGGGCAGTGAACGACCTTCGGGTGTTGCGGAAGACGACGGGCATGCGGAGTGCTCCTCGGGACCGAGCGGGTGGTCCCGCAGCCCGAGTTTTCCAGCAGTCCTCTCAGCGCCCGGACGAATGCACCGGAATCAGCCTTTCGGTCAGAACTCCCCGCCCTCGCCGTCCTCGTCGTCCCCGTCCTCGTCGTACTTGAGGTGGTGGATGGCGTCGGGCACGGAGCCGTCGAAGGTCAGCTGGCCCTTGGTGAGCACGACGGCGCGGTCGCAGACCTTCTTGACCTGGGCGGTGTTGTGGCTGACGAAGAGGATCGTGCGGCCCTCCTCGCGGATCTCCGCGATGCGCTTGAGGCACTTCTTCTTGAACGGCGGGTCGCCCACGGCGAGGACCTCGTCGATGATGAAGATCTCCGACTCGGCCTCCACCGCGATGGAGAAACCGAGCCGCGCGTACATGCCGGAGGAGTAGCGGCCCACTGGTGTGTCGAGAAACTTCTCGATGCCGGAGAAGTCGACGATGCGGTCGAACTTCTTCTCGATCTCGTCCTGCTCCATGCCCATGATGGCGCCGTTGAGATAGATGTTCTCGCGCCCGGTGAGCGCTCCCTGGAAGCCTGCACTCAGCTCGATCAGTCCGGCGACACGGCCGCGTACGAGCACCTCCCCGGAGTTGGGCTTGAGAACGCCCGAGATGATCTTCAACAGCGTGGACTTGCCGGAGCCGTTCAGCCCCATCAGCCCGACCGACTCGCCTTCCTCGACGGTGAAGCTCACGTTGTCGAGGGCGAAGAACTTGTGCTGCACCGGCTGGCGGCGGGCCATCGCGATGGCCCGGTCCTTGAGCGTGCGCGTGTCGTACAGGCTGAACTGCTTGGACACCGAGTCAACGACGACCGCGGTGCTCACAGGTGCTCCGCGAAGTTGCTCTCCAGTCGGGTGAACAGCAGCTGGGCGAGGTAGACCAGCACCAGCGAGATGCCGATCATGATGAAGCCGCGAGTGAAGAGGTGGTCAGGCATGAAGAGCGGTCTCACCTCGTCGGGGGGCAGGCTCGGGATCCAGAAGCAGCGCTGGCTGAGCAGCACCGCCTCGGTCACCGGATTGGCCAGGTAGACCTCGTTGAACCACGCGTTGTCGCCGACACGGGCGACCCTCTCGAAGGTGTAAATCATCGGTGTCGACCAGGTCACCAGCATGCTGAGCAGCTCGATCAGGTTGGCGAAGTCCCTGAAGAAGACACTGAGCGCACTGCAGGCCAGTCCCACCGCGAGCGACAGCAGGACGATGAGCACGATGCTCATCAGACCGGCGGCCAGTGCGGTGGCGTCGGGCCGCCAGCCCGTGAACACCAGCACGATGCCCATCACGACGTACTGCGGCACCATGTGGTACAGCGTGACCAGCAGCGATGCCACCGGGAACATCTCCCGAGGGACGTTCATCTTTCGCACGAGTGACTTGTTCTTGATGACCGACTTGGTACCGGCGCCGAGCGTCTCGGTGAACGCGTGCACGACGATCATCCCGGCGAAGATGTGCAGCGCGAAGTTGGGGGTGTTGCGGGTGAAGCCGAGGATCACACCGAGGACGATGAAGTACGTGAAGAACCGCGTCGTGGGCTTGCCGTAGGACCAGAACATGCCGAGCACCGACGACCGGTAGCGCACCCGCAGCTCTTTGCGCACGAGCAGGCGGAGCAGGTAGCGACGTCGGAAGACACCGGCGAGGCCGGTGGTGTCGCGCGGTGGACGCAGCTCGCCGTGCGGGTGTCCGGACGCGTCGCGCTCGAGAGTCGCCGAGCCGGTCATCCGCCAGGCCCCTGAGGTGCGTCCTGGTGCTCCGCCTGGTACTCCGTCGCGGGGGCCGCGGTGGCGTCGTCCACCAGACCGCTGACGGGCACGGCGTCGGCCGGAGCCGGGGCGGTGTCAGCCGACCGGGCCGACGCGAACGTACGCTCCCAGGCCTGCGGGGAGGTGATCTCGGGCAGCGCCTCGCGGTAGGCCCGCGCCAGCCGCGGCCACTCCTTCGCGAAGCGCTCGTGCACCGCGACCGATCGGGCCAGCAGCTGCCGGAACAGCATCGGATCCCGGCGGTACCAGGTGGCCGCGGTGCCGTCGGTGGTCGACACCACTGCTGAGTTGAGCTGAGCCAGCCGCCACCAGCGGGCGTCGCGCGCAGGCACGCGGGCCTCGGGATTGTGCCTGGCGGTGGCCGGGACCGGCAGTGTCTGACGGACCGACCCGGTGAGGGCAGCAAGCACGTGGCCCGCCATGCCCGTCGGCGCGGTCGGCGTCTTGCCACGTCGCGGCGGCTTGGCCTTGACCTGCGGGAACTCCTGCGGGTGCGGCTTCGCCTGGGCGTCCGGATGCCGGGCCTGCATGGCCCGCACCGTCGGCAGCGCCTCCACGAGCTGGGCGTGCAGGTGCTGAGGTCCCTCCAGGATGTCCTCGAGCGCCTTGATGCGCAGCTCCGCGACGGAGTACTGCATGGCCAGCAGGTGCTTGACCTGATGGTTGAAGCTCTCGCGCACCATGCGACCTCCGCGGTCGTACGGCGAGTGGAGCAGCGCACTGACGGTGCGGTTGCGCTGGTGGAAGTACGCCTGCCAGTCCAGCGCGTCGTTCTTGTCGCTCCACGGCACGTGCCAGACGGCGACTCCTGGCATCGAGACGGTGGGATAGCCGGCGGCAGCGGCGCGCACACCGAACTCGGCGTCGTCCCACTTGATGAACAGCGGCAGCCCCAGGCCGACCTCCTCCAGCACGACGCGGGGGATCAGGCACATCCACCAGCCGTTGAAGTCGACGTCGACGCGTTGGTGCAACCACGGGGTGTGGCGCAGGTTGCGCCGAGCCAGGTCGTGCTCGGGCCGTACGCGCTCCGCCGGGCCCCACCAGAACCGCCAGAGGTTGATGGTCTCGCCGAAGCTGTGCAGCTGGGAGCGGGAGAACAGGCTGAACATGTGCCCGCCAACCACCGTCGGCGTGCTGGCGAGATCGGCGAAGGTGACGGCACGCAGGATGCTCTCCGGCTCGGCGACGATGTCGTCGTCGAGCAGCAGCACGTAGTCGCTGCGTCCGGCCATGACAGTCTCGTACTGCGCGCGAGCGAAACCGCCCGAGCCGCCGATGTTGCCCTGTTCGAGGACGCGCAGCTTGCCGCCCATCGCCTGGTCGATGGCGGGGTACTCCGGCTCGTCGACGACCCGGCTGTTGCCCTGGTCGACGACGATCACCTCGTCGATCACCTTCAGGACGTCGGGGTCCTCGGCGAGCTGGCCGAGCAGGGGCACGCACGAGTCGGGCCGGATCACGGTGATGCCGACCGTCGCGGTGCCCGCTGCGGCCCGCTCGATCGGCACCTCACCGGCCCAGTACGCCTCTTCGACGACGGCGGCCTCGTTGCCGGCGGTCACGTCGAACCAGTACCAGCCACCGTCACCGAAGGGCTTGAGCGGCAGCGTGAACGAGAACTCCTCGCCGCCGCCGCCACCGGCGACTGAGTCAACGACGGTCGTGGTGTCGAGCGCGTCGCCGACCGTCTCGGTGCCGGCGGAGGCGACCCGCTGCGAGCGGCCGTCGGAGGTCGAGCGGTAGACGACGACGGTGCCGCTGCCGGACAGCCGCACCCGCAGGGTCACCGCGTCGAGGATGCTCCACATCCGCCAGTAGCTCGCCGGGAAGGCGTTGAAGTAGGTGGCGAAGGACACCCGGGTGTCGCCGGGGATCCGCAGGCGGAACCGGTCGATGATGTTCTCCGGGTGCTGCGTGCTGCTGGTCTCCGAGCCCGCGACCGGCAGCACTCCCTCGTCGTCGTCGGGATGGGCACGCGGGTTCGCGGCTGCTGCACCGGAGTCGACGTACAACGGGAGCACGTCGAGGTCGCGGTCACGAGGCAGCACGATGCGTTGCAGGACCCGCATCGCCGTAGCACTCGACGCGTCAGTGGCCTCGCCTGCGAGACGGGTTGTCATGCGTCGACTCCTCCGCTGCTGAACTCTTCGCCGCCCGCGAAGTGGGGCCGGATCTTGTTGTCGTACACCGACAGGGCGGACCCGATCGCCATGTGCATGTCCAGGTACTTGTACGTGCCCAGCCGCCCGCCGAACAGCACCTGGTCCTCCTTGCGGGCCAGGTCGCGGTACGTGAGCAGCCGCTCGCGGTCCTCGGCGGTGTTGATCGGGTAGTAGGGCTCGTCACCCTTCTCGGCGAAGCGGCTGAACTCCCGCATCACGACCGTCTTGTCGCTCGGGTAGTCGCGCTCGGGATGGAAGTGCCGCGGCTCGATGATGCGCGTGTACGGCACGTCCTCGTCGGCGTAGTTCATGACCGAGGTGCCCTGGAAGTCCCCGACCGGCTTGACCTCGTAGTCGAAGTCGATGGTGCGCCACGACAGGTCACCGGCGGCGTAGTCGAAGTACTGGTCGACGGGGCCGGTGAACACGATCGGCACGTTGCCCACCAGGTCCTCGCGCAGGTCGAAGAAGTCGGTGTCCAGCCGTACCTCGATCTTGTCGGAGTCGGCCATCCGGGTCAGCCACGCGGTGTAGCCGTCGGTGGGCAGGCCCTCGTAGGTGTCGTTGAAGTATCGGTTGTCGAAGTTGTAACGCACCGGGAGACGGTTGATGATCTCCGGCGGCAGGTCCCGCGGGTCGGTCTGCCACTGCTTGGCGGTGTAGCCGCGGATGAACGCCTCGTAAAGCGGGCGCCCGATCAGCGAGATGCCCTTCTCCTCCAGGTTGCGGGCGTTCGCCGCGTCGATCTCCCCCGCCTGCTCTGCCACCAGCGCGCGCGCCTCGTCGGGTGTCATCGCTCGGCCGGTGTAGGAGCAGATCGTCGCCAGGTTGATCGGCATCGAGTAGATCTGGCCGCGGTAGTTGGTGAAGACCTTGTGCTGGTAGCTGGTGAAGCTGGTGAACCGGTTGACGTACTCCCACACCCGCGTGTTGGAGGTGTGGAAGAGGTGCGCGCCGTACTGATGCACCTCGATGCCGGTGTCGGGGTCGAGCTCGGAGTACGCGTTGCCTCCCAGATGGGAGCGCCGGTCGAGCATGAGCACCCGCAGACCGAGGTCGGATGCGCACCGCTCCGCGACCGTCAGGCCGAACAGGCCGGTGCCGACCACGACAAGATCAGGGTTCACAGTGCTGGTTGCTCCTCGGGCTGCCCGTCGGCGGTCTGCTGGCGTTCGCGCGTGCTGATGGTGCTGTTGACCGGGCGGCGACACGAGAGAACCGTTCGGCGCACGTCACTGCAGGCCTGCTCAAGCCTAACGAGCGTCCTTCTGGACACGCTCCGCGACACCGCGCCGGGCGATGAGACGACGGTACGCCACTTGCCGCACGGGCTGGGGCACCAAACGATACCCGCCTCGTACGAGCACGTTGCGCACGTACTGGCGGCGGGAGGTCAGGCCCAGCTCACGGAAGCGGCGTTGCAGTGCCAGCTCCGAGGTCAGCATGGCCCAGCCGCCACGACGAGCATACGCGCCGGCGCCGATGCGGTAGTAGACGAGCGGCTCGGCCAGGTTGGCCGGCGAGGCCCCGTTGGCGAGCATCCGCGCGAACAGCAGGTAGTCCTCCATCAGGGGCAGGTCCTGGTATCCGCCGGCATGCTGCACGGCCTGTCGCCGGTAGACCACCGTGGGGTGGTTGAACGGGTCGCGGAACAGGCTGGCCGAGCGGATCCACTCCGGTGTCAGCGGCGGGATGCGCACCTCGACGACGTCGTCCACGTCGTCCACGAACTCCATCAGCGCCGAGCCGACGATGTCGGCGCCCGCCTCCAGCAGCGGCAGCTGACGCTCGAAGCGGTGGGGTACACAGATGTCGTCGGCGTCCATGCGCGCCACGACGTCGTGGGCGCAGGCAGCCAGCCCGGCGTCCAGGGCGGGGCCGAGCCCGGAGTTGTGCTCGAGCACCAGCCGCCGCACCGGCACCGGTGAGGTCTGCTCCAGCTCGTCGAGCACCGCGCCGAGGTCGGCTCCCACCGGGCCGTCCTGCACGACGAGCACTTCGGCGGGGCGACGGGTCTGGTCGACCACCGCGCTGTTGAAGGCCTGCCGCAAGAAGTCGGCACGATCCCCGCGGTAGACCGGCAGCAACAGGCTGAAGCGCAGCGGCTCAGGCACGGGGAGCCCCTGGTCGGGAGCGAGCGGCCGGAGCCGTTGTGGTGGCGTACCCGGCGGCGGCGAGAACGTCCGCGGTGGGCTCGGGGCCGGTGCGCAGCGCCAGCACCAGGCCGTGCAGGCCGGCGCGGGCGAGGACTCCTCGCTGGCGGGAGCGGGCGATGGTGCGGCCCCACCGGCGCAGCGTCGAGCCGGCGTAGAGCACCCGCTCGGCGGGAGCCAGCCCGCTGCTGCGCCCGAACAGCCACACCTTGTTGCGCACCTCGTACGCGAACCGTTCGCCAGGGTCGGCGTCGGTGGCACCGAAGGTGCGGGTCTTGTGCACGACCCGGCTGGCCGGGCACCACAGTCCGACGCGACCGCGCAGCAGCCGGGTGGTGAACTCGAAGTCGTCGTTCCACAGGAAGTAGGCAGCCAGCGGCAGCCCGCGGTCACGTACCGCGTGGGCGTCGACGAGCACAGAGACGAACGAGGCCGACCGGATGGGCAGGCAGCCGACCTGAGCAGCCGCGGCGACCTCGGTGCGACCGGCGAACGGCTTGCGGCGCGGGGTGTTCATCGGGTGGTCACGCCCGTCGGTCCACACCACCCGGCTGGCCAGCAGGGTCGGGGTCGAGCCTGGGTGCCGCTGGCGGGCGTCGAGCAGGGCATCCAGGGCTCCGGCTTCGGGCACGGTGTCGTCGTCCAGCAGCCAGACCAGGTCGGCCGTATGCGCGGTCAGCGCTCGGTCGATGCCGGCGGCGAACCCTCCGGCACCTCCCACGTTGACCTCCAGCCGTACGAGGTCCGTCTCCGGGTGCCGCTCGGCGACCAGCGCGGCCGAGCCGTCGGTCGAGGCGTTGTCGACGACCACCACGGCGTGCGGCGGAGGCTGCTGGCTGCTGACCGCTGCCAGCGCCTCGCTCAGGAGCTCGCGACGGTTCCAGGTCACCACGACCGCGACCACTCTCGGGGCGGTCGCGCTGGTGGCCGGGTCCGCGGGAGGAAGGTCCGTCATCGGCGGGGAGCCTAGCGAGGGATGCATCGTCCGAGGCCGGTGTGCCGGCGAGCGAGTCGAGCACCAGGTAGTCGCCCGGTGCTCCGGTAGCGTCGCGGCATGCCTGATCGTCCCTCCTCCGGCAGCTCGTCCGACGACTCCGACTACTCGTGGCTGTACGGGTCGAGCGCTGACAAGACGCGGGACGACGTCGACCCGGACCGCACCCAGGCAGTCGACCTGAACCGCCCCCAGGCAGTGGACCCGGACCGCACCCAGCCGGTCCGGACGCCTGCTCCGACGCCCGCCGACGGCACCCAACGGGTCGTCACCGGACCAGGGGCGGGCCGTGCTCCGGGCAACACCCTCCCACCGATGCAGCTGCCACCGCCCGGCATGTCGCGCAGCACCGGAAGGTCGGGCGCCATGCCCACTGCGCCGGCTCGGACGGCCGCTGGCTCGACACGGACGTCGGGCCGCGTCAGGAAGGTGCGATGGGGGCGCATCGTGGCTGTGCTGCTGGCGCTGTGGCTGCTGTTCCTGATCGCCGTGCCGGTGTACGCCTGGTCCCGCATCGACCGGGTCGACGCCGAGCCCGACGGCGAGCGGCCAGGTGACCAGGGCGGCACCACCTACCTGCTGGTGGGCTCGGACAGCCGCGACGACCTCAGCGACGAGGAGCGCGAGCAGCTGTCCACAGGTCCAGGCGACATCGGCAGCCGCACCGACACCATTCTGCTCCTGCACGTGGGCGAGGGACAGCCGCTGCTGCTGTCGATACCGCGGGACTCACCCGTCGACATCCCCGGTCATGGCAGCGACAAGATCAACACCGCCTACAACAGCCAGGCGTACGAGGACGGCGGCCCGGAGCTGCTCGTGGAGACCATCGAAGCCAACACCGGCATCCGCGTCGACGACTACGTCGAAGTGGGCTTCGGAGGCTTCGTCAACGTGGTCGACGCCCTGGGCGGGATCGAGATCTGCCCGAAGGAGGCGATCGACGACCCGCTCGCCGGCCTGGAGCTGACCAAGGGATGCCAGCCGGCGAACGGTGCGACCGCGCTGGGTTTCGCGCGCACCCGCAAGAGCTTCGCGATGCAGGACCTCACCCGGGTGCAGAACCAGCGGGCCGTGATCTCCTCGATCGGCTCCAAGGCGGCTTCGCCCTCCACCGTGCTCAACCCGTGGCGGTACTGGCAGGTGCTGTCATCCGGCGCGTCCTCCGTCACCATCGGTGACAACGTCGGCCCGATCTCCATGGCGCGCTTCGCGTGGACCATGTCGCGGATCCAGAGCAACGGCCTGTCCTGCACCGTGCCGGTGACGACGACGACGTCGTCGCTGGAGTGGGACCCCGAGCTCGCCCCGGCGATGTTCGAGGCCGTGGCCAACGACAGCACCGACGACATCACCAAGGAGATGTGCCGCTCGGGCGCGTGAACCGGGCCAGCGAAGGTCAGGGTCGCTTGGTGCGGGCCTTCGGACCACGCGTGTACAGGAGCGCGGCCCGGTGCAGCAGTGGGCTGCGGTCAGCCCGGTCCAGGGCCTCGGCTCGGGAGCGGAACGCCACGGCGCGGGCCCAGCTGGACAGCCGCGACTTCGCCCCGGCGTCGGAGGCCGGATCGGCCCGGCGTGCGCGCCACCAGAAGTCTGCGTACGCCTCCGCCACGCTGACCAGGGCCGCCAGGGCAGCAGTGGCGAGCTGGTCGGGTGGAAGGTCGGTGGAGGTCGGCCCGGAGGTGTCGGCGGCGGGCGAGGGGATCAGGTCGTCCAGGTCGCCGATGACCTGATGCCGACGCGTCCTCAGCGTCGCCACCAAGGCGCTGGACTTCTCCTCCACCCAGGTGCGGTCGTCGGTGGACAAGGCGATCGGCGTGTCGTTCGGCTGCCGCTGCAATGCCGGCTTGACCGCGTACTGCACGACCCGGGTGTACTGCCGCTCGTTGAGCCGCCCACCCAGACCGAGGTTGAGCTGTCGGAGCACTTCGGCCTCGACCAGGCCGACGGAGGTGTTGCCGGTGGACGGCTTGCCGAGGTCCAGCCAGTCCGGATCGATCCGTACGGCCTCGGCGAACCGCGCCATGAGCAGATCCGGAGGGCTGCCGGCAGGCGGGACAGTCACCAGATGGATGCGTTCGCGGGGGAGGTGCGCCTCCCACGCGTCCAGCACACGCTCCAGGTCCTGTCGCAGCCAGAAGGCCAGACCGGCTGTCGCCGGGCCGGACTCCGGGTTCCGGACCGCGGCCACGTAGTCCTCCCACGACCACAGTCGCCCCTTGGTCAGCTCCTGCTGCCACGTCGCCGGAACCACCCGGGCCAGATCGCGCACCGTAACGACGACATGCACCTCCGCCGAGCCGAAGGAGCGCACCGTACGCCGCACCTGACGGTCGTTGGCGGAGGACAGCAGCTCGGAGGATATGACGGCGTGCGAGCCACTCCAGCCGGATACGGCGGCCACCATGGCGTCCCACGCACCGGTGACATTCGACTGCTCAGCCCCGCGCGGTCGACGGCCGAAGAGGTCCCACACTTCCAGCGTGTGCGCATTGCGCCGGTCGCCCGGGACCAGGACCCCCTCCGCCGCGAGCCGCTCCCGGCTGCTGCTCAGGGCGCCCTGCAGGTAGGAGGTACCCGTCTTGGGTAGGCCGATGTGCAAAAAGACCGGCGGGCCGCCGGCTCGCTCGGAGGACGGCTTCCTCGAGATCTCAGCCATCCGCGAACCTTCTCAGCACGAGCAGGCGCCACGCCACTTCCCGGCATCGACCTCAGAGCTGGCTCTGCACACCCGCCAGCAGCTGACGGGCCATCACGATGCGCTGCACCTGGTTGGTGCCCTCGTAGATCTGGGTGATCTTCGCGTCGCGCATCATCCGCTCGACGGGGTAGTCGCGGGTGTAGCCGTACCCGCCGAGAAGCTGAACGGCGTCCGTGGTGACCGCCATGGCGACATCGGAGGCGTAAGCCTTGGCGGCGGCTCCGAAGAAGGTCAGGTCCGAGTCGTTGCGCTCAGAGCGCCCGGCGGCGGCATAGGTGAGCTGTCGAGCGGCTTCGATCTTCATGCCCATGTCGGCGAGCATGAACTGCAGTCCTTGGAACTCGGCGATCGCCTTGCCGAACTGCTGGCGCTGCTGCACGTACCCCAGGGCGTAGTCGAGGGCGCCTTGGGCGATGCCCACCGCCTGGGCGGCGATGGTCACGCGCGTGTGGTCGAGGGTCTGCATGGCGGTGCGGAAGCCGGTGCCCGGAGGGCCGATCATCCGCGAGGCGGGGATGCGCACATGGTCGAGATAGACCTCACGAGTCGGTGAGCCCTTGATGCCGAGCTTCTTCTCCGGCGCCCCGAAGGACACGCCCGGGTCGATCTTCTCGACCACGAACGCCGAGATGCCCTTGGTCCGAGCGCTGGGGTCGGTCACGGCGAGAACGGTGTAGTAGTCGGAGACTCCCGCGTTGGTGATCCACCGCTTGACGCCGTCGAGCACGTAGGAGTCGCCGTCGGCCACCGCCTTCGTCTTCATGCTGCCGGCGTCGGAGCCTGAATCGGGCTCGGACAGGCAGTAGGAGAACATCGCCTCACCGCGCGCGACCTGCGGCAGGTACGCCGACCTGAGCTCCGGGGAGGCCGCCAGCAGCAGCGGCAGTGTTCCGAGCTTGTTGACGCCTGGGATGAGGGAGGCGGAGGCGTCGGCTCGGGCGATCTCCTCGATCACGATGCAGGTCGCCAGCGCATCGGCGCCGGCGCCGTCGTACTCCTCGGGTATGTGTGGCGCATGGAAGTCCGCGGCACGCAGGGCGTCATAGGCGGCCTGCGGGAACTCACTCGCCTCGTCGACCTCCGCAGCGTGCGGGGCGACCTTGTCATCGCAGACCGCGCGCACCGCCGCACGGATCGCCCGGTGCTCCTCCGAGAGGGCGAACATCGGGTAGGCCTCGGCGCTCATGGCAGTCTCCTCGAGAGTCGGGCTGTCGATGCTACGACCCGCGAGGCCACCCGGCCTTGTTCGCGCTCGGAGCCGGTCAGGACAATGCTCGCGCCCCTGCCCACAGATCTGAGGAGCACCGACGTGCCAGACCCCCGCCGCCAGGTGTTCCTGCATGTCGGCCTGCACAAGACCGGCACCACGTACGTGCAGCACCTGATGCGGGCCAACCGGGCGGCGCTGCGTCAGCAGGGGGTGCTGTACCCCGGCGGTGCCGGGTTTCCCAGCCAGATCTTCGCCGCGTGGGACCTGCTCGGGAGACGATCGCAAGGCAGGGACGCCCGCATCTCCGGCGCCTGGGCGGCTCTGGTCGAGGCAGTGGACACCGTGCCCGTCACGGAGGCGCCGGTCGTGTACGTCTGCGACGAGCACCTGTCGCTGGCCACGCCGCGGCAGGCCCGCTCCGCGGTGCAGTCGTTTCCCGACGCCGACGTGCACGTCGTGGTGACGGCGCGCGACCTCGCCCGAGTGGTGACATCGGCCTGGCAGGAGGACGTCAAGAACCGTGGGCGCTTCGACTGGCCCGACTTCATCGGTGCCGTCCGCGACCCGGCGCAGATCGGCACCAACCCCGCCCGGAGCTTCTGGTTGCGCCAGGACCTGCCCGTCGTGCTGGAGACCTGGGCCGAGCACGTCGGCGTGGAGCGGATGCACGTCGTGACGGTGCCCGCTGCCGGGAGCCCGTCGAGTCTGCTGGTCGAGCGGCTGGGCGGTCTGGTCGGCTTCCAGCCGCACACCCTGACTGCTCCCGCGAAGTGGGCCAACGAGAACGTCGGACTGGTCGGCACGGAGCTGCTGCGCAGGCTGAGCCCCCGGTTGGCGCACCTGGACACCCGACGTTTCGACAAGCTGGTCAAGCTGACCCTCGTACGCCGGCTCGCGAGGAAGCTGGAGCCGGTGCGGCACGCCCTCGATGACGAGGAGCTGGCGTGGGTGGTGCAGCGCAGCGCCGAGATGTCGCAGGCCGTGCACAGCGCCGGCTACCCGATCGTGGGCGACCTGGACGACCTCGTCCCCCGTGCCGCAGCCGGGCGGCGACCGGCGGAGGTGACGCCGGACGAGCTGACGGAGGCGGCTCTGATCGCCCTGGCCGGCCTGGGTGATGAGT